>JBEHWY010000096.1:0-14425 GCA_048498975.1 Actinomycetota bacterium | reverse complement strand
GGAGGGTGCTCGCCGCCCTGCCTGCCCACGGAGGGTGGCGAGCACCCTCCCCGCAACGCCGACGTCCTACTCGGTCTCCGGCAGCGGCTCGGGCTCGTTCGCGACCGCCGGATGCAGGGCGTCGGCGAGGTCGTGGTCGCCAGGCTCCACATGGAGCTTGGGGAGGATGCGGCTGAGCCAGTCGGGGAACCACCAGGCGGACTTGCCGAACAGCTGCATGATCGCCGGCACCAGGACGGTGCGGATGACGACCGCGTCGAGCAGGACGGCGGAGGCGAGGCCGAGGCCGAAGAGTTTGATCACCCGTTCGTCGCCGAGCATGAAGGAGGCGAAGACGGTGACCATGATCACTGCGGCGGCGGTGATCACTCGTCCGGTCAGGGCGAGGCCGCGGGTCACCGCCTCGGTCTCGTCGTGGCTGTGCTCCCACTCCTCGTGGATCCGCGACATCAGGAAGACCTCGTAGTCCATCGAGAGCCCGAAGACGATCGCGAAGAGGAAGATCGGGAAGAAGGAGATGATCGGGCCGGTGTTGTCGACGCCGATCACGCTCGCGCCCCAGCCCCACTGGAAGACCGCGACGATGATGCCGAAGGCGGCGCCGATCGAGAGCAGGTTCATCACGATCGCCTTCAGCGGCACCAGGATCGAGCGGAAGACGGTCATCAGCAGCAGCGCCGAGAGCAGGACGACGACGCCGATGAAGAGCGGCAGCTTTTCGGTGATCGCGTCGCCGAAGTCCTCGAACACGGCGTTGACGCCGCCGACGTGGATCTGGGCGCCCGTCTTGGCCTCGATCGGCGGGATCACGTCGCTGCGGATGTGATCGAGCAGGGAGGTGGTGGCGGCCGCCTGCGGCGAGGTCGTCGGGTAGACCTGGCAGGTGCCGGTGTTCTTCGCCGGGTTGAGCACGACCGCGGTGACGGCGGCGACGCCTTCTTCGCTTTCGAGCTGCTTGCAGAGCTGGTTCAGCCCCTGGTCCTGACCCTTTTCCGGCAGGGCCGCGACCATCACGAAGGGACCGTTGAAGCCGGGGCCGAAGCCTTCCGCCAGCAGGTCGTAGGCCTGCCGGGTCGTTTTGTTCGTCGGTTCGGTGCCGGCGTCGTTGGTGCCGAGTCGCAGCGACAGCGTCGGGATGCAGAGAATCAGCAGGAAGCCGCCCGACAGCACCGCGGCGAGCACCGGCCGGCGCTGGATGCGGCGGCTCCAGCGGAACCACCAGCTGTTTTCGTCGATGCTGCGCGAGCCGCGGCCGAGGCCGGGGATGCGCAGGCGGTTGACCCAGTTGCCGGCGACCGTCAGCAGCGCCGGCAGCAGGGTCAGCGCCGCGATCATCGTGAAGAGGACGGCCAGGGCCGCGGCCATCGCCACCCCGTAGAGGAAGCTGAGCCCGAGCAGGAACATGCCGAGCAGCGAGATGATCACCGTCAAGCCCGCGAAGAGGACGGCGCGGCCGGCGGTGTTGACCGCTTTGATCGCCGCCTCGCGCTTCTCCAATCCCTCGTCGAGCCCGTTGCGGAAGCGGGTGAGGATGAACAGCGCGTAGTCGACGCCGACGCCGAGGCCGATCATCGCCGCCAGCACCGGCGCGAAGTTGGCGGTGTCGAAGACGTGGGTGCCGAGCGTGACCAGGCTGATCCCGACCCCGAGCGCGAACAACGCCGTCAGGATCGGCAGCCCCATCGCGACGAAAGAGCCGAAGGTCAGCAGCAGGACGATCATCGCCGCCAGCAGGCCGATCCCGAATGAGGAGTCGCCTTCTTCCTGGATCGCTTCCGCGACCGGGGTGCCGCCGAGCTGGACGTCGAGCCCGTTGCCGGCCGGCGCCTGCGCGATGTCGATGATTTCGCGGGTCTTTTCCTTGTTCAGCTTGTTGTCGAAGACGTCGAACTGGACCGTCGCGTAGGCGATCTTGCCGTCGTCGCTGACCGCTGCGGCGCCGCCCTCCTGGTAGGGGCTGGCGACTTCGCTGACGTGCGGGAAGGTTTCGATCTTCTTGAAGACGCCTTCCATCTGGCGCTGCACGGCGGGCGATTCGACCCCGTCTTCGGCCTTGAAGGCAATCTGGATCGTCGTCCCCGACTGCGCCGGGAAGCGGTCTTCCAGGAGTTCGAAGGCTTCCGTCGAGTCGGAGGCGGGCAGCTTGAATTCTTCGGAGAAATCGGAGCCGACCGAGCCCGCGATGCCGCCGATGATGATCAGGGCGGCGATCCAGCTGAAGATGACGGTCTTACGGTGTCCGGTGATCCAGGTGGCAAATGAGCGCATGGCGGGCCACGCTAGCAATGCACCCGGCGCCCCGTCTTCTCGAAATCTGCTGTCGCGGACGGATAGATTGCCGGGAGATGCCCGATCCTTCGATCGCCCGTTTCCGCCGGGTAATCAGTTCCGCATACGCCTCGCTCGAGGCCCGCCGCCAGGAGGTCAACGACCTCAACGTCTTCCCGGTCGCCGACGGCGACACCGGCGACAACATGGCGATGACGCTGCGCGCCGTGATGGAGGAACTCGACCGCCTCGACGGTCAGTCGGTCGACGAGGTCGGCCGCACCGAGCTGGTCCAGGCGCTGGCCCGGGCGGCGCTGATGGGCGCCCGCGGCAACTCCGGGGTGATCCTCAGCCAGATCGTCCGCGGCGCCGCCGAGGAGCTGGCCAGCCGTCCCGGCGAGCTGGTCGACCCGGTGCTGGTCGCCGCCGCCTTCGCCAGCGCCGCCGACGCCGCCTATGACTCGGTGCGTGAGCCGGCCGAGGGCACGATGCTGACCGTCTTCCGCGAGATGGCGCACTCGCTCGCCCGCCAGCTCGCCCACCTCGAGGCCGACAAGCAGCGGCTCGGCCACGAGGTCAGCGAAGAGGAGCAGGACGCGATCCTGGCCGAGGTCCTCGAGCGCGCGATCGAGGACGGCGAGCGGGCGGTGGCGCGCACCCCCGAGCAGCTCGACGTGCTGCGCGAATCGGGCGTCGTCGACGCCGGCGGCCACGGCCTCGTCCTGATCCTCGCCGGTGTCGTCGCCGGCCTGCGCGGCGAGGACGGCGAGCTGCCCCAGGTCGCCCATCACGAGGCGCCGCGGGCGAGCCTGCCGCACCACTCCGACAGCCGCTACCGCTACTGCACCAACTTCATCGTCTCCGGCAGGGGGCTCTCCAGCCGCGCCTTCCTGCCGCGCCTGGAGGGCCTCGGCGACTCGGTCCTCGTCGTCGGCGACCAGGCGACGCTCAAGGTCCACGTCCACACCGACGACCCCGAGGCGGCGGTCGCCCTCTTCGCCGACGCCGGCGCGGTCACCAACCTCGACGTCGCCGACATGCGCGAGCAGGTCGCCGAGCGCAGCGCCCGCCTCGCCGACCACCCGGCGCCGGGCCGCACCGGCGTCGTCGCCGTCGCCGCGGGGGAGGGGATGGAGCGGCTCTTCGCCGAGCTCGGCGCGATCGTCGTCCCCGGTGGCGAGACCCTCAACCCCTCGACCTACGAGCTGCTGGCCGGGATCCACGGCGTCTCGGCGCCGGAGATCCTCGTCCTGCCCAGCTCCTCGAACGTGATCATGGCCGCCGAGCGCGCCTGCGAGCTGTCGGAGAAGCCGGCCCGCGTCGTCCCCGCCACCTCCCAGCAGGCGAGCCTGCTGGCGCTGGTCGAGCTCGACGCCCAGGCCGGGGCGGAGGAGAACGCCGAGCGCCTGGAATCGGCCCTGGCCGAAGTCGCCACCGGTGGCGTCGCTCCCGCCGCCCGCGACGACGCCCAGGGGCGCTTCCGCAAGGGCGACGCGGTCGGCTTCGCCGATGGCGAAATCGTCGCCTGGGGTGGCGCCGGCTCGACCCTCAACGCGACGATCCACCACCTCGCCTCCGAGGCGGAGATCGTCACCGTGATCGCCGGCGAGGGGGCCCCGATCGCCCTCGCCGAGATCGACACCCACGTGCCCGAAGGGGTCGAGATCGAGACCCACGAGGGGGGACAGCCGAGCTGGTGGTGGCTGCTGGCGGCGCAGTAGCGCGGGCCTTCGGCGGCGGCCGCGAGCTGAGCCGCGCCGACCTCCTCGGCGCCCCCGTTCACTGGCCCCGCCCCAGCGTCCTCGACGCCGGTCTCCAGGCCCTGCCCGGCGTCGGCCCCAAATCCGCCGCCGCTGCCGCGCAAGCCGGCATCCGCACCATCGGCGACCTCTTGTTCCGCCTGCCGCGTCGCCACCGCGAGATGCAGCTGCGCAAGCTCGCCGACCTCGCGGACGGCGAATCCGGCACGGTCCTCGTCACCGTTCTCGGATCGAAGCCCCGTCCGTTTCGCAAAGGCCGCCTCACCTTCGTCGGGGTCAAAGTCGGCGACGAGACCGGCCATGTCCGCGCCACCTGGTTCAACCAGCCATGGGTCGCCTCCAAGCTCGAACCCGGCGTCGAGCTTCTGCTCACGGGCAAGCGCACCTCGCGCGGCCTGGCAGTGAGCGAATGGGAGCTCGCCGCTGCGGCGGGTGACCCGGGGAGGGAGTCCGAGAACGGAGGCGAAGCCCCCGCCCGCAGGACTCCCTCCCCGGGGCAGGACCCGCCGCCCGGCGCACCCTTCGTCCCAGTCCATCCCGCAACCGAGGCCGTGCGCCCCCAGAAGCTCCGCGAATGGGTCTGGGAGGCATGCCGCCTGGCCGGGAATCTGGTCGAGGGGCTGCCCGCCGAGCTGCGCGCCCGCCGTCGCCTCGCCGGAGTGGCCGATGCGACCAAGACGGCGCACTTCCCCGAGACCCCCGACGACCTGACCGCCGCCCGCGCCCGCATCGCCTTCGAAGAGCTGTTCCTCCACCAGGCCCTGCTCGCGACCCGCAAGCGCAGCCACCGCCTCTCCCGCCCGGCGCCCCGCTTCGGCCGCCCCGGTGAGCTGGTCGGGCGCTGGCTCGACTCGCTGCCGTTCGCGCCGACCGCCGACCAGCTCGCCGCCTTCGATGACCTCGAGGCCGACCTCGACGCCGGCGAGCCGATGCAGCGGCTGCTGATGGGCGAGGTCGGCTCCGGCAAGACCGTGGTCGCCGTCTACGCGATGCTGCGGGCGCTGGAAGCCGGCTACCAGGCGGCGCTGATGGCGCCGACCGAGACCCTGGCCGAACAGCACGCGGTCACTCTCGCTCGCCTGCTCGGAGCGGAGGCGACCCCGTTCTCCCTTCTGACCGGCTCGACCCCGGCCCCGATCCGCCGCGACGCCCTGGACAAGCTCGCCTCCGGCGAGCTTGGACTGATCCTGGGCACCCACGCGCTGATCGAGCCCACCGTGCAGTTCGCCCGCCTCGGCCTCGTCGTGGTCGACGAGCAGCACCGCTTCGGCGTCCAGCAGCGGCGCGCGCTCGACGCCAAGGGGGTGGCCGGGATGGCGCCCCACGTCCTCCACATGACGGCGACGCCGATCCCGCGCACCCTCTCGCTGACCGCCTACGGCGACCTCGACACCACCGCCCTGCACGAGCTGCCCGCCGGCCGCCAGCCGGTGCAGACCCGCCTGGTGCAGGAGGACGAGCGGGCCGGCGCCTACGAGTTCGTCCGCGGTCTGCTGCGCGAGGGGCGGCAGGCGTTCGTCGTCTGCCCCCTGGTCAGCGAGTCCGAGAAGCAGCCCGGCAAGGCCGCCGAAGTGGAGGCGGCGCGGCTGGCGGCGGGGGAGTTCCGCGAGTTCCGGGTCGGCGTCCTGCACGGCCAGATGCCGGCGGCCGGGAAGGTGGCGGCGATGGCGGCCTTCGCCGCCGGCGAGACCGACGTGCTGGTGGCGACGACGGTGATCGAGGTCGGGATCGACGTCGCCAACGCGACGGTGATGATCATCGAGGGCGCCGAGCGCTTCGGCGTCTCCCAGCTGCACCAGCTGCGCGGCCGGGTCGGCCGCGGCGAGCACGCCTCGATCTGCCTGCTGTTCGCCGAAGAGGCGGGCGAGCTGGCGCGACAGCGGCTGCGCGCGGTCGAGTCCGAGTCCGACGGCTTCAAGCTGGCCGAGGTCGACCTGGCGCTGCGCGGCGAGGGCGAGATCCTCGGCACCCGCCAGTCCGGCGTGCCCCGCTTCGCCGTCGCCGAGCTGCCCGACGACCTGCCGCTGCTGCTCGAAGCCAAAGGCGAGGTGCTGGCGCTGCTGGAGCGCCACGGCTCGCTCACCGATCCGTCCCTCGGCCCGCTGCTCGATGCCGCCCGCCGCCGCTTCGGCGCCGGCGCCGCCGACCCGATCCCGCTCTAATGACCACATGCGCGTGATCGCCGGAGAGCTGGGAGGGAGGAGCTTGGTCGCGCCGCGGGGGTGGAAGGTGCGGCCGACCTCCGACCGCGTCCGCGAGGCGATCTTCTCGACCCTCGGCGAGCGCGTCGTCGATGCCCGCGTCCTCGACCTCTACTGCGGCACCGGTGCGCTGGCGATCGAGGCGCTCTCGCGCGGCGCCGCCAGCGCCGTCCTGGTCGATCGCGACACCCGGCCGGCGCTCGGCAACGTCGAGCGCCTCGGCCTCGGCGAGCGGGTCGAGCTCGTCCGCGCCGACGCCGGCCAGTGGCTGGCCCGCTTTGGAGAGCTCGCAAACGCCACCCGCTTCGATCTCGTCTTCGTCGACGCCCCCTATAGACTCGCCGACCGCGTGGAGCAGGAACTGGATACCCAGCTGCCGGCGGTGCTGGCAGAGGATGGCCGCCTCGTCGTCGAGAGCGGCGCCCGGCGACCGCTGAAGATCGCTTCGCTGCCGCGCCTGCGCCAGCGCCGCTACGGCGCCGCCGACGTTTCGATCTATGGAGGGCAGGAGTGACCGAGCGCAATGGCACCGTCGTCTGCCCGGGCACCTATGACCCGGTCACCAACGGCCACGTCGACATCATCACAAGGACTTCGCAGGTCTTCGACAAGGTCGTGGTCGGCGTCGTCAACAATCCGCTGCGCAAGCAGAAGACGATGTTCACCGCCGAGGAGCGGCGCCAGTTCATCGTCGAAGCCACCGCCGGGCTGCCCAACGTCGAGGTTCAGATCTTCTCCACGCTGCTGGTCGAGTTCGCCCGCAACAACGACGCGAAGGCGATCGTCAAGGGTCTGCGGGCGATCTCGGACTTCGAGTACGAGTTCGAGATGGCGCAGCTGAACCGCAAGCTCGACCCCGGGATCGAGAGCATGTACGTGATCGCCTCGCCGCACTACAGCTTCCTTTCCTCGACCGGCGTCAAGGAAATGGCGACCTTCGGCGGCGACGTCAGCGACCTCGTTCCGGGTCCGGTCGCGGCTGCCCTCTCGGGACGCCTGGGCGAGAGGTAGGCTTTTCAGCCTGTCTGGGGCGCATGGGCGTGCGCTTGCAAAAAAGCCCCCTGTTTCTCCGCATCTTCACGAAAACCCCCGCATACACGTAGGCTTACGATCTTCCTATGGACGTACTGGTCCTAATTGACAAGCTCGACGACGTAGTTCACAACGCCCGCCCGGTCCCGTTGACGGACCAGGTGCGCGTCGACCGCGAGGAGATCTATGACCTCCTCGACCAGATGCGCGCCACGATCCCCGAGGAGATCAAGCAGGCGCGGTGGATCGTCAAGGAGCGCCAGGAGATGCTGGCCGAGGCCAAACGCGAGGCCGAGCGGATCGTGCGCGAGGCGCGCGAGCAGCAGGCCCGCCTGATCTCCGACGAGGAGGTCACCAAGCAGGCCGAGCGCGCTGCCGACGAGATCGTCGAGGACGCCCGCACCCGCGAGCGCGAAATCCGCCTCGGCGCCGAGGACTACGCCGACGAGATCCTCAACACGCTCGAAGTCAACCTGCAGAAGTTCCTCGCCGCCGTCCAGCGCGGCCGCGACCGCCTCGCCGGCCGCGACGAGGACGCGGTCCCCGAGCTCGAAGAACAGCCCTAGCGGGCTGCGCAGCGCCTCCGAGGTTTCCACGGTCTTGCCCTGCTAGCCGAGAGATCGGACGTGGCAGAGGCGCGTTTTGGGCCCTTTTCGACCTATAAGGCGCCTGCCGGCCGTCCTGCCACACGCGTCTCGCGCCTGGGTCCCGGAGGAAGAGGGTGCTCGCCGCCCTACCTGCACATGGAGGGTGGCGAGCACCCTCCCGCGCCGCTTCCTCAGTCCAGCTTCAACTTGTCCAGCGCCGCCCAGCGTGAGTCGGTCGCCTTCTCATGCTCGTGCGGGTTGTCGTTGAGCGACTCGCCGCAGACGGGGCAGAGGCCGAGGCAGTCGGGGCGGCAGAGGAGGCGGGTCGGCAGGGCGAGGATCGTCGCGTCGTGGGCCCAGCGGCCGATGTCGAGCTCGTCGTCTTCGACGTAGGGGCTGCGCAGCTCCTCGTCCTCGGCGCTCTGCTGGTCGACCTCGCGGCTCTCGACCTCGAGGTCGAGGGCGGCCGGCTCCAGGCAGCGCATGCACGGTCCCACGAGGTGGACCGGGAAGGTGAGGTGGAAGGCGAAGCCGCCACTCGGGCGCGAGACGTCGAGCCGCACCTTCGGCGCCCGCGGGTCGGCGATGTAGGTCTGGCCGCCGAGCTCGAACGGCGCCAGCTCCACCGGCAGCTCCAGCCGCCGGCCCTCACCGGAGCTCAGTCCGAGGCGCGAGAGGTCGATGATGGTCGTCGCTTCTGGCATTGTCCGAGATTACGAGATGGCTCAATTCGACTGGAAACCCGACAGCTACCTGGACCTGATCCGCGCCGAGATCCCCCGCTACGACGAGTTGCAGGAGGCGGCGATCGCGGCGATCCCTTTCGCTCCCGAGCGCGTGCTGGAGCTGGGAATGGGAACGGGGGAGACGACCCGGCGGCTGATCGAGGCCTATCCGGATGCCTGGGTGATCGGCCTCGATTCCAGCCCCGACATGGTCTACCGGGCGCGCGAGATGTACGACGACGTGCAACTGGCGCGGATCGAGGACCCGCTGCCCGACGGTCCCTGGGACCTGGTGATCGGCGTCCTCTCGATCCACCATTTGACCGCCGACCAGAAGAAAGCGCTGTTCCGCCGCGTCCGCGAGCAGTCGAAGGCGCTGGTGATCGGCGACGTCGTCCAGGCCGACGTCCAGGTCGCCCCGCTCGACCCCGGCTACGACCACCCCGAGACGGCCGAGGACCTCGCCGAGTGGTGCGGCGGCGAGATCGCCTGGCGTGCAGACGACCTCGCCGTGGTCCGCGCCGTCTACTGAACCGCTACCATCCCGCGTCCGATGGCCGTACCCAAGAAGAGAACCTCCAGCGCCCGGCGCGACAAGCGCCGCGCCCAGCACAAGGCCGGCAAGGCCCGCCTCAACAACTGCCCGCGCTGCCACAGCCCGCGGCTGCCGCACCGGGTTTGCCCGACCTGCGGCACCTACGCCGGGCGTGAGGTGATCTCTCACCAGATCACCGACCCGACGGCGACCGCCTCCGAGTAGCCCGTGTCTCCCGGTCGCGGGGTGACCGTGGCCCTCGACGGCTACGGCGCCGAGCAGGGCTTCGACGTGCTTGCCGAGGGCGCCCGCCGCGCCGCCGCCGACGGCATCGCCGTCCGCGTCTTCGGTCCCGAGCGCGCGCTCGGCCTCGCCGGCGCCGAGGGGATCGAGGTGGTCCAGACCGCGGAGTGGATCGGCAACGAGGAGGACCCGGTCGCCGCCGTGCGCGCCGAGAAGGAGGCCTCGGTCGTGCGCGCCGCCCGCGACGTCGCCGAAGGCAACTCGGTGGCGATGGTCAGCCCCGGCTCGACCGGGGCGACGCTGGCGGCCGCGACCTTCGGCCTGCGCCGCCTGCAGGGCGTGCAGCGGCCCGCGCTCGCCGTGCAGCTCCCCGTGCCCGGCAAACCGGTGCTCTTCCTCGACGTCGGCGCCAACGTCGAAGTCCGGCCCCAGCACCTGGTCCAGTTCGCCTTCCTCGGCGCCGCCTTCAGCAGCGCCGTGCTCGGCGTCGAGAACCCGACCGTCGGCCTGCTCACGGTCGGCGAGGAGGCTGGCAAGGGCCGCCGCGAGGTGGTCGAGGCGCACCGCCTGCTGAGCGAGGCCGAGGGCATCGCCTTCGCCGGCAACGTCGAGGGCCGCGACCTGCCGGCGGCGACGGTCGACGTCGTCGTCACCGATGGCTTCACCGGCAACGTCTCGCTGAAGTTGCTCGAGGGGACGGCGAAGACCGTGGCCGCCGCGGTCGGCGACGCCGCTCGCTCCAACCCGCTCGCCGCGGTCGGCGGTTTGCTGCTCAAGCCGGCGCTCGGCACCCTGCGGCGCGAGCTGCACCCCGACACCACCGGCGGCGCGATCATGCTTGGCCTGCGCGGCATCGCCATCGTCGGCCACGGCAGCGCGGGGCCGGACGGGATCGCCAACGCGGTACGCCTCGCCGCCCGCTGCGCCGAGGTCGACGCGGTCGGCCGCACCGCCGCGCTGCTCAGCGAGAGCCGCGCCGTGCGCGGCGCCTTGGCGGCCGACGGGGACGCGTGATAGGAAACAGGGAGATGAACCGCGACGAAGTCCTCACCCTGGTCCGCGAGCACCTCGCCGAGGAGCTCGAAGTCGAGATCGACCGGATCGGCGAGCAGACCCGCTTCAAACAGGATCTCGACGCCGACTCGCTCGACCTCTACGAGCTGGTGATGGAGCTCGAAGACCGCTACGGCATCGCCGTCTCCGAGGAGCAGGCCGCGGGGATCGAAACCGTCGGCGACGCGGTCGGGTTCGTGCTCCAGCACGCCCCCGCCTAGGGAGCGGCGACGACCGCCGAATCGCCAGTCGCGGCCCTCTCGGCGCTGATCGAGGAACTGCCGGATGAGTTGCGCGCGCAGGCGCTGACCCACTCCTCCTGGACCGAGCGCCGGGTCGACTCCTACGAGCGCCTCGCCTTCCTCGGCGACAGCGTGCTCGGGCTCTCGGTCGCCAGCCGGCTGTTCGAGCGCTTCGACGCGATCGCCTCGGGCGGGCTGACGAAGATCCACAACCAGGCGGTCAGCGGCGTCTCCTGCGCCGCGGTCGGCGCCGAGCTCGGCGTGCCGGAGATGCTGCGCGCCAACGAGCCCGAGGACTTCACCGGCGCGATCCCGGCCAGCGTCCTGCTCGACGGCGAGCGGCCGCTGCCGGAGGCGACCGAGGCGCTGATCGGCGCCTGCTACCTGGCCTTCGGCTTCGAGCAGACCGCCGCCGCCGTGGCCGCCGCGTTCGCGCCGCGGATCGAGCTCGCGGCCGAGACCAGGATCGACTTCAAGTCCGCCCTGCAGGAGCTTCTGGCGCGTCGCGGCGCCCGCGTAAGCTACGAGGTGATCGCCGCGACGGGCCCTCCGCACCGGCGCAAATTCGAGGTGGCGGCGATCGTCGAATCCGAGCAGGTCGGGTCGGGCGTGGGGCGCAGCAAGAAGGCGGCCGAGCAGGTCGCGGCCGAGCGGGCCCTGGCGCAGCTCGGCGGCTAGCCGCCAGCCCCCAAATTGGGGCTTTGCGCGAAGGCGTTCGCGTCCGAGGCACCCGCGAGCCTTCAGGGTCGGAGAAAGAGGACCGTATGTATCTGAAATCGATCACGATGAAGGGGTTCAAGTCGTTCCCCGAGCGGACCAGCCTGGAGTTCTCTCCGGGGGTCAGCGTCATCGTCGGACCCAACGGCTCGGGCAAGAGCAACATCACCGACGCGGTGCTCTGGGCGCTCGGCGAGCAGAGCCCGGGCGCGATCCGCGGCGCCTCGATGCAGGACGTGATCTCCGCCGGCGGCAAAGGCGTCGGCCAGCGCCGCGCCGCCGAGGTCGAGGTCGTGATCGACAACTCCGACGGCCGCGCCGCGACCGAGTTCTCCGAAATCGCGGTCCAGCGCTACCTCGACCGCGGTGGGGATTCCGGCTACCGGCTGAACGGCGCCCGCGCCCGCCTCGCCGACGTCACCGACGTCCTCTCCGACACCAACCTCGGCCGCGAGATGCACTCGGTGATCAGCCAGGGCCGGGTCGAGACGATCGTCCACTCCAAGCCGCGCGAGCGGCGCCTTCTGATCGAGGAGGCGGCCGGCCTCGGCAAGCACCGCAAGCGCCGCCGCCGCGCCGAGCTGAAGCTGCGCGCCGCCCGCGACAACCTCGACCGCGCCCTCGACGTCGAGCGCGAGGCACGGGCGCGACTGCGGCCGCTGAAGCGGCAGGCCGAAGCGGCCGAGCTGGGGGCGCGGATCGAGCGCGAGGAACTGGGCCTGCGCGGGCGGCTGGTCTCCGAGGAGCTGCGCTTCGGCGCCGACCGCGCCGCCGCGGCGCAGAAGACCGCGGAGAAGGCGCGCGCGACCCGGGCCAAGCTCGAGCAGCAGCTGACCGCCGTCGGCAAACGCCGGCGCGAGGCGGAGGAGCGCTTCGCCGCCCGCGATCGTGAGCGGACCCAGGCCTGGGGCCTGCTGGCGAAGCTGCGCGGCGAACAGGAGCGGGTCGCCGTGCGCGGCAACTCCCTCTCCGGCCGCGCGACCGAGCTCGAGGCCGGGCTCGAGCGGCTGCGCTCCGAACTGGGACCGCTGACGCTCGACGTCGGCTCCTCCGGGGCGCCGGCCGAGCGCGCGCAGAAGCTCGAGCAGGAGCTGGGCGAGGTCGAGGCCGGGCTGCGCAGCGCCGGCGAGGGGCTCGCCACCGCCCGCTCGGACGCCGAGTCGGAGTCGGCGCGGGAGGCGGCGCTGGGGACGATCCAGAGCGGCGCCGAGCGCGCCGCGCGCCATGCCCGCCGCGCCGAGGGCCTGCTCGGCGAGCGCCACCGCGAAGCGCTGCGCGCCCGCGTCGCCCGCGGTGAGGAACTGCTCGACGACGTCCGCGCCGCGCTCGCCGCGGTCGAGGCGGCCGGGGAAGCGATCCGCGCCCGCGTCGCCCGCATCGAGGGCAAGGTGATCGGCGGCGAGGACGACGGCGACGAGATCGCCGAGGAGCTGCGGGTCTGCTCGCAGCAGGAGTTCGAGCTGCAGTCGCAGATGAGCGCCGCCAGCGACGAGCTGACCAAAGCCGAGGTCGAGGCCGCCCACCTCGGCGACCGTCGCGCCGAGGCCGAGCGCGAGCTGGCGGCGATCGCCGAGCGGCTGGAAGAGGAGATCCCGCCGGCCGAGGAGGCGCTGAGCGAGGAGGAGCGGGCCGACATCGACCGCCGCCTCGAACGCCTCGACCGCCGCCGCTCCCAGATCGGCCCGGTCAACCCGCTGGCCAAGCGCGAGTACGAGGAGGCGCGCGAGCACGTCGAGACGCTGCAGACCCAGCGCGAGGACACCGAGCGGGCGATGCGCGAGCTGGAGACGCTGATCCGCGACATCGACGAGGAGATCGAGCGCGCCTTCGAGCAGACCTTCGAGCAGACCGCCACCTACTTCGAGGAGATGGTCGAGCACCTCTTCCCCGGCGGTCGCGGCCGCCTGCGCCGCGTCAGCCTGCGCCCGGTGCGCGAGGAGGAGCGGCCGGCCGGCGAGCAGGAGGTGCCGAGCGAGGAAGAGCCGGAGCCCGAGGAGGACGAGGAGCAGCGCGACGAGCTCGGGGTCGAGATCGAGGTCACCCCGAACGGCAAGTCGACGCGGAAACTGTCGCTGATGTCCGGCGGCGAGAAGTCGCTGGTGGCGCTCGCCTTCGTCTTCGCCGTCTTCCTCGCCCGCCCCTGCCCGTTCTACATCCTGGACGAGGTCGAGGCCGCCCTCGACGACGCCAACATCGACCGCTTCCTGCAGCTGATCCGGCGCTTCTCCGACCGCGCCCAGTTCGTCATCGTCACCCACCAGAAACGGACGATGGACGCCGCCGACGTCCTCTACGGCGTCAGCATGGGCGGCGACGGCGTCACCAAGGTCGTCTCCCGCCGCCTCCCCCGCGAAGCCGCCGAGGACGAAGCCGCCGACGACGCCGACGAGCCCGGCCTCTCCGCCGTCGCCTAGAGCCCTGGAGGCCGACGGGCCGATTTCGGGCGATTATCGCCAAGAATCGTCCCGTCGGCCCCTCGTGCCTGGGGGAGTACCCTGGAGGTAGGAGGTGGGGTGTGGCGCAGCGGCATATGGACCGGTTGACGTCGTTCGACACGTCGTTCCTGGCCAACGAGAAGGCGAACGCGCACATGGCGATCGGCGCCGTCCTCGTCTGCGACGGCGAGCCGCCGAGCGAGGCCGACTTCATCGCCCACATCCGCAGCCGCCTGCACCAGCTGCCGCGCCTGCGCCAGCGCCTGCTCTACCCGCCGCTGCGGCTCGGCACCCCGTTCTGGATCGACGACCACCACTTCGACGTCCACAACCACGTCGGCCGCGTCACCCTGCCGGTGCCCGGCGGCGAGGCGCAGCTGCGCGAGCTGGTCGGCGAGCTGCTGGCACCGCCGCTGGACCGCCGCCGCCCGCTCTGGCAGCTGACCCTGGTCGAGGGCTTTGCCGAGCAGCGCTTCGCGATCGTCTACAAGACCCACCACGCGATGGCCGACGGGATCTCGGCCGTGGACATCGGGATGCTGCTCTTCGACGTCGAGCCCCGGCCGCAGCCGCGGCGCGAGGAAGCGGCCTGGGCGCCGGCGTGGCGGGCGAGGGCGCGCCGCGAGG
>JBEHWY010000095.1:0-14456 GCA_048498975.1 Actinomycetota bacterium | reverse complement strand
GCTGGTGGCCCGGGCGCCGGGCCTGCGCGGCCCGCTGAAACTGGCGGAGGCGCTCGCGGTGCTGCCGCTGGCGCGGCGGCGGCTGCCGGCGGCGCGGCTGCCGTTCGAGGACTGGCGCGTGATCGGCGCGGTGGCGGCGACGCTGGCCGCCAGCGGCCTGCTGCGCCGCCGGCTCAGGCCCTCGGCGCTGCGCGAGGGTCTGGCGCAGGCGATCGGCGCGGTGCCGGCGGTGGTGGCGCTGATGGACCGCGACCTCGCCGCCTACCACGGCGTCGAGCACAAGGCGATCGCCGCCTACGAGCAGGGAATCGAGGACGTCGCCTCGGTCCCCAAAGAGCACGACCGCTGCGGCTCCAACCTGATCGTGCCGATGATGCTGCTCTCGGCCGGCGGCACGATTGCGCTCGAGCGCCTGGTCGAGGAACCGAGCGCCGCGGTCCGCGGCGGCGTCGGCCTCGCCGGGGCCTCGCTCGCGGTCGAGATGTTCGCCTGGTCGGACCGCCACCACGGCGAGCCGCTGGCCGAGGCCTTCCACACCCCCGGTCGCGAGATCCAGCGCCACTGGGCGACGAAGGAGCCGACCCCCGAGCAGCTCGAAGTCGGGCTGGCGGCGATGGCGGAGATCCTCCGCGTCGAGACCCCGCCGAACGCGGCTGCATAGACTCCGACCCCGTGTTTGGAAGGATCGACCACATCGGCGTCGCCGTCGAGGACATCGAGGCCGCGATCGAGCTCTACGGCAACGGCTTCGAGATGGAGCTGGCCCACCGCGAGACCGTCGAGTCCCAGGGGGTCGAGGCGGTCCTGCTCGACGTCGGCGACGGCCACGTCGAGCTGCTGGCGCCACTCGGCCCCGACACGCCGGTCGGCAAGTTCATGGCGAAGAACGGCCCGGGCCTTCACCACGTCGCCTACGCGGTCGACGACATCGACGCCGCCCTGGAGCGGATCGCCGCCGCCGGGATCCGGCTGATCGACAGCGAGCCGCGGGTCGGCATCCGCGAAAGCCGCGTCGCCTTCCTTCACCCCCGCTCGACCGGCGGGGTCCTGACCGAGATCGTCGAACCAGCGGGAGGGCACTGATGGCTGAGGCACAACGCGTGGAGATCGGCTTCGAGGGCGGCCAGGTGATCTCCGCCCGGCTCGCCGAGGACGACCTCAAGGACCTGCGCAAGCAGCTCGAGAAGGGTGGCTGGCACGACCTCCACACCGAGGACGGGGTGATCGCCGTCTACCTCGGCAAGGTCGCCTTCCTGCGGATCGAGTCCGGCGCCAACCGGGTCGGCTTCGGCAGCGTCGACTGATGCGCCTGCGCCTCGCCGCCGGCGCGCTCGCGGCGGCGGTCCTGGGCGCGGCGCTGTGGTGGCGCAAGAACCCCTCCGCCTGCCCCTACGGGCAGCGCTTCTGGGTCGAAGCTCCGCACCCGCTGATCACCCGCGACCGTCTGCGTGAGGTGCTGCGTCCCGAGCCCGGCGAGCGCCTGCTGGAGATCGGCGTCGGCACCGGCTACTACAGCCTCGACCTCGCCGCCTGGGTCGGGCCGGGAGGGACGCTGGAGCTGTTCGACCTGCAGCAGGAGTTCCTCGACCACGTGATGCGCGCCGCGGCCGAGCGCGGGCTCGGCAACCTGGTCCCGACCCGCGGCGACGCCACCGCCCTGCCCTACGCCGATGCCTCCGTCGACGCCGTCGTCCTCACCGCGGTCCTCGGTGAGATCCCCGACCGCGAGGCGGCGCTGGCCGAGGTCCGCCGGGTGCTGAAGCCGGACGGCCGGCTGGTCGTCGGCGAGCTGTTCGGCGACCCCCACTTCACCGGCCCGGGAACTCTCGCGCGCCTCGGCGCCGGCGCCGGCTTGCAGCTCGCCGAGCGCTCCGGTCCCCCATTCGGCTACTTCGCTCGCCTGCAGCCGGTCTAGAAGCGGCTCAGCAGCCGTCGGCTTCCTGGCCGGCCATCGCCTTCGCCAGCAGGTCGTGCAGCTGCACGCGCTCGGCCTGGCTGAGGGCGCCGAGCACCTCGTCCTCGAGCGTCTCCAGCTTGCGCTCGGCTTCCTCCAGGGCGGCGCGCCCCTCGGGGGTGATCTCGACGATGTGGCGACGACGGTCGGCCGGGTCGCGGCGGCGTTCGACGTAACCGCGCTCGTCGAGGTCGTTGAGCAGCAGGACGCAGTTGTTGGGGTCGAGCATCAGCATCTGGCCGAGGCCCTGCTGCAGGCAACTCTCGGTGTCGCGCAGGTGATCGAGGGCGATCAGCTGCTTCAGGCGCATTCCGATCACGTCCTCCGTGGCGCGCTTGTAGACGACGCGGGAGAGCTGGGTCAGGAGGCCGATGGAGCCGGTTGCGGTTGCTGGGTTCATCGTTAGTCCACCAATGATGGTCGGTTGTTAATGGATCTTAACGCACCTAGAGATAGTCCCTGATACAGTGACGATCCCATGTCACTCACCAATCCAAGCCTAACCCAAGACAGTCCGTCCACCGACCGATCCCGTTGGATCGCCCTTGTCGTCCTCTGCGTGGGCATGCTGATGATCGTCCTCGACGCGACGATCGTCAACGTCGCCCTGCCCTCGATCCAGGATGACCTCGGCTTCTCCCAGTCGAGCCTTGCCTGGGTCGTCAACGCCTACCTGATCGCCTTCGGCGGTCTGCTGCTCCTCGCCGGCCGTTTCGGTGACCTCGTCGGTCGCCGCAGCGTCTTCCTCGGCGGGCTCACCCTCTTCACCCTCGCCTCGCTGGCCTGCGGTCTCGCCCAGAGCCAGGAGGTACTCGTCGCCGCTCGCTTCGTCCAGGGCGTCGGCGGCGCGCTCACCTCGGCCGTGATCCTGGGAATGATCGTGACGATGTTCCCCGAGCCGGGCGAGCAGGCGAAAGCGATCGGCGTCTACAGCTTCGTCGCCTCCGCCGGCGGCTCGATCGGCCTGCTGCTCGGCGGGGTCCTGACCGAGGCGATCAGCTGGCACTGGATCTTCTTCGTCAACCTGCCGATCGCCGCGGTCACCGGGATCTTCGCGCTGCGGGTGCTGCGCAAAGACCAGGGGCTCGGCCTCGCGCAGGGCGCTGACGTGCCCGGCGCGCTGCTGATCGTCTCGGCGCTGATGATCGGCGTCTACGCGATCGTCGAGGTGCCCAACTACGGCTGGGGCTCGGCCCACACGCTCGGCTTCGGTGCCGGCGCGCTGGCCCTGTTCGCGGCCTTCGTCATCCGCGAGACGCGGGCGGCGCAGCCGTTGGTCCCGCTGGGGATCTTCCGCTCGCGCAACCTGGCGGGCGCCAACGTGATCCAGAGCCTGATGGTCGCCGGGATGTTCGGCATGTTCTTCCTCGGCGCCCTCTTCCTGCAGCGCGTGCTCGGCTTCGACTCGCTCGAGGTCGGCCTCGCCTACCTGCCGGTGACGGGCTTGATCGGGCTGCTCTCGCTCGGCTTCTCGGCGAAACTGAACCTGCGGTTCGGGCCGCGGGCGACGTTGCTGCCCGGCCTGGCGCTGATCGGCGTCGGTCTGCTCTACCTCTCGCAGGTCTCCAGCGACGGCAGCTACTGGACCGAAGTGCTGCCGGCGATGCTCCTGATCGGCGGTGGCGCCGGCCTCTCCTTCCCCTCGCTGATGACGCTGGCGATGGGCGGGGTGGCGCCGGAGGAGGCCGGGCTGGCCTCCGGCCTGGTCAACACCAGCCTCCAGGTCGGCGGCGCCCTCGGGCTCGCCGTGCTGGCGACGCTGGCGACCAACCGCAGCTCCGACCTCCTCGCCTCCGGCGACTCCTCGGCGGTGGCGCTGACCGATGGCTACCGGCTCGCCTTCCTTGTCGCCGCCGGCCTGATCGCGATCGCGGTCGCGGTCGCCGCGTTCGTCCTGGAGCCGGTCAAAGCCCCCGCCGCCCACGGTGCGGAGGATCCCGACGCGGAGTTCTCCGAGCTGCCGGAGCCGGCCCTCTCCTCGGAGGCGGCCTAGGCGATCAGCGGTCCCGCGCGGCCCGGGCGATGTAGACCGCCTTCGAGTGGCCTATTTCGTCCAGCGGCTGTTGCGGGACCGCGTCGTCGGCGTGGCCCCAGACCGCGAGCGTCTCCAGCCCCGCCGCCGTCAGTGCCGCGCGCACCTCGGCTTCGGGGAAATGACGCTCGCGGTGCAGCTCGGGCGCGATCGGCGGCGCCTGGGAGCCCGGCAGCGGCTCGACCTCGAAGCTCGCCTCGGCGATCGTCCCCGGCTCCTGGTCGGGGCTGGCGCGGCCGCGCCAGATCAGGCGGCGACCCTGACGCTCGACCACCACCTCTTCGGCGAAGAAGCTGCGGTAGGAGGAGATCGTGTTGACGTCGAAGACGAGCAGCCCGCGCGGCGCCAGGTTGCGCCGCATCCCGCTCAGCGCCTGCGTCAGTTCCTCGGGGCCGAGCAGGTAGTTGACCGCGTCGTCGAGGCACCAGACGAGGTCGAATTCGCCGAACAGCGGCAGCTCGCGCATGTCGGCGACCGAGAGCTCGACCTCCTCGCCGACTTTCGAGCGGGCGATCGCGACCATCGCCGGCGAGACGTCGCAGGCGGTGACCCGCCAGCCTTTGCGCAGCATCGGCAGGAAGCTCTTGCCGGTGCCGCAGGCGACGTCGAGCAGGCGGTCGCCGTGGATCCCGTGCTCGGAGATCTTCGGCCAGAGGCAGCCGATCCAGAGGTCGTAGTCGTGGTGGTGGGTGAAGTCGTCGTAGACGGGCGCGATCGCCTCGTAGGCGATCTCGGCCCAGCGCGGGCGCTGCTCGTCCTCGGTTATCGCCGCCACGAGTTCTAGACCGGCCGGCGATCTAAACAGTTTCACCGTTCAACTTCACCCACCTGGTCACCACTTATGTAAGTTCGTTTGATCAGCACTCCAGATGGTCATCTCGCTGGGAACGAGGATGGCTGGGAGTGGGGAGAGGCACATAGGGTCTGCCTTCGTACGGCCTATCGCTACGCGAGCAATCCGAGCGAGGCCGAAGACATCGCCCAGGAGGCCTTGCTCCGCGCCTGGCGCCGGCGCTCGACCCTGCGCGACAACGAACGGCGCAACCAGTGGCTGGCGGCGATCGTCCGCAACGAGGCCTTTCGTCAGCACGCACGACCGCGCCCGGACCTGACAGGGGAGATCGAGGGCCAGGAAGGGGTCGAGGACCAGCGGGTGCTGGCGGCGGTCGAGCTGGCGCCGCTGCGGGCGGCGCTGGGCCGGCTCAACGACCGCGACCGCGAGCTGCTGGCGATGCGCTACGAGGACGATCTCAGCCAGGCCGAGATCGCCCGCCGGCTGGGGATCCCGGAAGGGACGGCGAAGGTGCGCCTGCACCGCGCCCGCGCCCACCTGCGCCGCGTCTACGTCACCGGTTGAAGACCCGCGTGTAGGCGGCTCAGGCGCCCTGTACAACGGGCGAGCGGCCGGGGAAGAAGTTCGGACCGGTGGATAACGACGATCGCGCGGCGTCCCGCCACTATTGGGTAATGAAGACCGTGCCGCGACAGATAGTGGCGTTCGGAGGAGGCGGCTTCTCGATGGAGTCCGGGAACCCCCTCCTCGACGACTACGTGCTCGCTCTAACCGGCGCCGAGCGCCCGCGGGTCTGCTTCCTGCCCTCGGCCAGCGGCGACGCCGACCATTACATCGTCCGCTTCTACCGCGCCTTCTCGGCCCACCGCTGCGAGGCGAGCCACATCTCGCTCTTCCGCCGCGAGCAGGGGCCCGAGGACCTCCGCCGCCACCTGCTCTCCCAGGACCTGATCTACGTCGGCGGCGGCAGCGTGATCAGTCTGCTCGGCGTCTGGCGCGCGCACGGGATCGACGTGATCCTGCGCGAAGCCTGGGAAGCCGGCGTCATCCTCTGCGGCCTCTCCGCCGGTTCGCTCTGCTGGTTCGCCGAGGCGGTGACGGGGTTCCACGGTGAGCCGAAGCGGCTCGAGGGGCTCGGTCTGCTGCCCTTCAGCAACTGCGTCCACTACGAGCCCGGCTCGAAACGGCGCGAGTCCTACCACCACTTCCTGCGCGAGGGGATGCGGCCCGGCTACGCCGCCGAAGACGGCGCCGCGCTGCACTTCACCGGCGAGGAACTGAGCCGGGTGATCTCCTCGCGGCCGCAGGCGCGCGGCTATCGCCTCGACGTCGCCGGCCAGCGGGTGGTCGAGATGCGGATCGCCACCAACTACCTCGGCGAGCGCGGCGTCGTCCCGGCGGCACCCCTACCGGAGGCGCTCTCCACCGCGGTCGCCGCCTGATGGATTCAGGCAGTCGCAACGGCGATGGCGGGTTCGACCCGCCCAGCCAGGCGACCGCCGTGCGCCGCATCCTCGCCCTCGGCGGCCACGACTTCACCTCGCGCCCACCCGACCGCGCCGTCTCCGAGCTGCTCCTGCGGCTGGCGGGCGAACGCGGCGCCGAGCGGCCGCGGATCTGCATCCTGCCGACCGCCAGCGGCGACACCTCGGAGCTGATCGGCCGCTTCTACGCGACCTTCGGCGAGCGCACCTGCGAGCCCTCCGACGTCTCCCTCTTCCGCCTCGGCCGGCGGCCGATGGCGCTGCGCGACCACCTCCTCTCCCAGGACCTGATCTACGTCGGCGGCGGCAGCCTCGTCAACCTGCTGGCGGTCTGGGAGGCGCACGACATCGCCTCGATCCTCAGCCTCGCCTGGCGCCGCGGCATCGTCCTCGCCGGCCAGAGCGCCGGCGCGATGTGCTGGTTCGAGGCCGGGATCACCAAGTCCTCGGGCAAGCCGCTGGCCGCCGCCGGCCTCGGCCTGCTGCCGGGCAGCCTCTGCGTCCACTACAACAACGAGCCCGAGCGCCGCGCCGCCTACCTCGACGCGGTCGCCGAGGGGATGCCGGGCGGCTACGGCCTCGACGACTACGCCGGCCTGCTCTGGGAGGGCGAGGACTCGCCCTCCGCCGTCACCGCCCGCCGCGGCGCCCGCGCCTACCGCGTCTGCCACCGCGAGGACGGCGTCACCGAGTCACCGCTCCCCGCCCGCTTCCTGCCGGCGCCCGCTCCCGCCGCGCTGCGCGAGGACATCGCCGAGTTCCGCAGGATCAAGACGATGCGCAAAAGGGCGGGGTGGCTGGGCTGAGCTGAGGCGGACTCCGGGTAGGGACGGAACGCTGTGTGGGAGGGGTCCCGGCCACCCTCCATGGGCAGGTAGGGCGGCCGGGACCCCTCTCCCTCCCGGCGCGCGCCCCGGGCGGCCCGTCCAACCGCGTTCGCGATATTGACCAGGCTCTGGTGTGGTCAATATCGCAAGCGCGAAAACTCGGCCTGGGAGGAAGAGGCACCCGCCGCCCTACCTGCCCATGAAGGGTGGCGGGTGCCTCCCCCGCACCCCCTATGTCCCTGCCGAACTACTCGCCCGCTACGGGCGGGGCGGTCGGGTCTTCGCCCTCCGCGCCGAGGTTCTCGCGGGCGATGTAGTCCTCGGCGAGCAGGAGGTTGTCCTTGGAGCGTTCGACGACGTTGAGCAGGTCGCCCATCAGCGCCACCTCCTCGACCTGCTCCTTGACGAACCAGGTGAGGAACTGCTCGGCGCGGTAGTCCTTGGTCTCGCGCGCGAGCTCGAAGAGGGCGAAGATCTCGTTGCTGACCCGTTTCTCCTGCTCGAGGGCCATCTTGACCGGGGCGCTGCCGTCCTCGTAGGTGGTCGGGTGGGCCTTGATGTCCGGGATGCGGACGTCCTCGCCGACGTCGAGCAGGTAGCGGATCATCATCATCGCGTGCTCGCGCTCCTCCAGCGCCTGGCGGTAGAAGAAGGCGGCGAGGCGGGGCAGGGTTGCGGCGTCGTAGTAGACGGCGGCGCCGACGTACTGCTGCGAGGCGGCGAACTCGTTGGAGATCTGCTCGTTGAGGGCGTCGGCGAAGGACTTGTCGGGCATCGAACTTCCTTTCAGGGCTTCCAGCGGAAGCCAATCTCATCAATTTTCGGCTGCAGCGGGCTGGTGGGGAGGCCCGGCTTGGTCGCCTGGGCGGGATCGTTGTAGCCGCTGGGGGCGACGTCGTTGGGCGTGTCGGGGTGGAAGACCGAGGCGAGGTACTGGATCTGGCCGCGGCCGGGACCGAGCTCGGTCTGGCCGCCGCCGTAGGCGCCGATCCCACGCGCCTCGCAGTAGTCGTAGGCGGCGAACAGGTTGCGGATCGGGCCGAAGCGCGAGGGCTTGACGTTGACCGTGCGCGGCGGCGACCACGGCATCGCCTCGATGTCGGCGATCGAGTGGATCGGCGCGTCCCAGGTGACGCGCTCGTGGACCGGGTCGAGCAGCGGTTTGGTCTCCGCGGTCACGTCGGGGTCCTCGAGCCAGGCGTCGGGGAAGGCCTCGATCAGCTTCGCGTAGAGCTCGGGGTCGGTCTCGACGTCGACCGGCGTGTCTTTGTAGAAGCCCTTGAGGTCGAGCGAGTCGACGGCGCCGGTCTGCGCCAGGGCGGCGATCAGCTCGTCGTCCCAGTCGTTGACCGGGTCGAGCTTGAAGCGCAGCGTCGGGTAGACCGCGAGCCGCGCCAGCAGCGGCTCGATCGAGGAGCGTTCGTCCTCGCCGAAGCCGGCGAGCCGCATCGAGTTGACGAAGTTCAGCGGTCGCGGCTCGCGGCCGAGGGCGGCGGCGAGGTTGGTCCCGGCCTGGCGCAGCGCCAGGTCGAGCGCCGCCGACTCGAAGGCCCAGCGGCGGTAGTCGACGGAGACGTCGCCGCGCACCGGCGGCCCGGCGGGGAAGAGGTCGACGTCGTCGAGGCGGGCGGAGAACTCGGCGAAGGTGAAGGAGCCGGTCAGCCCCTCCGGCGGCCCGTGCCCCTGCTGGCCGACGTGGTCGATCGCGTCGTAGACGACGTCTTCGCCGACTCCCTCGGCTCCCTCGCCGCGCAGCTTCACCACCGTGGTCAGCCGTTCGAATTCGCCGAGCTGGAATTCGAGCCCCTCGAACTCGCAGGACTCGATCCGCAGCGGCAGCTCGGCGATCGCGTCGAAGGAGGCCATCGCCACCGACCCTAGAGGATCGTCTCCGCCGGACCGGCGGCTCGCCGCACCGCGGCGGCGCTCAGTTTCCGGGGCAGCCGGGAGAGCCGGTGGCCGGGTTGCCCGGGGCCGGGTAGTAGAAGCAGGCCGACTTCGGGACGTCGCGGTAGAAGAGGACCGGGACGCCCTGGAACTTCTTCCCTTCGTTCCAGTTCATTTCGGTCTTCAGCGGGGCGTAGAGGTATTCGCCGAAGGCCCCGTAGCGCAGTTCGTCTTCGTTCCATTCGAGCCCGCCGTCGACGTAGGCGTAGGCAGGGCCGACCTGGCGCACGTTGGTCACCCGGACCTGCTGCCAGCCGGGGCCGGTGCCGACCATCACCGGCCAGTAGCAGTTGCCGTTGCTGTTGCCCTTGACGCAGACCTGTTCGGAGGCGTTGTCGCGGACGTTGCTGGAGGTGGTGAGGACGCCGCGGGCGTTGCCCTGCTCGCCCCACGGGGTGACGAGGACGTTCGGTTCGATCCCGGCCTGTTCGAGCACCGCTTCGCCCGGCATCTGCCCCGGCTTGGGGACCACCGATTCGAGCAGCTTGTCGACCTCAGCCGCCGTCGCCACGCGCCAGTCGGAGAACGGCAGCTTGCCGGCCCTGCCGCCGAGCTGCTGCAGCGATTCGAGTTCGACCTTTTCTTCGTTGGGGCCCGGTTCGGTCTCCCATTCGCCGGAGCCGGAGTCGAATCTCCATTCCCGCCCGAGCACGCCTTCGCCGATCCAGGTGCTCGCCGAGGCCGAGTTCGTCGTCGGCCACATCTGCCCGGTCCGCATGTCGACCACCGCCCGCTGCGGCACCGCTTCGGGGACCATCGCGGAGATCCCGGTGGCGAACTTGGTCGCCTGTTCGATGTTGTTCTTCAGCACGGCTTCGTCGTTGCCGGCCAGGCCCCAGGCGCTGGCGGCGACCGCAGCGGTCTCCGCGTAGGAGGAGATCCAGAACGTGGCCAGGGACCGCAGCAGCGCCGATTCTTCGGCCGAGAAGAAGGCCTGGTCGCCACCGTCGGTGATCAGCGCCGAGCCCGCCTGGATGATCCCGTTGTAGTCGGGGGCCGACCCCTTGAGCGCGTCACCGCCGATCTGTTCGGCGTATTCGGTCAGGCCGGCGGCGCTGCCGAGCCCCTTTTCGAAGACGGTATGGACGAAGCCGCTCGGTCCGGTGAGCATCTGGTTCAGGCTTTCGCATTCGGGTTTGGGCGATTCGGTCGCGCAGCCGCCCTGGATCGCGGTCAGGGTCGCGGAGCTCAGCGTGTCGATGCCGTCGGCTCCCGCCCGGAAGAAGGGCTGCGCGTTTTCGACCTTGCTTTCGTAGTGGAACCGCCGCCCTTCTTCGCGCAGTTCGTCGACCGTCGCCTGGACCACCGAGATCGACTGCTGGATCTGCTGCAGGTCGGCCAGCACCTGCTGCATTTCCTTCTGCAGCTGCGAGGGCTGCTGCTTCTGCAGGCCGGCCATGCCGAGGATCGTTTTCGCGATCCCGCCCAGCCCGGTGCTGCTCTCGAGCGCTTCGAAGATCCCCTTGCCGCTGGCGATCTGCGCCACGACCTTGGCCAGTTCGGAGGGCCCGGGCAGGACGCTGGAGATGCGGGCGGAGCCGTGCTTGCGGTTGACGTGGCGGAAGGAGCGGTGGGCGCCCGGGGAGCCCATCTTGCGGACCAGGCCGCTGACGAAGCGGCTGTAGCGCTTGCCGGTGCCGGCGGCGGCGAGGAAGCGGCGGCCGTCGAACGGCGCGTTGCCGGTGCCGTCGAGGCCGATCACGTAGGAGGAGGGGAGGTCGAGGAAGCGCTTGGTGCGGCGGTTGGCACGGTGCGTCGAGGTGCCGGGGTGGGTGCGCCGGAAGCGGTCGGCGAGGGTGGTGACGAAGTCGACGTGGACGGTCCGCGGCCAGGCGTAGCGGCGCACGCTGGCGCTGGCGGCGCCGCGGAAGCGGTGCTTGCCGATGCGACCGCCGCTGACGAGGACGCGAAAGCCGGCGGGGGGCCGGCCACGCGTGCGCAGGGTCGCCATCCCCAGCGCGCCGACTCGCCCGCGGGCGATTGTCTTGCCGCCGTGGAGGACCTGCACGCGGGCGCCACGAATCGGCAGCGCCTGCCAGCCGCCGGAGGCGAGGGCGCGGATCACGATCGTCCTCTGCGGCGCCGGCTTGGCCACGGCGGCGCCGGCGGTGAGGGCGAAGAAGGAGAGCAGGGAGAGCGCAAGCGGCGCGAGGACGCTGGTGCGATGAGGCGGCACGAGGGCGCTATCGGCGGCCACGGCCACCCCCTTTAGATCGGAAAACCGATCTGTCCGCCGCCTGCCGTCTTCAGCGGGCGACGCGCAGCGTCTTCAGCTCGCGGTCGGAGCCGCCGCGGACGTAGCCGCCGTGGGCGACGCTCTCGCGGATGTAGTCGAGCGTCTCGGCGGTCAGCCGCTCGCCGGGGAGGACGTTGGGGATCCCGGGCGGGTAGGCGGCGAGGCCCTCGGCGGCGACGCGGCCGGCGGCGGCGTCGAAGGGGATCACCTCCTGCGGGCCGAGGAAGGCCTCGCGCGGGGTCATCACCAGCTCGCCCCAGGGCGGCGGCGGCGCCAGCTTCTCCTCCGGCGTCATCGACTCGGATTCGAGTTCGGCGACGCCCGCGCGCAGCGCCGCGACCAGCCGCCCGCCGACCTCCGCGGCGGGCTCGCCGAGGCCGAAGATCGCGACGACGACGTTCTCCGAGTAGAGCTCGAGGTCGACCTGGTGGGAGTAGAAGAGCGTGCGCGCCAGCCGGTAGCCGGTCGAGCCGGTGCCGCGGACGTCGACCGAGAGCCGCATCGGGTCCCAGCCGGCGATCCCGGGCCGGCCGACCATCGACTCGTCGAGCACCGCCAGGCCGGGGATCGCGGCGATCTCCTCGCGCGTCTTCGCGATCGACGCCAGGGTCTCGTCGAGCAGCTCGGCGCCGTGCACCGCGGCGCGGCGGCGGGCGGCGTCGAGCGAGCCGGTAAGCAGCCCGCTCGGGCTCGTCGTTTCGACCAGGCTGACGCAGCGGTCGACCACCGCGGGGTCGATGCGGCCGCCGTGCCCGAGGTGCAGCATCGCCGCCTGGGTGAGGCTGCCGACGATCTTGTGGGTCGAGGAGGTGACGAGGTCGGCGCCGGCGGCCAGCGCGTCCTGCGGCAGGTCGGGGTGGAAGTGCAGGTGCGCGCCCCAGGCCTCGTCGACGATCAGCGGCAGGCCGCGGCCGTGGGCGACCTCGGCGAGCGCGGCAACGTCGGCGCAGGCGCCGAAGTAGGTCGGCGAGACGACCATCGCCGCGACCGCGCCCGGCGTTTCGTCGAGCCCCTGCGCCAGCGAGTCGGGGGTGAGGCCGTGGGCGATGCCGAGCTCGGCGTCGAGCTCGGGGGCGACGAAGGTCGGCCGCATGCCGCTGAGGACGAGCCCGTCGATCACCGAGGAGTGGACGTTGCGCTGGACGACGACCCGGTTGCCCATGTGGGCCAGCGCCAGGCAGGTGCTGTGGTTGCCCTGCGAGGCGCCGTTGACGAGGAACCAGCTGCGCTGCGCGCCCCAGGCCGCGGCGGCGAGCAGCTGCGCCTGCTGGAACGGCGTCGGTTCGGGGCCGACGTCGACCCCCTCGGTGACCGAGGGGACGTCGTTGCGCAGGCCGACGTCGCCGACCAGCTCGCGCATCGCCGGGTCGGCGCCGAGGCCGCCCTTGTGGCCGGGGACCTGGAAGCGCCCGGTCTCCAGCGCCGAGTAGGCGAGCAGGGCGTCGACGTAGGGGGTCGAGTCCTGGCTTCGATCCGGCATCCGGCCGAGTCTACGGGGCGGCCGGCGCGGGAACTGGACAAACATGACGCTCGGCTTTGGACTCTGTGCGCACCCCGCTTGCAGCAGAATCAAGGCATGGAGCACACCGCCTACGGCTACTGGATCGAGGAGGCGGGCGCGGTCGAGCCGACGGCGCCGCTCGGTGGCGAACGCGAGGCCGACGTCGTCATCGCCGGCGGTGGCTTCACCGGTCTGTGGACGGCCTGGTACGTGCGGGCGCTCGAGCCGCAGGCGCGGGTCGCCCTGGTCGAGTCCGAGCCGGTCTGCGGCCGCGGGCCGAGCGGCCGCAACGGCGGCTTCTGCAACGCGATGTGGCTCTCGCTGCCCTCGATGCGCGACCGCTGGGGGGCGCAGCCGGCGCTGGCGGTGGCCGCCGCGGCGGAGCAGGCGGTGGGCCGGATCGGCGCCTTCTGCGAGGAGCAGGCGGTCGACGCCTGGTTTCGGCCTGCCGGCTACATGCAGGTCTCGACCACCCCCGCCCACGACGGCCGCTGGGATGGTGCCGTCGCCGCCTGCCGCGAGCTCGGCCACCCCGACGAGGTCGTGCCGCTGAGCGCGGCGGAGGTCGCTGCCCGCTGCAGCTCTCCCGCCTTCCGCGCCGGCGCCGTCTGTCCCAGCTCGGCGACGGTGCAGCCGGCCCGGCTCGCGCTCGGGATCCGCGCCGCCCTGCTCGCCGCCGGGGTCGAGATCTTCGAGGGCTCGCCGGTGCGCTCCTTCCGCGAAAGCGCCGACGGGGTGGAGGTGCGCACCGACGGCGGCGTCCTGCGGGCGCCGCGCGGGGTAGTGGCGATCGGCGCCGCCGCCAAGGGCCGGCACGGGCCGATGCGCGGCCGGCTGACGGTCGCCTCCTCGCACATCGTCCTCACCGAGCCGGTGCCGGAGCTGCTCGCGGAGATCGGCTGGACCGGCGGCGATTGCATCACCGACAGCCGCTCGCTCCTGCACTACTTCCGAACAACGCCCGACGGCCGCATCGCCTTCGGCTGGGGCGGCGGCCGCATCGCCTTCGGCGCCCGCACCCACGGCCGCGCCGAGCTCGACGGCGAGGTGATCGAGGCCACTCGCCAGCACCTGCTCGACTACTTCCCCGGCCTCACCGGCAAGCGCATCACCCACGCCTGGGGCGGCCCGATCGACGCCTCCCCGACCCACCTGCCGATGGTCCTCTCGGGGCGCCGCGGCCGCGCCTTCGCCGCCGCCGGCTACACCGGCAACGGCGTCGGCCCCTCGAACATGGTCGGCCGCTCCCTCGCCTCCCTCGCCCTCGACCGCCGCGACGAGCACGCCTCCCTCGCCTTCGTCGACCCCAAGGCCCACCACATCCCCCCCGAGCCCTTCCACTGGATCGGCGGCGAGTCGATCCGGTTGGGGATCATGGCGAAGGAGGACGCCGAGATGGCCGGGCGCACGCCGGGAAGGATCGCGTCGGGGGTTGCGAGGATCCCGGAGCTGATCGGGTTTCATATCGGGCGCTGACGGGGGTGGTGGGGCCTGACCCGCACCCCCGCAGGGCTGGTAGGGGTGCGGGTCAGGCCGAGTTCGGAGGGGTTGCAAGGGGAACGAGAACGTTGTCGACTTTGTGGCCCCTATAGGGGCTCAAAGGTCGACTTCGACTGGCCGGCTCACCGTTGTCGACTTTGTGCCCACTATAGGGAGCAAAAAGTCGACAAAGGAGCTCGAAA
>JBEHWY010000094.1:0-14577 GCA_048498975.1 Actinomycetota bacterium | reverse complement strand
TACCTGCCCTGTGGGTGCCCCCGGCCCGCCCGCCACAAGGCGCGTTCATTCACGGGGGGTGGACAAAGCGCCACACCCGCGCGCTCAGTCCCGCAGGTACTCCCAGAGCCGCTCGAGCAACTCCTCGCCGGCGCCCTGCCACGCGGCGGCTTCCTCCTCGCTGAGCGGCCGGGGCGTCCCCGCTGCGGCGGCGCGTAGCCACGTGTCGGCGGAGCGCTCCAAGAGGTAGAGCCGCGCCATCGCGCGCCCCGGGGTCGAGGCCGTGGCCAGCGCCCCGTTGCCGCGCATGATCAGGGAGGGGGTGTCGCCGAGGACGGCGGCGAGGTCTTCGCCGCGCTCGCGCTGGCGGACGAGGCGGGAGTCTCTATATATGGGGACCGGGGCGCCGGCGATCGCGCCCTGGCCGAGCAGGGCCGGCAGCTCGTCGGCGACGGCGGCGACGGCGAGGGGGGAGGAGGGCTGGCCGCGGCAGATGGCGCCGACGTCGGCGCGGCGGCGGTAGATCGCCCAGTGGACCCAGGCCTCTTTCGGCGCCCCGGCGGGCAGCTCGTCGAGCTCGCCCAGGGGAAGCTCGACCAGCTGGTCCTCCGAGGCGACCTCCGCCATCGGCAGCGCCGGGGTGATCAGCGCCACGTCCGCGCCGCTGCGGGCGGAGACGTGGCCGAAGGCGTCGACCAGGCCGTGCCCGGCGAGCGCCCGGGCGGCGGCGACCACCTCGCCGCCCGGGCTCGCGCTCATGCCGGCTGCGGGGCGCTGGCGCCGGCCTTCAGGGCCGTGCCGTAGCGCAGGTAGGTCTCGGGCATGCCCGAGCCCCACAGCTCGAGGCCGAGCGGCGAGGTCTCCGGGTCCCAGCGGATCGGCTGCCAGTCGGGCGGGAAGAGCAGGAAGCCGCCGCTCCAGACCTCGATCCGGTTGCCCGAGGGCTCGATGCAGTAGAGGAAGATGGCGCCGCTGGTGCCGTGCTGGCCCGGGCCCCATTCGATCTTGACGCCGGCGTCGGCGAGGATCGTCGCCGCCCGCACCATCTGGTCGGCGGTGTCGACGTAGTAGGCGACGTGGTGCAGCAGCGAGCCGGTCTGCTCTTTGTTGCGCATGAAGGCCAGCTCGTGCGAGAGGTTGGTCTTCGCCAGCCACGAGGCGAGCCGCTGCTCGCCCTGGCCGAGGTCGCCGGTGATGTAGTAGTTGTGCCGGATCCCGAGCTGATCGCTCCAGAACTCCTGCTCGGCCTGCGGTTCGTTGACGAGGAAGTTGACGTGGTCGAAGCGGCGCGGGTGGACGCCCTGGCCGGTGTAGCGCTGCGGGTGGCTGGGCAGCTTCGACTGCAGCGCCGGGTCCTTCTCGACGTAGCGATCGACCTCCCAGTACAGCTCGGTCGGCACGCCCTGCGGCGAGTGGAAGCGCAGCGCGTCGCCGTGGCCGAGGCTGACGCCCTCGCCGCCCTCGACCCACTGGCTCTCGATCCCGAGGCCCTTGAGCTGGCGCTCGAACTCGCCGAGCGCCTCGGGGCCGTCGACCCGCCAGGCGACGTGCTCGAGGCCGCTGCTCTCGGCCCGGGTGAGGACCAGCGTGTGGTGGTCCCAGTCCTGCCAGGCGCGCAGGTAGACGTGATCGTCGTCCTCGGCGCTGACGAACAGCCCCAGAACCCTGGTGAAGAAGTCGCGCGAAGCCTCGAGGTCGGTGACCCGCAGCTCGGCATGTCCCACGTGGGCGATTCCCATTCCTTTTCTCCGTTCCCGTTGGAGGAATCCCAGCGTAATCGATTACGGAAGTAGGCCGTTCAGTTTAACATGGAATCATTATGCGGAATTCACTCGGTGATCGCGAGCAGGTCGACCTCGATCAGGAACTCGGGGTCGGAGAGGCGGGTGACGCCGATCAGCGTCCCCGGCGGCACCTTGCCCGGCTCCCAGTAGCTCTGGATCTCGGGATCGGTCTGCTGCACCTCGAGGAAGGCGTCGACGTCGAGGGTGAAGATGCGGCGGAAGACGACGTCGGCCCAGGTCGCGCCGACCGCCTTCAGCTCGATGTCGAGCGTCTTCATCACGTGCCGGTACTGGGCGCGGAAGTCGCCCGGCGCGACGCACTCGTAGGTCTCGTGGTCGGCCGGCGTGCGGCCGGCGATGAAGTGGAACTTGCGCGGGTCGGTGACCGTGACGACGCCGGTGTAGGCGGGGTGCGCGAAGACGCCCTCGGGATTGATCAGCTCTCGTTTCATATTGACACCGAATCATTATAAGTGGTAGCGTCGCCGTCGCCCCAGATCCACTTCTGACAGATAGGCCAAATGACCTCTCAGACCGAAATCAGGACCCTCGACCCCGACGCGATCGGTCGCAACCTGACCGTGATGGGCGTCGACACGTACTTCCACGACGCCGGCGACGGGCCGCCCCTGCTGCTGCTGCACGGCTCCGGCCCCGGCGTCTCGGCCTGGAGCAACTGGCGTCCGATCTACCCGGTTCTGAGCGAAGAGTTCCGCGTCATCGCCCCCGACCAGGTCGGCTTCAACCGCACCCAGCCTGAGGGCTCAGTCGAGTACGGCCGCAAGCTCTGGACCGACCACGCGCTGGCGCTGATGGACGAGCTCGGGATCGAGCGCTTCAGCGTGATCGGCAACTCGATGGGCGGGGCGATCGCGCTCTCGCTCGCGGCCGCCCGGCCGCAGGCGATCGACCGCATCGTGGTGATGGGGACGATGGGGATCGGCGGCCCGATCCCCGACGGCCTCGCCGAGGTCTGGGGCTATGACCCGAGCCCGGAGGCGATGCGCCGCCTGATCGAACTCTTCGCCTACGACCAGTCGATCGTCACCGACGAGCTGGTCCAGATGCGCTACCAGGCGAGCGCCGACCCGGTCGTCCGCGACGCCTTCGCCGCGATGTTCCCGGAGCCGCGCCAGAACGGGGTCGACGACCTGGCGCTCTCCGAGGAGGAGCTGCGCGCGATCGAGCAGCCGGTCCTGCTCGCGCACGGCTACCACGACCGGATCGTGCCGCTGCGCGCCACCTCGCTGCCGCTGATGGATGTCCTCCGCGACGCCCAGCTGCACGCCTTCGGCAACAGCGGCCACTGGGTGATGATCGAGCAGCCCCGCAGCTTCAGCGCCTCGGTCCTCGCCTTCCTCAAAGAAGGAGAGGGCTGAGCGCCGCTTCGCGCCGCCCGCGGCGCCCGCAGCACCGTCTTGCGCAGTTCGAATCGCAGTCTTGGGAAATCAACTGGAAAGGGAATCGAGATGGGTGACTGGATCGAGGAGTACTTCACGGACGTCGACACGATGAACCTCGACAGCTTCGTCGAGCGCCACACCGACGACGCCGTCGTCAGCTTCAACGACAACCCGCCGGCGGTCGGCAAGGACGCGATCCGCGAGACGATCGGCGGCTTCTGGGGCATGATCGACGGCCTCAGCCACGACATCAGGAGCCGCTACGAGGACGGCGACACGACGATCCTCGAGTCCGCCGTCACCTACACCCGCAAAGACGGCCAGCAGGTGACGATCAAGACCGCCTCGATCCTGCACCGCGACGGTGACAAGGTCGACCGCCTGGTCTTCTACAACGACCCGTCGCCGATCTTCGCCTAGGCGGGGGAGGAGAGCTGAGATGAGCAGCCACGAGGGTCGCACCGCGGTCGTCACCGGCGCCGCGGCCGGGATCGGCCAGGCCTACGCGCAGCGGCTCGCCGCCGACGGGGCCAACGTCGTCGTCGGCGACATCGCCGACGGAGCGGAGACCGTCTCCCTGGTCGAGGCCGCCGGGGCGGAGGGGCTCGCGGTCCACTGCGACGTCTCCTCGGCCGAGGACATGGCGGCGCTGCGGGCCGCCGCCGAGGAGCGCTTCGGCGCCGTCGACATCCTCGTCCACAACGCCGGCATCTACCCGATCTGTCCCTTCGACCAGATGAGCTTCGAGGACTGGCGCAAGGTGCTCTCGGTCAACCTCGACTCGATGTTCCACGCCTGTCACGAGTTCCTCCCGGGGATGCGCGAGCGCGGCTGGGGACGGGTCCTCTGCATCGCCTCGACCACCTTCCACGACGGCACTCCGGGGATGTCCCACTACGTCGCCAGCAAAGGCGGGCTGATCGGGTTCCTGCGCTCGCTCGCCGCCGAGATCGGCGAGGACGGGGTGACGATCAACGCCCTGGCGCCCTCCCTGGTGCGCTCGAAAGGCACGATCGAGGGCCCGCACGAAGAGCTCGGCCTGTTCGACTTCGTCGCCCAGGGTCAGGCGATCAAACGCACCCAGGAGCCGTCGGACCTGGTCGGCGCCTGCTCCTTCCTCACCTCCGACGACGCCGCCTTCATCACCGGGCAAACCCTCGTCGTCGACGGCGGCTGGGTCCGGGCCTAACCGCCCGCGTCGAGTAGTGACCGCCGGTTCATCCCCCGGCCAGCGGTCGCTACTTGACACATATAATGATTATCGGTTATAACGATTACGTTGAAAATCCGCGGACCTGGGATGTCCGCGCAACGGGATGGAAGAGATGAGCGAAACCAGCACCACTCCGCAGCCGGCAGCCGTTCCCCAGCCGACCAACACGCCGCCGGCGAGCGCCCCCGGCGACTCGGCCCTCGACCGCGCCCGCGAGGTCCTGCGGCGGGTCTTCGCCATCGACGAGATCGGGCCGCTGCTGGCGCTGGTCGCGCTGGTGGTGCTGATCGGCGCCTTCCACTCCGAATTCCTCGAAAAGACCGTCCTGCTCAACACCGTTCGCTCGGCGGCCTTCGTCGCGATCGCCGCCTACGGGATGGTCTACCTGCTGGCGATGACCGAGATCGACCTCTCGGTCGGCGGCATCTACGCGCTCAGCATCATGCTCGCCGCCAAGTGGATGTCGAGCATCAACCCGTGGCTGGCGGCGGTGCTGGCGATCATCGTCGCGGTCGCGATGGGCGCCTTCAACGGCGTCCTCGCCAACGTCTTCCGCATCCCGGTGATCATCATCACCCTGGGAACGCTCTCGATGTACCGGGGGCTGGTGCAGGTCGTCTCCGACGGCAAACCGGCGACCGGGATCCCGCTCGACTCGAGCTTCTTCACCAAGCTCGGCGAGGAAACGCTGGGGATCCCGACCTCGGCCTGGATCGTGGTGATCCTCGGCATCGTCCTCACCTTCGTCTTCAAGAAGACCAGATTCGGGGCGATGGTGAGAGCCACCGGATCCAACCACCAGGCGGCTGAGTTCTCCGGCATCCCGACCCGGCGCATCCGCCTCTACGCGCTGATGCTGACCGGCGGCCTCGCCGGCCTCGCGGGCGTCCTCAGCCTCGCTTACTTCCAGGGCGCCGACCCGACCGTCGGCGCCGGCTACGAACTGCAGGTGATCGCCGCGGCGATCATCGGTGGAACCGCCGTCAGCGGCGGTACCGGCACCGTGCCGGGAGCGCTGATCGGGGCGCTGATCGTCGCCGTCATCAACAGCGGCCTGATCTTCTTCTCGATCGACTCCAACTGGACGAACTTCGTCACCGGCGCGGTCATCGTCGTCGCCGTCGGCTCCGACGCTCTCGTCCGCCGCCGTCGCGCGGCCCGTGCCCTACGGGGCACCTGACCCTTACCCCAACAGCGGTACCTACAGAGGAGAGAGGAATCACTGCATGAGTGAGAAGAGAACCAGTAAGGGCCTGCTTGCCCTCGCCGCGCTGGCGGCGCTGCTCCTGGCGCTTGGCCTGGCGGCTTGCGGCGGTGGCGGCGACAGCTCGAGCTCCGGCTCCAGCGAAGCCACCTCGTCGGAAACCGGCGGCGAAGAAGGCGGCGAAAAGGAACAGGTCTCGGTCGCCATGGAGGAGATCCTGACCGGGGTCGCCTTCGGCCAGGAAATCAAAGAAGGCGCCGAAGCCTTCGCGGCCGAAGACGGCGCCGTCGACCTCGAAATCAACGGGCCGCCGAGCACCGAACCCGAAGTCGCCCAGAAACAGGCGACCGACATGCTCGCCAAGAACCCGGACGCCTTCGGCTTCGCGCCGTTCCCGCCCGAGCTCTGGACGCGTACCGCCCAGAACATCTGGGACCAGGTGCAGCCGAACGTCCTGACCTTCAACGAACGCCCGTCCTCCGAAGTGCAGGACGTCTCCTCGTCGCCGGTCCAGACCTTCGTCGGCACCAACGACCACGGCGAGGCGCAGCTGATGCTCGAAGAAACGATCAAACTGGCGAAGCTGCCGAAGTCGAGCACCGGCGAAGTCATCCTCGGCCAGTGCGTCGCCCAGGAAGCGGGCGTGCTCGCGCAGCGGACCGAAGGGTTCGAAGAAGCGCTCGCCAACCTGCTGCCGAACGCCCAGGTCCGCAAATTCACCTCGGAAGTCGAACCGCAGGCGAACACCGAAGCGTGGACGACGATGCTCGCCGCCCACTCGAGCCCGATCCTCGCCACCGGTACCTGTGACCAGGACGGCACCAGCCTCGCGACCCTGAAGAAGACGAAGGGTTACGAAATGGTGGTCGGGGCGATGGAGCTCCCGCCGGCGACGATCCAGGGCCTGAAGGAAGGCACGATCACCGCCTCGATGGGCACCAACTGGTGGCTGCAGGGCTACACCGCGGCGCGCATGCTGACCGAAGCTGCTCGCGGCGAAGAACTGCCCGAAGGGTTCGTCAGCACCGGCTACAAGCTGTTCACGCCGGAAGACGTGGCCGAAGTCGAAGAACGCGCCAAAGAACCGGCGAAATTCTACGCCGCCGACGTCGAAGAACTGTTCGGCAACGGCATGCCCTCGGCGGTGCCGATCGAGGAAGCGTGGAAATAGGGGCCTGACCCCAGCGACGCGAAGGACGCCATCGAGATGCCCATGTACACGGTCAAGAACCTCCACAAGAGCTACGGCGGTGTGAAGGCTCTCGATGGCGTCGACTTCGAGATTCACCAGGGTGAGGTGCACGCCCTGCTCGGGGCCAACGGCGCCGGCAAGTCCACCCTGATCAAGGTCCTCGTCGGCGGCACCCGCCCCGACGACGGCGCGGCGCTCGAGCTCGAGGGTGAGCCCGTCGCCTTCTCCAACTCCCGCGAGGCGGCCGACCGTGGGGTCGCGATCGTCTCGCAGGAGTTGACCCTCTTCCCCCATCTGGACGTGCTCCAGAACCTCTTCCTCGGGCGCGAGCCGCTCGCCGCCGGGGTCGCCCTCGACCGCCGCGCGATGCGGCGCCTGGCGAAGCCCGTGCTGGAGACGATCGGCCTCGACGTCGACCTCAGCCGCCCGCTCGCGACCCTGCGCCTCGGCGAGCAGCAGTTGGTCGAGATCGCCCGCGCCCTGCTCGAGGAACCGAAGATCCTCGTCCTCGACGAGCCGACCTCCGCCCTGCAGGCGGCCGAGACCGAGCGCCTGCTCGGCGTCGTTCGCGGCCTGCGCGACCGCGGCGTCGCCGTCGTCTACGTCTCCCACTTCCTCGAGGACGTCTTCGCCGTCGCCGACCGGATCACGGTCCTGCGCTCGGGCCGCGTCGTCGTCGCCCGCCGCCCGCGCGAGGAGATGACGATCCAGGGCACGGTGGTCGAGATGCTCGGCGAGGCCGGCGCCCGCGAGAAGCACATCACCGACGCAACCCCGTTCGAGGAAGCGGCCGCCGCCGGCGCGCCGCTGGTCCTCGACGGCATCGCCGTCGAGGGGATCCTCGAGCCCTTCGACCTCACCGCCGAGCCCGGCGAAGTCGTCGGCCTCGCCGGGCTCGAGGGCTCCGGCGCCCACGCCGTCCTCGACGTCATCTTCGGCCGCCTGCGGCCCAGCGAAGGGACGATCTCGCTGCCCGGCGGCGGTCGCCGCCCGCGGACGATGAACCGCGCCGTCGCCGCCGGGATCGCCTACGTGCCCGCCGACCGCAAACGGCTGGGGCTGATGCTGAGCAACTCGATCGCCGAGAACGTCAGCTCGGTCAAAGGCGGGCCGCTGCGCCGCATGGGCCTCGTCCTGCGCCGCAGCCAGATGCGCCGCCGCGCCGAGCACTGGCGCGAGGAGCTGAACATCGTCACCGCCTCGACGGCGCTGCCGGCCGGCTCGCTCTCGGGCGGCAACCAGCAGAAGGTCGTCTTCGCCAAATGGCTCGAGGCCGAACCCTCGGTCGTCCTCCTCGACGACCCCTCGCGCGGCGTCGACATGGGCGCCAAGGAGGACATGCACGCGATCATCGCCCAGATGGCGGCGAGCAGGAAGGTCGTCCTCTACACCTCCAGCGACCTCGAGGAGATGGCCAAGGTCTGCGACCGGGTGATCGTCTTCTTCGCCGGCCGCGCGGTCGGCGAGCTGGCCAGCGAGGAGCTCTCCGAGCACGGCCTGCTCGAATCGATCAACGTCGGGGCCGCGGCGGTCAGCAACTGAGCCCAGCGCTAGACTCGGCCTGTAAAACCGATGCAATCATCAGGGTTAAATAGACGGGGTGATGATGGCGTCGACTGAGCCAGTGGTCCGGATCTCCCGGGCTGAGGAGCTGTCGCGACGCCTGGAGCAGGAGATCGTCGATCGCGGTCTCACCGCCGGCGAGCGCCTGGGGACCAAGGAGGACATCCGCAACCGCTTCGGCTACGCGGTGGCGACGGTCAACGAGGCCCTGCGGCTGCTCGAGACGCGCGGCCTGATCGAGGCCCGCCCGGGCCCCGGCGGCGGCATGTTCGTCGCCTCGCCCTCCTCGCGCGTGCGCCTCAACCACCTGGTGCTCGGCTTCAAGGTCGACGACGCCCCCTTCACCGACTGCCTCGCCGTGCGCAACGCGCTGGAGCCGCTGGTCTGCCGCGAAGCCGCCGCCCACTGCAAGGCGGCCGATGCGAAAGCGCTGCGCCAGATCATCACGCGGATGCAGAAGCAGACCGGCAACCCGAAGGCGTTCCTGCGCCTCAACTGGGACCTGCACCGGCGGATGGCGAAAATGGGCACCAACGCGCCGCTCAAGACTCTGTACCTGACGCTGCTCGACTTCGTCGACGACGGGCTCGACAACGTCACCGGCGACGAGTTCTTCGACGCCGCGGAGAACCTCTCGGTCCACGAAGAGCTGGTCGAGGCCGTCATCGACGGCAGCCCCAAGCGCCTCGCCAAGGCAATCGAGCGCCACACGCCGATGGCCGACCGCTGGATCGGCACCGAAGCCTGACCAACTGCGGGCCGACGGGACGATTTCGGGTGATAGTCACCCGAAATCGTCCCGTCGGCGAAGGCGCAGAACGCTAGGCGCCTTTGTGCTGGATGCCCTTCTTGCCGCCTAGGCGGGTGAAGGAGACGGCCCAGTGGATTTCGGTTTTCTCCCAGCCGCTGGAGCTGGATTCTTTGGCGCTGCCGTTGGCGAGCGAGATCCACTTCTGGAAGTTGGGATCGAACAGCTCGTCCTGGGAGAGGTCGGCGTAGATGTACTTGCCTTTGTGGCCGGCGCCTTCGACCAGCAGCTGGGGGAAGGTGGCGACGCCGCTGCTCGGGCAGGCCTTGAAGGTTTCCGGATCGGTGTAGCTGCTGAGGAGCAGGCCGTTCTTTTTCTCGCGCCCGAACTGCAGCGCCAGCTTCCAGCCCTTGGCGGTCTTCGTGCCGCAGTCGGGCTTGGTTTCTTCGGCGCCGCCGCCGTTTTCTTCGCACTCGCCGGCGTTGATGCTGATCGCCGGCGTGTAGCTGCGCTGCACCTTGGCGCTGACCGGGATGGCGAGCTGACCGCTGCTGCTGAACAGCTGCGGGTTGAATTCGCCGGGCATGTGGGTGGCGGTGATGTAGGCGGGCTTGGTCGTCTTGAACGTGATCCGTTCGCGGCCGAACGAGTGGTCGTTGAGGCCGCATTCCTCTTCGCTCTCGATCGTGCGATGCGAGGTCGATCTCTGCCAGCCCTCGACCTCGACCTTGAATTTGGCGATTTGGAACCCGTTGACTCCGGCCGCCTTGCCCGGCGCCGCCAGCGCCAGCAACATCGCCAGCGCCGCGGCCAGCGCCAGCAGCGAGGCCACCGCCTTCTCGCCCTTCGTCATCTCCAACATCTCTCTTCTCTCCTTTTCGCGGAGCCGGCCTAGCGGCCGGCTCCGATCTCGTGGTTGGCCTGGAACAGGTGTCCCGGGTCGTAGGTCTCCTTCACCGCCTGCAGGCGGGCGGCGACGTCGGCGTCGAAGAACGACTCCCCGTCGGCGTGCTGCTCGGTGAAGTTCAGGTACTTGCCGGCCGCGTACGGGGCCAGCGCCGCCTCGAAGCGGTGCAGGTCGGCCTGCGTCTGCGCCGTGGTCGCCGGGTCGGCGGCGACGCCGACGGCGAAGCTGCCGAAGCTGCCGGGCAGGGTCGCCACCGCGCCGTGGTGCTCGCCGGCCCGCGAGAGGGCACCACCGGTGTGGCGCAGCTCGACCGAGACCAGGCCCGAGCCCGAGCCCGGCCCGACCGCGGCGACGAGGTCGGAGATCGCCTCGCTCGGCAGCTCGCCGACCAGGCTGTGCGCGGTCGCGTAGGGCATCGGCTCGCGCGGGTCCATGTGCAGCTCCGCGATTCCCTCGGGCGGGACCATCGCGAAGGTGTCCATCAGCGGGCCGAGCGCCCGCAGCGGCGCCAGCAGCGCCTCGCCCTCGGCCTGGCCGCCGAGGTGGACCGCCTCGACCACCGTGAACGACTTGCCGCGGACCGGCTCCGGCACCTCCTCCAGCGGCGGGAACTGGAGCAGGCGGCCGACCGAGGTGACCTCGTCCGGCGCGTCGGCGGTCCACTCCAGCCACGCCTGCAGCACCTCTTCGGCCCGCTCGTGGGGGAAGAAGAGGACGCCGGCGTAGACCTCGCTCAGCGGGAAGAGGTCGAACTCCAGCGCGGTGACGACGCCGAAGTTGCCGCCGCCGCCGCGCAGCGCCCAGAACAGCTCGGGCTCGGTGCGGTGGCTGACCCGGCGCAGCTCGCCGTCGGCGGTGACCAGCTCGATCGCGGTGACGCTGTTGGCGGCGAGCCCGTGCTTGCGCGCGTACCAGCCCATGCCGCCGCCGAGGCTGTAGCCGGCGACGCTGACGTCCGGGGTCGAGCCGTGCAGGGCGGCGAAGCCCAGCCGCGAGGCCTTGGGGACGACGTCCTCCCAGCGGGCGCCGGAGCCGACTCGGGCGCAGCGCGAGTGGGTGTCGATCTCGACCCTGTCAAGCCGCGTGGTCTTGAGCAGGATCGAGCGGTCCAAAGGGCCCAGCGGCTCCGCGTTGTGACCGGTGCGCTGCGGCGCCACCCGCAGCTCGTTCTCGGCTGCGAAGCGGATCACGGCGGCGACTTCCTCAGCCGTGTTGGGGACGGCGATCATCGCCGGCCGCTGGTCGACGGTGACGTTGAAGACGCCGCGCTCGGCGTCGTAGCCCTCGTCCTCGGGACCGATCACGGTCCCCCCGATCAGTCGCCGCAGGGCGGCGGCGTCGGGCATGCGAATCATCGCCTCGGGGTTCATGCGCTCCTCCTTGTGGCTGCCGGGCAGCGCCAGCAGCTCGTCGATCGTGTGCATCAGGCCCAGCCGCCCGCTGAACTCGCGGAGCTCGCCGTCGCCGTCGAAGGCGCGCCCGCTGAGGCCGTCACCGGCCAGCAGCAGCTCGAGCGTGATCGTCTTGGTGCGGTTCATGGCCACAGAATCCGCTTTGGAGAGCCATCCGCCATCGAGGAGAACCCCAGACTTGGACCCCAAGGTTGGGGTGGGACCCCCTAGGGGCCTGACCCGCACCCCTCCGTGGGCAGGTAGGGGTGCGGGTCAGGCGGGCGCGGGGCGCTCCGGGCGGGATGCGCGGGGGTTCGGCGGCGTTGTCGACTTTTGAGCCCCTATGGGGGCCACAAGGTCGACTGCGGGAGGCGGGACGCCGTACGCCGGAGGATGTCGATCACGTGGGTGGGGTCGTGCTTGACCTGCCAGTGGGAGAAGCGCAGAGGGGTGAGGCCGGAGGCGGTGTGGACCTGGTCGCGGAGGATGGCGCGGGTTTGGGCGGATGGGGTGCGGTGATAACGCCAGCCGTCGGTCTCGACGATGAGGCCGAGGGCGGGCCAGAAGAAGTCGACCTCGAACTCGTTGACGATCACTTTGGAATCCGGGAGGGGGAGACCGGCCTCCCTCGCCAACGGACGAAAGAGGAGTTCGAGCTCGTCGTCGGAGAGCAGGAAGGTGTCCTTGTCGAGGACGGCTCGGAGGGCGCGGACGCCGGGCTCGCCGACGTGGGCCTCGATCGCCCGCCGCAGCGACTCGGGATCGATCAGGTCCCGCTTGTCCGCCTCGTTGACCGCTCGCTCGATCCGGTTCGGGGGTTCGAGGGTGGCGTAGTCGAGGAGGGTGCGGACCGGGGAGGTGACGGGGAGGCCGTCGCGGGTACCGACGTCCTTGCTGGGCAGGGAGGGACGCATGCGGACCTCGATGCCGTCGCGATGGTGCTCGCCGCGGCGGGTCACGCTCACTTCGATCAGGTGGATCGTCGCCTGCGTATTCCGCACCCAGAGCTTCTCCTGGCCGATCCCGTAGAGAGCGGCCGCGCTGCGGTGGGAGAGGCAGGCACCCGGCTCGCAGGCGAGAACCGCCGCCATCCATCGCCCCTCCCGTGGGAGCTCGGCGCGGCCGACGGCGTAGACCCCACGCCACACGGGGTGCAGGCGCCCGCTGCTCAACCTATGCTCGATGGCCTGGCGCGAGTACCCGAGCGCGAGCAACTGGCGGCGCGAGATCACGCCGTGCTGGCGTCGAACCAGCGCCCAAACCTCGCTTCCCGCCGGCCTGCTTCCCGTTGTCGACTTTGTGCTCCCTATAGGGGGTACAAAGTCGACAACGGCGCGAACCCTCCCCCCGGTGCGCGCGACTCGCCCCCTTACCTGCCCGTTGTTCGTCCCTCGCAGCGCCTACGAGGGCGCCAGCGCCCCCGCGAGCTGCCGGCGCGAGCTGATCTCCAGCTTGCGGTACGCGTTGGACAGGTGCACCTCGACCGTCTTCGGCGTCACGAACAGGGCCTGGGCGATCTCGCGGTTGGTCATCTCCTCGGCGGCCATGCCGGCTACGCGGCGCTCGCTGGGGGTGAGGGACTCGACGCCGCCGAGGGCCTCGCGGCGGGGGCGGACGCCGGCGGCGGCGAGCTCCTCGCGGGCGCGCTCCATCACCGCCTCGGCGCTGCAGGCGCTGGCGATCTCCAGCGCCCGGCGCAGCGGCTCGCGCGCCTCGGAGGGCTGGCGGGCGAGGCGCAGGGCGGTGCCGAGCGCCAGCAGCGCCTTGGCGAGTTCGAGCCGCGCCGCCGAACCCTCGAGCACCGCCACCGCCTCGCGCAGGTCGTCGATCCCCTCCTCGCGGCGCAACTGGCCGAGGACGCGCAGGGCGCGGCCGACCGCCTGGTTGGCGCCCCAGACGCGCGCCGCCTCGAGCTCGGCGAGCGCCAGCTCGGTCGCCTCCTCGCGCCGGTCGAGGCGGTCGAGCGCTTCCGCCTTGAGGCTGCGCCAGGGAGCCGCTGCGGGGTTCTGCATCAGGCCCAGGAGCTGCTCGTAGACGTCGCACAGCTCCAGCGCCTCGGCCGCCTCGCCCCGCGCCAGCAGCAGCTCGATCTTGCCGCGGCGCCAGAAGTTCGGGCCGTCGCCGAGGCTCTCGCCGCGGTAGCCGCGCTCCAGGACCGCTTCGGCGCCGTCGAGCTGGCCGCGCTCGACCAGCAGCTGCGCCAGCATCCCGGTCGGCCACTCGACCGTCATCTCGACCTCCGAGCCGGCCCAGAGCAGCATCTCCTCGGCCGCCGATTCGAGCGATTCCTGCGCCTGCTCGAGGTCGCCACGGCGCAGCAGGTCGAAGCCGCGCCAGAGGCTGATGCTGAGCTCGGTGAAGAGGGAGCCGCGGCGGTGGGCGACAACCCGCGCTTCGTCCCAGATGTCGTCGGTCTTCTCCAGGTCGGCGTAGAGGCGGACGACCATCGCCGTCACCCAGAAGAGCCCGTTGTCGACGCGGAAGAGGGTGTCGCCGGCCAGCGCCTCGTCGGCCAGCGCCGCGCACTCCGCGCCGCTGCCGCCGGAGTTCGCCCAGGTGTAGGCGGTCACGGCCTTCAGCATCTTGCTGCCGGGCCCCTCGCCCGGGATTCCCTCCTCGCGCAGCCGGGCGACGATCTCACGCTCGCTCCCGGCCGGCCGCCCGAAGTAGGCGGTCTCCAGCTCCAGCGCGGTCAACGCCCGGGCCAGGTCGTCGAGCTCGTCCGGCAGCTGCGCCCGCGTCTGTCGGGCGACCTCGGCCGCCTCGACCTCGTGGCGGGTGAACATCAGCGTCCGCGCCAGCGCATAGCCGGCCCAGCCCTTGCGCTCGGGGTCGGCGAGCTGCTCGTAGGCGGCGCGCAGGTGCGGCACCGCTTCGCCGCCGCGCACGTCCATCTCGCGCTGGCCGAGGTCGAAGAGGACGTCGGTGCGCAGCTCGGGGTCGAGCGGCTCCTTCAGGGCCCGCCGCAGGTAGGCGACCGCGTTCTCGGCGCCGCCGCGGTCGGCGGCGGCGCGAGCGGCGTCGACCAGCAGCCCCGGCACCCAGTCCTCGCCGACCGCCGGCACCCGCAGGAAGTGGGCGGCGACGCGGTCGGGCGCGGCGCCGGCGTCGCGCAGGATCCGTGCCGCCCGCGCGTGTTCGAGCTCGCGCTGGGCCGGCGGCAGGTCGTCGTAGACGGCGTCCTGGACGAGCG
>JBEHWY010000093.1:0-14752 GCA_048498975.1 Actinomycetota bacterium | reverse complement strand
TGATGTTTGCTCGGAGGCTTGAGCGTGGGTGGTCTTGCACCGCTTTCGACTTGGTGGCCCCTATAAGGGCTCAAAAGTCGACAGCGGCACGCTCGCACCAGTCGCCCTGTGCATCGACGCCGCCGTTGTCGACTTTGTACCCCCTATAGGGAGCACAAAGTCGACAACGCCGACGACCCAAGCCGTCCCGCCCCAAAACGACCCGAACTCGGCCTGACCCGCACCCCTACCAGCCCTGCGGGGGTGCGGGTCAGGCCCACAACCAAAGATCCGTCCCTCGGCCCCTAAGCCGGCCGCCCCCGCAATTCGCCGACGATCTTCCGCGTCTCGCGCCGCTTGCGTCTCAGATCGCGATGCTTCTTGACCTGCCGCCGCACGTCCTCCGCCAGCTTGTGCACGGTCTGCGACATCTCCGGCGAAGCCTCGCGCGCGTGCAGGGTCACGCCCTTGAGGTAGAAGGTCGCCTCCGCCACCTGGCTGTCGGCGATCGAGGGGTTGCGCTCCTCGGAGAGGACGACGTCGAGAGTCGCCAGCGATGAGACCTGCTGCCCAAGCCGTTGGAAGCGCTTTTGCACCATCTCACGCAGGTCATCCGTCAAATCGACGTTCCGGCCCCGAATCTCAATCCGCATGAGTGCCTCCTTTTGGGTTGTGCGCGGATGCTACGCCTGCCGCCGGGCGCGAGCAAGGGGAAAAACCGCACGCCGACGTGCGGGTGACGCCGCAAAGCCCGCCCCCGCTACTCTTGACCAATGCCAGCGATGGACCTCGTTACGAAGGCCCTGCGCGCGGGGGAGGGTCGTAAGTTCAAGGCCTACCAGAAGCGCGCGGAGGCGATCAACCGCTACGAGCCGGAGATGGAAGCGCTCTCCGACGAGGAGATCCGCGAGGTCGCCGACGAACTGCGCGAGCGCGCCCGCAACGGCACCTCGCTCGACGACCTGCTGGCGGAGGCCTTCGCCCTCACCCGCGAGGCGTCGCGTCGCACCACCGGCCAGCGTCACTACGACGTGCAGCTGATCGGCGGCATGGTCCTCCACGACGGCGGCATCGCCGAGATGAAAACCGGCGAGGGCAAGACCCTGACCGCGACCCTGCCCGTCTTCCTCAACACCCTGGCCGGCAAGAGCGTCCACGTCGTCACCGTCAACGACTACCTCGCCCGCCGCGACTCGGAATGGATGACGCCGATCTACAACGCGCTCGGCGTCAGCGTCGCCGCCCTGCAGGACGGCGACGACCACGAGGCGCGGCAGTTCAAATACTCACAGGACGTCACCTACGGCACCAACTCGGAGTTCGGCTTCGACTACCTGCGCGACAACATGGCCGGCGCCCTCGAGCACTGCGTCCAGCGCGACCACAACTTCGCGATCGTGGACGAGGTCGACAACATCCTGATCGACGAGGCGCGGACGCCGCTGATCATCTCCGGGCAGCCCGAACAGGCGGCGCAGACCTATTACACCTTCGCCCGCCTCGCCAAACAGATGGTCGGCGTGCCGGCGAAAGAGAAACTGAAATCGCTGGGTGAGTCGCGCGACACCTCCGACGTCGACTACGACTACGAGTACGACGAGAAACACAAGACGGTGGCGCCGACCGAGCGGGGGGTGAAAAAAGCCGAGGATTTCCTCGGCGTCGAGAACCTCTACCTCAGCGAACACGGCAACCTCGTCAACCACCTGGTCCAGGCGCTGAAGGCGGAGTCGCTCTACAAGCGCGACGACGACTACGCGGTGATCGACGGTGAGGTGATGATCATCGACGAGTTCACCGGCCGCATCCTCGAGGGCCGGCGCTGGTCGGAGGGCCTGCACCAGGCGGTCGAGGCGAAGGAAGGCGTGGCGATCCGCGAGGAGAACCAGACCCTGGCGACGATCACCCTGCAGAACTACTTCCGCCTCTACGACAAGCTCTCGGGCATGACCGGAACCGCCCTCACCGAGGCGACCGAGTTCATGAAAATCTACGAGATGCCGGTGGTCGAGATCCCGACCAACCAGCCGATGGTCCGGCTCGATCAGAACGACCAGATCTTCAAGACCAAAGACGGCAAGTGGAAGGCCGTGCTGGATGAGATCGTCTCTCGCCACGAGAGCGGCCAGCCCGTCCTCGTCGGGACGGTCTCGGTCGAGGTATCGGAGATGATCTCCGAGGCGCTGAAGCGCCAGGGGATCAAGCACGCGGTGCTCAACGCGAAGCCCGAGCACGCCGAACGAGAGGGCGAGCTGATCGCCCAGGCGGGCCGCAAGGGCGAGGTGATGATCGCCACCAACATGGCCGGCCGCGGCGTCGACATCAAGCTCGGCGGCGACCCCGAACAGCTCGCGATCCACGAGCTGAAGCGGCGCGGCATCACCCATGACAGCGAGGGCTACCACGAGGCCCTGGCCGAGCTGACCGAAGAGCTGGCGCCCCAGTGCAAGGCCGAAGGCGAAGAAGTGCGCGAGCTCGGCGGCCTCTTCATCTGCGGCACCGAGCGCCACGAGTCGCGCCGCATCGACAACCAGCTGCGCGGCCGCTCCGGCCGTCAGGGCGACCCCGGCGAGTCGCGCTTCTACCTCTCGGCCGAAGACGACGTGATCCGCCTCTTCGCCGGCGACCGCATCTACAAAATCCTCGACCGCCTCGGCCCCGTCGACGACGACGGCACCGAAGTGCCGCTGGAAGCGAAGATGCTGACGAAAACCGTCGAGAACGCCCAGAAGAAGGTCGAGGAGCAGAACTTCCTGATCCGCAAACGCGTGCTCGAGTACGACGACGTGATGAACGAGCAGCGCCGCGTCGTCTACAAATACCGACGCGAGATCCTCGAAGGCCGCGACATCTCGGAAACCGCCCGCGACGAAGTCGAGGGCGTGATCGAGCGCCTCGTCGACGAGTACACCGCCGGCGACCTCCTCGAGGAATGGGACATGGAGGAGCTGGAGACGCAGCTGCGCCAGATCTGGCCGGTCGGCATCGACGTCGCCGGTCTGGCACCGGAGGCGGTCGATCGCGAGAAGCTCAAAGACGAGCTCGACGACGACGCGATGAGCGCCTACGACGATCGCGAAGGCCAGCTCGGCGAGGAGCTGATGCGCTACCTGGAGCGCTCGATCCTGCTGCAGGTGATCGACAATCGCTGGCGCGAACACCTCTTCGACATGGACTACCTGCGCGAAGGCATCCACCTCCGCGGCTTCGCCCAGATCGACCCGCTGGTCGCCTACAAAAACGAAGGCTATTCGATGTTCGAGGAGCTGATGCACTCGATCTGGGAGGAGTTCAGCCGCCTCGTCTTCCACGCCGAAGTCCAGATCGAACCGGGCCAGGACCTCTCGCGGGCAGCCCCGGAGGCCGAGCCGAGCGCGCTCGATTACTCCGGCGGCACCCTTGAGGCCCAGCCCTCGGCGCTGCAACAGGTTGCCGCGGGCGCCGCCGGTGGGGTCGAATTCTCCAGCGCGCCGGCTGCCGAAGCCGGCCCCGGCAACGGCGGCGGCGAGGTGGTCGAGACCGTGGTCAAAGACGAGCACGACAAAATCGGCCGCAACGACCCCTGCTGGTGCGGCTCGGGTAAGAAGTACAAGAAGTGCCACGGCGCCTGAGGGCGCGGGCCGGCGACTTTCGAGGCTGAGTTGACCGATCCGGTCCGCGAGTTCATCCGGGCCTTCAACGAGCGGGACCTGGATGCGTTCGTCGCGGTGCTCGACCCCGGGGTCGAGCTGCACTCGATGAAGGGGCTGCGCAAGGGCGTCGAGGCGGCGCGGCAGTGGGCGACGCGGCCCCCCGGCGGGGTCCAGCAGAGGATCGAGCTCGAGCAGCTCTACGAGGGCGGCACCGAGGGCGGGGGAGGCCGCGCGGTCGCGCTGATCCAGCGTCATTGGCACTGGGAAGAGGACGAGTCGCATGCCGGCAGCGACGAGATGGCATGGGCCTTCGAGCTGCGCGACCGCCGCGTGCTCAGCTGGCGCCCCTACGAGGACCGCGCCAAGGCGCTGGCCGAGTTCGGCTTCGCCCATGGGTAGTCTTCCGGCCATGGCCGACGCCCAAACCGAACCCGTCGCGTCTCGCCTCGCCGCCGTCCGCGAGCAGCTGTCCCTGCTCTCGGACTATCTTTGACCCGGCCGGGCTGGAGGCCGAGGCGGCGCGCCTCGAGGAGGAGATGGGCAAGCCGGGGTTCTGGGATGACCAGGAGCTGGCGGCCAAGACCTCAGCCGCGCACGCCCGCGCCCAGCGCAAGCTCGAGACCTTCCGCGGGCTCGAGTCGGAGATCGCCGACCTCGGCGACCTGGCCGAGATGGCGGGCGAAGACGAGGAGATGGAGGCCGAACTCGGCACCCAGCTGAGCGGCGTCGAGACCCGACTGGCGGAGCTCGAAGAGGCGCGCCTGTTCAGCGGCGAGTACGACGCCGGCGACGCGGTCGTCACCGTCCACGCCGGCGCCGGCGGCACCGACTCCCAGGACTGGGCCGAGATCCTGCTGCGGATGTACCTGCGCTGGGCCGAACGGCGCGGCTTCGCGGTCGAGATGGTCGAGGCCTCGCCGGGGGAGGAGGCGGGGCTGAAGTCGGCGACCTTCATCGCCCGCGGCGAGAACGCCTACGGGCTCTTCGCCGCCGAGCGCGGCGTCCACCGGCTGGTTCGAATCTCGCCTTTCGACTCCTCGGCCCGCCGCCACACGAGCTTCGCCCAGGTCGACGTCGGCCCCGTCGTCGACGACGCCGTCGAGGTCGAGATCGACGACGGCGACCTGCGCATCGACACCTACCGCGCCTCCGGCGCCGGCGGCCAGCACGTCAACAAGACCGACTCGGCGGTTCGCATCACCCACCTCCCGACCGGCGTCGTCGTCCAGTGCCAGAACGAGCGCTCGCAGACCCAGAACAAGGCGGTGGCGATGCAGCTGCTGCGCTCGAAGCTGATCGAGCTGGAGGAGCGCAAACGCGCCGAAACGCTGGCCAAGCAGCGCGGCGAGGTCAAAGACGTCGCCTGGGGCTCGCAGATTCGCAGCTACGTGATGCACCCCTACACGATGGTCAAGGACCACCGCACCGAGCACGAGGTCGGCGACGTGCAGCGGGTGCTCGACGGCGACATCGACGAGTTCGTCCGCGACTACCTGAACAAGACCGCCGCGGCCTCGGCCAACTAGCGGTGGCGACTCTGCATTACCTGGAGCGGCCGGCCGCGGCGGAGCCGCAGGGGCTGCTCGTCCTCCACCACGGCCGCGGCACCCAGGAGACCGATCTGCTCGGCCTCGCCGACCATCTCGACCCCGAGCGGCGGCTGCGGGCGGTGACGCCGCGGGCGCCGCTGGCACTGCCCGGCTCACCCGGCTTCCACTGGTACCTGGTGCCGCGCGTCGGCTTCCCCGACCCGGACACCTTCCACGCCGCGCGGGCGGCGCTGGCCGAGCTGCACGACGAGCTCTGGGCGCAGACCGGGGTGGGGCCCGAGCGCACCGTCCTCGGTGGCTTCTCGATGGGCTCGGTGATGAGCTACGCGATGGCGCTCGGTGCTGACCGACCGGCCGTCGCCGGCATCTTGGCCTTCAGCGGTTTCGTGCCCACGGTCGAGGGCTGGGAGCCGAGCCTCGCCGATCGCCAGGGGACCCGGGTCTTCATCGCTCACGGTCGCTACGACCCGGTGATGGAGATCGGGTTCGCGCGCCGCGCTCGCGACCTGCTGGAGGCCGGTGGCCTCGACGTCACCTACCGCGAGTCCGACGTCGGCCACCAGATCGACCCGGCGCACCTCGCCGAGGCCACCGGGTGGCTGGCCTCAACCCTTGCGTGAGCGCTTGAAGGTCGAGTCGGTGTCGGTCCACATCGGCCCGCCCTGAGCGCCACGCCGCACCGTCAGGTGCTGGTCGAGGTATTCGTGGCAGTAGGCGGGAGCGCCGGCGGGGCGCACCTGGACCGTGTAGCTCTTGGCGGCGGCGACCTTCTTCGCCTGCGCCGGGGTCAGCGACTGGGTGGCGTGGAAGACACCGGCCCGGCCGAAGTGGTCTCGCTCGCCGTCGAGGGAGAGCGGACCGCGGCTACCGCGCAGCCAGTACTCGACCGAGACCGACGTCGACTTGTAAGCGCTGTAGCGGAGCGCCAGGTGCAGCTTGCGATGGACGAGGTCGGCGGAGACGGCGGCGTCGGCTTCTTCGAGCTTGCACTGCGGCGGCGTTTCGTCTTCTTCGGCTTCTTCTTCGCATTCTTCGAGTTCGAATTCGAGTTCTTCGACTTCTTCTTCGTCGCTTTCGCCGGCTTCGATTTCGAGTTCGATTTCTTCGCAGACTTCGCCGCCTTCGAAGCCTTCTTCTTCCTCTTCGCCTTCGTCGTCTTCGGGTTCGGCGACGGCGATTTGCAGGGAGGGGCCGAGCGGGGCGCCGGCCGGCAGCGTCGCCGCGTTCGCGTTGTGGACGATGCTGAGGCCGAGTGCGAGGACGACGGTCGTGACGAAGGCGGCCAACCAGGCGAGTCGCGCGGCATGCGCGTCGGTCTGCTCGCTGGCCTGGACGGTGGTGCGCTGGTGGCGGAACATGCCCTGTAGATCGGGCGTCGCCGCCAACCCTTTAGCGTTGGGCGGGCATCGCTGGACGGATGGCCTGCCTCAGTCCTCGAGAATTCCCTCCAGCTCGAGCAGTCCGCGCTTCATCTCCAGGCCGCCGCCATAGCCGCCGAGCGCGCCGCCAACCCGCAGCACGCGGTGGCAGGGGACGACCAGCGGGATCGGGTTGCGCCCGCAGGCGGTGCCGGCGGCGCGCACCGCGCGCTCGTTGCCGGCGCCACGCGCCATCTCGGTGTAGCTGCGCGTCTGCCCGTAGGGGATGCGGGCGATCTGGCGCAGGACGCGGAGGCGAAAGCCGTCGCTGAGGCTCCAGTCGAGCGGCAGCTCGAACTGCTCCAGCCTGCCTTCGAAGTAGCGGTCGAGCTCGCGCCGTACCTCGTCCAGCTCCGCCGGCGCCTCCAGCACCCGCGGCGAGACCCGCTCGGCGAGGTCGGAGAGCAGCTCCTCGGGGTCCTGGTTGGGCAGGCCGACGCGGACCAGGCCGCGCGGGGTCTGGGCCAGCAGCAGCGGTCCGAAGGGCGAGTCGGCGCTCGCGTAGGCGACGTCGAGCAGCCCCTCGGCGGCGGCACGCTCCCTCAGTCGGTCGAGGATCGCACTCTTCATGCCAGCTCCTTTCGCAGTCGTTTGAGTCCCTCGTGCAGGCTGCGCCGCGCCGCCTCGGGCGAGCAGCCGAGCGCGGCGGCGATCTCGGCGTGGGGGAGGTCGCTCGCGTAGCGCAGGGTGACCGCCGCGCGCTGCTTCGGCGGCAGGGTGCCGACCGCGTCCCAGGCCTCGCCGCCGGGCTCCGGGTCCCAGCTCGCCGCCTCGGCGACCTCGGCTACCGGCAGCGGCTGGCGGCCGCGGGCCCGGTGGTGGTCGATTGCCTTGCGGTGGGCGATCGTGATCAACCAGCCGCGCAGGTTGCGGGCGTCCTGCAGCCGCGGGTAGGCACGCAGCGCGGCGAGGAAGGTCTCCTGGAAGCAGTCCTCCGCCGCCTCGCGGCCGACGGCGCCCCGCAGCACCGCCAGGACGTCGTCCCCGTGGTCGTCGATCAGGCGTTGAAATGGCGGCAGATTCGTCACCACGGTGATTAAACGCGGCCGCGGGCGGGAACGTGAGACCGGTGGTCTACTCTGCGCCGATGCTTGAGCTGGACGAGGAGCTGCGCGAGCTGGTCGCGCGGGCGCTGGCCGAGGACCTCGGCGACGGTGACGTCACCTCCGAGGCGACCGTGCCCGCCGAGGCGCGGGCGCGGGCGCGGATCGTGCAGAAAGCGCCCGGCGTGGTCAGCGGCCTCCCCGTGGTCGCCGAGGTGATGCGCCAGTGCGGGGTCGAGGACGTCGACAATCTCGTCGTCGAGGGTCAGTGGCGCGAGCACGTGCCGGCCGACGTCGTCTTCGCCAGCGGCAGCGCCCGCTCGCTGCTGGCGGCGGAGCGGACCGCGCTCAACTTCCTCGGCCACCTTTCGGGAATCGCGACCGTGACCGCGCGCTTCGCCGAGGCGGTGCAGGGGACGGGGACGACGATCCTCGACACGCGCAAGACGACGCCGGGCCTGCGGCGGCTGGAGAAGGCCGCGGTCGCGGCCGGGGGCGGGATCAACCACCGCATGGGGCTCTACGACGCGATCCTGATCAAGGAGAACCACATCGCCCTCGCCGGCGGCCTGGCCAAGGCGGTCCACGGCGCCCGCAGCGCCCGGCCCGACCTCGCCGTCGAGGTCGAGGTCCGCGACCTCGACGAAGCCGCCTACGCGCTCGGCACCGGCGCCGACCGGCTGCTGCTCGACAACATGACCCCCGACGAGATGCGCGCCGCGGTGGCTCTGCGCGACGAACAGGCGGGGGAGGGGGAAGGCGCCTCGCTCGAGGCCTCCGGCGGCGTCACCCTCGACAACGTCCGCCAAGTAGCCGAGACCGGAGTCGACTTCATCTCCATCGGCGCCCTAACCCACTCCGCGCCCACCCTCGACTTCAGCCTCCTCCTCGAGCAGGCCTGACCGCCGACGGGACGATTTCCGGTGCATATCACCGGAAATCGTCCCGTCGGCCCTCACTTGAGGAGTTTGGAGAGGCGGCGGTCTTTGAGGACGCGGTCGCCGGTCTGCTCGTGGGGGCAGTAGTTGGTTTGGTACTCGGAGAAGAAGACGGCCTCGATCGTGGTGCCGCAGCGCGGGCAGGGCTCGCCCTCGCGCTTGTGGACCCGGAGCGGCATCGGCACCTTGTCGGGGACCTCGGGGCCGATCGTCGCCTCGTAGTGGTCGATCGCGTCGCCGAGCACGTGCAGCGCCGCGTGCAGGCGCTCGACCTCCTCCTCGCTCAGCTCCGAGCCTTTCTTGAACGGCGAGAGGCGCGCCTCCCAGAGGATCTCGTCGACCCAGGAGCGGCCGATCCCGGCGATGTCTTTTTGGTGGCGGAGCAGCGGGTGCAGGTGGCGCGGCCGGTCGATCAGCGCGGCGAACTCTGCCAGCGGCGGCGCCGGCCAGGCTTCCGGCCCGAGCGTGCGCACCATCTCGTCCGCGGCGACCGCTTCGCTCGCCAGCAGCTTGGCCCAGGCGCGCTGCTTGGTGCCGAACTCGCGCAGCCGCAGCTCGCGCCCGTCGGCGAGGCGCACCAGCACCCGCGAGGCGCGGTCTTTGAGCGAGGCGCGCTTGTCGAAGACGCGCAGCCGCCCCGCCGACATCAGGTGGATCAGCAGCGCGAGGTCGCCGAACTCGACCACCGGCATCTTGCCGACCCGCCGCACCGCGGTGATCTCGCGGCCGACGAGCGCGTCCAGCGGCGGCTCGAACGTCTTCATCACGTTCATCCCGGGAGCCAGCACGGATTCCACCGAGGCTCCGGACAGCGCGGCATCGAGCCTGCGCGCCACGATCTCGACCTCGGGAAGCTCCGGCATGCACTCAAGTCTGCCGGGTGGGCGGGCTCGATAGACTCGAATCAGTTCATTCGACTGGTTCAAGGCGTAGGCCGGGCCAGCGAACATCCCACCCGAAACGCCCGAGAGGGGGTCCGAAGGCACCATGAGAGAGCTGCCGACGATCAACGAGCCGGTGCCGGTCCTTGCCCTGTCGCCAGAGGAGATCGAGTCGATCGGGGCGGAAGTGAAGGAGCTGGCGGCGCAGCGCGACGCCGTCATCCTCGCCCACAACTACCAGGTGGCCGAGGTCCAGGACATCGCCGATTTCGTCGGCGATTCGCTCGCCCTCTCGCGCCAGGCCGCCGCCTCCGACGCCTCGGTGATCGCCTTCTGCGGCGTCCACTTCATGGCCGAGACCGCCTCGGTCCTCTCGCCGGACAAGACGGTGCTGATCCCCGACCTCGACGCCGGCTGCTCGCTCGCGGACTCGATCACCGCCTCGGAGCTGCGCAACTGGAAGTCGCGCCACGGCAAGGACGCCGTCGTCGTCATGTACGTCAACACCTCGGCCGAGGTCAAGGCCGAGACCGACTACTGCTGCACCTCCTCGAACGCGGTCAAGGTCGTCGAGCACATCCTGCGCGAGCACGGGCCGGACACCGAAATCCTCTTCGGGCCGGACATGTGGCTCGGTTCCTACGTCGAGCGCGAGACCGGTCACCGGATGCACGTCTGGCCGGGCGAGTGCCACGTCCACGCCGGCATCCGTCCCGAGGACATCAGCGCCCAGCGCGCCGCCCATCCCGACGCCGAGTTCCTCGTCCACCCCGAGTGCGGCTGCGTCACCCAGGTCATGGAGTACGTCGCCGCCGGCGAAGTCGACGCCGAGGGAGTGCACATGCTCTCGACCGGCGGCATGATCGACCACCTCAAGAGCCACCCCGACGGCGAGTTCATCATCGCCACCGAGAACGGCATGCTGCACCCGCTGCACCAGGTCGCGCCGAGCGCGACCCTGATCGAGGCCAACCGGATGGCCTTCTGCAAATACATGAAGATGATCACGCTGCCGAAGCTGCGCGACGCGCTGGCGGAGATGAAGTACGAGGTCAGCGTCCCGGCCGAGATCGCCGAGCGGGCGCGGATCCCGATCGAGCGCATGGTCGCGATCGGCTAGGCCGCAAGCTTTCCCGCGCCGTTGCCGCCACTTGGCGGTTCCTTTACCGGCTGCGGAGCAAGCTTGGGCCATGACCAATCGCAGAGCAAAAGCATTCGCGACCGCGACCGTCCTCGGTCTCGGCGGACTCGGCGCCGTCGCGCTCGGTTCCAACCCCGGGCTGCCCACCGCCGCCCAGCAGGGCGGCGCCGGTGGGGCGGCGGCGTCGGTTACGACCGGCGCCAGTGGCGCCGCGGCGCTGGCCTCGAGCCAGACGGTTGCCGTCAAGAGCAGCCGCTCCGGCGCGCCGATCGTGACCCGGGCCAGTGGCGGCGGCCAGCTGCCGCGCGAGGACTGAGGCTGGATTTTCAGGCAACTCTGAGCCGCCGCTTAGGTCCTGGTTAGCGAGCGGGTGAAGGGTTGAGGCACGGACTTTTTCCCGAGAGGAGCAGACGATGGACAAGCACAGAGTTTTGGTGATCGGCAACCGGGCGGTCGACTCTCCCGACCTGATCGAGGCGCTGCGCCAGCGCGGTGCGGTCTCCTCGGCGCGGGTGACGCTGCTGGTTCCGGCGGTGCCGCGCGGGTTCGCCTGGGCGGCCGACATGAAGGCCGGCTACGCGGAAGCGCTCAACCGCGCCGATGCGGCCGCCGCGCACCTGCGGCTGGCCGGGATCGAGCTCGAGGAGGTCGTCGTCGGCGACCCCGAGCCGTTCGCCGCCGCCGGCGACGTCCTCCACGCCCGCGAGTTCGACGAAGTCGTGGTGGCGACGCTGCCGCCCGGGATCGCCGGCTGGCTGCGCCCCAGCCTCGCCGAGCGGTTGCGCCGCGAGACCGAGCTGCCGGTCGCCGAGCTGACGATCCATCCGCGCGAGGAGCAGGCGGTCCCGCACCTCGTCGCTCCGCTCGGCGCCGCGTCCTAGTCGTCGCCGCCCTCGCCGCCTCCGCTGCCGCCGTCGCCCCCGTGGTCGTCGGTTTCGGGTTCGGCGGGGGTCGTCGGCGGCGACGTTTCGGGTTCGGCGGTCGATTCTTCGCCGCTGGTCGGTTCGGTCGGGGTCGTGGGTTCGGTGCCGCCGCCGTCCCCGGAGCCGTGGTTGCGGCCGGAGTGAGGGGCGAGCGTGTCGCCGGCCTCGATCGGTTCGGCGGAGATCCCGATCTGCTGGCTGGTCAGGGCGCTGGCGGCGATCGCCACGCCGCCGGCGATCGCCAGCCCGACCAGGGCCAGCGCGATCCATTTCGCGGTTGCCGGCAGCTTCATTCGCTCCCCTCCTCGCTCAGCTCGATTATCGCCCGCAGGCCGCCGCCCTCGCGCGCCAGGAGCCGCACGTCGCCGCCCCACTGACGGGTCAGCTCGCGCGCGATTGGCAGGCCCAGGCCGGTCCCGCTCGGACCGCGCTGGCCGGCGCTGCCGCGCCTGAACCGCTCGAATACCGCCTCTTCCTCGCCGGCGGCGAGGCCAGGGCCACGGTCGAGCACCTCGATCCTGCCGGGGACCGCCGCGATCGTCACCTCGGTCCCAGGCGGCGAGTACAGCAGCGCGTTCTCGACCAGGACGTCGATCGTCCGCTCGAGGTCGGGCCCCGCGCACCAGCCGCAGGCGGGCCCCTCGCCGCTGACCAGCAGCTCGATTCCGCGCTCCTCGGCGCTCGCCCGCCAGCGTTCGCCCGCGCGCCGCGCGGCGGCGAGCAGGTCGAGCCGCTCACCGGGCAGTTCGTGCTCGCCCGCTCGGCTCAGGATCAGCAGCTCGTCGACGATCTGCGAGAGGCGGTCGATCTCGCGCATCGCCGCGTCCACGTCGGTGGCCGCGTCGTCGTCGTCGCTCAGCTCCTCGCCGAGCGCCTCGAGGCGCAGCCGCAGCCCCGTCAGCGGCGTGCGCAGCTGGTGGGAGGCGTCGGCGACGAAGTCCTGCTGGACGCGCAGCAGCCGTTTCACGCGCGCGGTCATCTCGTTGAAGGTGCGGGCCAGCGAGCGCTGCTCGGTGCTGCCTTCGACCGCGACGGTGGCATCGAGGTCGCCGCCGGCGACGCGCCGCGCGGCGCGGTCCAGGCGCCGAATCGGGCGCGCGATCTGGGCCGCGATCAGGGCGCCGGCGATCACGCCGAGGACGAGGACGACGAGGGCGAGGCCGCCGACGTCGAGGATCGAGGTCCGTACGGCGCGGTTGATCGCGTCGACGCTCTGGGTGATGCGGACCGCGCCGCGGGTGCGGCGGTGATCGACGATCGGCGTCGCCGTCGCCAGGATTTCGGTGCCGAGCGTTTCGCTGTCGCGGGTCGCCTGGTCTTCGCTGCCGGCCAGCGCCGCCTTGATCTCGGGCCGGCTGGCGTAGCTGCGCCCGAGCGGAGCGCCGGCCGAATCGGCCAGCAGGCGGCCGGCGGCGTTGACGACGATGACGCGACCGCGGACGCTCTCGGCCGAGCTTCGTACCAGCTGGCGCAGGCGCGCCAGCTGTGGCGGGTCGATCGACTCGGCGGCGGCGGTGGCGACGACCTGCGCCTGGCTGCGCGCCTGGCTCTTGACCTCGGTGTCGACGCGGTCGCGCAAGCTCAGCGCCAGCGGCACGCCGAAGGCGATCAGAGCCAGCAGCAGGACGTAGGCGAGCGCCAGGAGAAGGGTGGCCCGGAGGCTTACGGCTCTTCGTCCTCTGGCGCGGCGAAGCGGAAGCCGACCCCCCGCACCGTCTCGATGAAGGTCGGGGCGGCGGGGTCGTCGCCGAGCTTGCGCCGCAGCCAGCCGACGTGGACGTCGAGCGTCTTCGTCGAGCCGAACCAGTTGGTGTCCCAGACCTCCGACATCAGGTCCTCGCGCTTGACGACGTGGCCGGCGCGGCGCATCAGCGCCGCCAGCAGGTCGAACTCCTTGCGCGAGAGATCGAGTTCATCGCCTCGCAGTTTCGCGATCCGCGCCGCCGGGTCGAGCTCGACCGCGCCGATCCGCACCGGCTGCTCCAGCGGCGTCTCGCGCTGGGCGCTGCGGCGCAGCACGGCGCGGATCCGCGAGATCACCTCGGCGGCGCTGAACGGCTTGACGACGTAGTCGTCGGCGCCGAGCTCGAGGCCGACGATCTTGTCCATCTCGGTCCCGCGCGCGGTCAGCATCACGATCGGCACATCGGAGCTGCGCCGCAGCTCGCGGCAGACGTCGCGCCCGTCGCCGTCGGGCAGCGCCAGGTCGAGCATGATCAGGTCCGGCTCGCGCTCGGCGGCGAGCCGCAGGGCGCCGGCGGCGGAGTCGGTGACGAGCGGTTCGAAGCCGGCCCGGCGCAGCGCCTCGGCAAAGGGGGTGGAGATCGACTCCTCGTCCTCGACGACGAGGATGCGGCCGCTGTTCATCGCGCTGGTCACAGATCCACTGTAACGGCGCCCCGGGGACCCCCCGGCAGGCTTTGCCAGCTCTTTACCTGCCTCTGTGCAGCGCTTTCAACGCGCCTCCCGACAATCGCGGAGCAACTTCGACGAGGGAGAGAAAGCGTGAACAAGACGAGGATCAAAATTGCGACTGGAGCCACCGTGGTGTTGCTGGGTGGGCTCACGGGCCTCGCCCTCAGCGAGGGCGGCAGGACCGCGAGCAAGGCGGTTGCGGAGAAACCGCTGGTACGCACCAAGGTGATCCGGCAGACGGTTCACGTCACCAAGCACGCCAAACCCAAGCACCTCGCCGGAGCGGGGAGCGGGAGGGGAGGGGCGGCGGCCGCCGCCACCGGCAGCGCCGGCGGTGCGACCACCGGCTCCTCCTCGACCGGCTCCTCGTCTTCCTACGAATCGAGCGGGGTCACCACCTCCAGCAGCGGTGCCGGCAGCGCGCCGGAAGGCAGCGCGACCGAACCGGTCGTCACCTCGACCAGCGGCTCCGCCGGTTCGAGCGAAGGCTCGAGCACTCCCGTCACCACCGCGACCAGCGGCGCCGGCGGCTCCGTCTCCGGCGGCGAGTACGAGGGCGGCGAGGGCGGCGGCGAGCACGAGGGCGGCGGCGATGACTGAGCGCCCGCGCCCCGGCCGCCCCAGCGCCGCGCCCGTCTTCTGGGCGACGATGGTCCTCTTCGCCCTCGTCTTCGGCTTCCTGGTCTATCGCTTCAGCCTCGGCCAGGACCCCTCGCTGACGGCGGCCGCGGCTGTAAAGACTCTGTTGACTATCCTGATTTTGCACATCCTGTGGCCTACGCTGTAGAAAACAATGAAGCGGCTTTTGGTGTGTTGCTTTGCGGCAGTGCCA
>JBEHWY010000092.1:0-15078 GCA_048498975.1 Actinomycetota bacterium | reverse complement strand
TGCGAGATTGACCACGCCTGAGGTGGGTCAATGTCGCAAGCGCTTCCGACGTTTTCCCCACCCTGGTGTGGTCGATGTCGGATTCGCTCCGAGGGGGGCGGCCCGGCGCACCTACCTGCCCTGTGGGTGCGTCGGGCCGCCCGCGTCAGGCCTGAGCGGCGACCTTCGCCACGTTTTCGCGGTGGACGGCCTCGTAGGGCTCGAAGTAGCGCAGGTCGCCGGCGGCGAGGGCGTCGGCGATCGCCTCGCGCAGTGGCAGCTCGCGCAGCGCCGGCTCGCTGCGGCTGCGCTGCAGGAAGCGGATGTAGTCGGCGGTGGCGGTGAGCAGGCCGGGGCCGTAGCCGCCCACGGCGATCACGTCGGGGTCGCCGTGGGCGGGGAGGACGTGGCGCGGCTCGAGCGCCGCCAGCCGCGCGAGGTCGCGCAGGTGGCGGTCGAAGGCCGCCGGCTCGTCGACGTAGGTGACGGTGTCCTCGACCGTGTCGCCCGCCCACAGGGTCGCCGTCGCCGGCTCCCAGACGACGACCGCGTCGTCGGAGTGGATCTCGGCCGGGATCAGCTGCAGATGGCGCACGCCGACGCTCAGCTCGAGCGAGCCCGAGAAGGTGCGGGTGGGGAGGAGGAGTGGCGCGATCGGCGGCGGGCCCTCGAGCTCGCTGGCTTCGATCGCCTCGCGGTTGGCGGCGAGCAGCGCGGCGGTGCGCTCGCCGGCGAGCAGCTCGCAGCCGGCGAAGGCCTGGTTGCCGGCGACGTGGTCGAGGTGCCAGTGGCTGAGCAGGACCGTGATCCGCCGCGCGCCCGCGGCCTCGACCGTCTCCCGCACCCAGCGCCCGTGGTCGACCGATACGTGCGTGTCGTAGACCAAAGCCTCCTCTCCGTCGACGATCGCGTAGCTGGCGATGCCGAGCGAGATCGCGCCCTCGTCGACCCAGTTGGGCTCGGGCGCGAAGCGCTGCCCCGGCACCCGTCCGTCGTAGAAGGCGAGGACCCCCGGGCCGGGCTCGAGGACGCGCGCGTGCTCCAGCATCGGCCCCGCTCAGTGCGCGACGAGCAGCGAGGCGCCGATCGCGCCGCCGAGGTCGCCGAGCGAGGCGACGCGCACCGCCGGCGGGTGGTCGTCGGAGAAGAGGTGCTTGCCCATCTCGCGGGTCAGCGGCTCCATGTAGCGGTCGCCGAAGCGCACGCCGAGGCCGCCGCCGATGATCACCGCCTCGACGTCGAGCAGGTTGACGGCGGAGGCGACGCCGGTCCCCAGCGCCTCGACGGCGCGGTGGATCAGATCCTCGGCGAGATGGTCGTTGGCGTCGAGCGCCCGCTCCCAGATGCCGCTGGTGAGGCGGTCGCGATCGTGCTTGCGCATCAGCTTGAAGAGCTCGGTCTTGGCGCCCTCCTTGTGCTGGCGGCGCGCCTCGACTTCCATCGCCGCCCGGCCCGCGTAGGCCTCCATGCAGCCGCGCCGCCCGCAGGGGCATTTGGCGCCGCCGCGCTGGACGACCATGTGGCCGATCTCGCCGGCGGCGCCGCGGCCGAGCCAGGGCTTGCCGTCGAGGATCAGGCCGCCGCCGACCCCGGTGCCCCAGAAGACGCCGAGGATGCTGCCGAACTCGCTGCCGGCGCCGAGGTGGAACTCGGCTTCGGTTGCGACCTGGACGTCGTTGCCGATCCGCACCGACGTCCCCAGCGCTTCCTCCAGCGTCTTGCCGAGCTCGAAGGTGCCGTCCCAACCGGGCAGGTTGCGGGCCGCGGTCACGGTGCCCTTCGACTCGTCGACCGCGCCCGGGGAGCCGACGCCGACGCCGACCAGCGCGCTCGACTCGGTCCCGGCTTCGCCCGCGGCCTCCTGCAGCGCTTCCGCCATCGCCGCGGCGACGTCCTCGGGGCCGCCGCTGGTGGGGGTCGGCATCCGCGCCTCGCCCAGCACCTTGCCGCGCGGGTCGAGCACCGCGGTCTGGATCTTGGTGCCGCCGAGGTCGATGCCGCCGCGCAGTTCAGCCATGCCGCGCATCCTATTCCCACCATCAGCGGCCGACGGGCCGATTTGTCCACCCTGGATGGACATTTGGTCCCGTCGGCGTCCGGGCTAGGGTGGGGCGGTGGGCTCGGACGCAGGGCAAACGGGATGGCGGCTGTGGTGGGCGAAGCGGCGCTGGTATGAGCGCAACCACCGCCTTCGCCGCCGCTGGCGAATCGACCGCCACGCGGCGCGCGGCGGCTTCTACGTCCGCCACCCGGTCGAGGGCGAGCTGCTGGAGGCGCTCGACGAGGGCCGGCTGCGGATCGGCGCCGGCACCCTGCTCGAGCCCGGCTGCTGGCTGACGCTGGCGCCGGAGGCCGAGATCGAGATCGGCGAGGGCTGCTTCCTCAACCGCAACACGATGATCGCCGCCCAGACCAAGGTCACGATCGGCGACCACGTGATGTTCGCCAACGGCTGCTTCGTCGGCGACGCCGAGCACCGCTTCGACGACCCCGACCTGCCCGTCACCTGGCAGGGCTTCACCTCCAAGGGCCCGGTCTCGATCGGCTCCAACTGCTGGTTCGGCCTCGGCTGCGTCGTTACCAGCGGCGTCGAAATCGGCGAGCGCTGCGTGGTCGGCGCCAACTCCGTCGTCACCCGCGACATCCCGTCGCGGACGCTCGCCGCCGGCGCCCCGGCGAGGGTGATCCGGGCAATCGAGTTCAAACCGAGGAGCCCGGGTAGCGAGGGCGTATAGTTCCGGGAGTTGGCCGTGACCCGGAAAGGGCATGGACCTATGAGCACGAATCTCCTCACCGGCGATACCCCCCGCAGCAACACGGCTGTGAGCGTCTTCCGCGCCAAGGCCGAGCTTCGCGCTGCCCTTGAGCCGGCCCGCCGCCAAGGCCTGACGATCGGTCTGGTGCCGACGATGGGCTACCTGCACGAGGGCCACCTCTCGCTGCTGCGCGCCGCCCGCGCCGCGTGCGACGTCGTCGTCATGAGCCTCTTCGTCAACCCGACCCAGTTCGGCCCCGGCGAGGACCTCGAGCGCTACCCACGCGACGAGCAGCGCGACCTCGCCCTCGCCGCCGAAGCCGGCGCCGACTTCGTCTACGCGCCGCCGGTCGAGGAGGTCTATCCGCCTGACTTCGCGACCACGGTCGAGGTCGGTGGCGGCCTCACCGACGTCCTCGACGGCGACCCCGCCCGGCGCGGGCCCGGCCACTTCCGCGGCGTCACCACCGTCGTCGCCAAGCTCTTCAACACGGTCGGGCCGGACGTCGCCTTCTTCGGCCAGAAGGACGCGCAGCAGGCGGCGGTGATCCGCCGCATGGCGCGCGACCTCGACTTCCCGCTGCGGGTCGAGGTGCTGCCGACCGTGCGCGAGCCCGACGGGCTCGCGATGAGCTCTCGCAACGCCTACCTCGAACCGCGCGATCGCGAGCGCGCCGCTGCCCTCTCCCGGGCGCTGGCTGCCGTCGAGCGCGAGGCTCGCGCCGTCTCGCTCGCTGCCGGCCTGGAAGCGGGGCGGCGCGAGCTGGCCACCGCCGGCATCGAGCCCGAGTACCTGGAGGCGCGCGACGCCGCCGACCTGACCCCCGTCGGGGCGCTCGGCGAGCGCCCCGTCCTCGTCGCCGTCGCCGCCAGGGTCGGCGCCGCGCGACTGATCGACAACGTCCTGATCGAACCCTGAACCCGAGAGGAGCACGAGCCCCTTGCAGCGTCAGATGCTGAAGTCGAAGATCCACCGCGCCACGGTCACCGATTGCGACGTCGACTACATCGGCAGCATCACGATCGACACCGAGCTGATGGCCGCGGCGGACCTGATCACCAACGAGCAGGTCCACGTTTGGGACGTCGACAACGGCTCCCGCTTCGTCACCTACGTGATCGACGGCGAGCCGGGCTCGCGCACGATGCAGGTGAACGGCGCCGCCGCCCACCTCACCGCACCCGGCCACAAGATCATCGTCGCCTCGTTCGGCGCCTACGACGAGAGCGACCTCGAGCGTTACTCCCCCGTCGTCGTCCACGTCGACGACCAAAACCACCCTGTCGCAGTCGACAGCCACCCGGAGGTGCTTCTGTCATGAGCTCTGGAGCCCGTTCCCACACCGTCCCCGCCGCCGACCGGGTCGCGATGAGCCTGCCGCGCCTGGCCGAGATGAAGGAGAAGGGCGAACCGATCGTCATGGTCACCGCCTACGACTACCCCTCGGCGACCGTCGCCGAGGCCGCCGGCGCCGACCTCGTCCTCGTCGGCGACTCGGCGGCCAACGTCGTCCTCGGCTACTCCCGCACCGAGCTGGTCTCGATGGAGGAGATGATCGTCCTCGGCAAGGCCGTGCGACGCGGGCTGAAGACGCCGCTGATGGTCGGCGACATGCCGATGGGCAGCTACGAGGCGAGCAACGAGATCGCGATCCGCAGCGCCCAGCGGCTGGTCAAGGAGACCGGCTGCCAGACGGTGAAGCTGGAGGCGGGCGGCGTCTCGGTCGAGCGCGCCCGGGCGATCATCAACGCCGGCATCCCGGTGATGGGCCACGTCGGCCTGACCCCGCAGACGGCGACCGCGCTGGGCGGCTACAAAGCGCAGGGCAGGACCGCAACCGACGCGATCCGGCTGATGGAGGAGGTCCTCGCGCTGCAGTCGGTCGGCTGCTTCGCGGTCGTGATCGAGGCCGTCCCGGCGGCGATCACCGCGGCGATCGTCGAGCGGGTCGAGGTGCCGACGATCGGGATCGGCGCCGGCCCCGCCACCTCGGGTCAGGTGCTCGTCTTCCACGACCTGCTGGGGATCACGACCGGGCACATGGCGAAGTTCGTCAAGCGCTACGCCGACGTGCACGAGACGATGGTCGCTGCCGTCAGCGAGTACCGCGACGAGGTCCGCAGCCGTGCCTTCCCGGCGCCCGAGCACTCCTACTCGGTCGACGAGGGCGAGCTCGAGGAGTTCCGCCGCTACCTCGACCAGGAGAGCCTCGCCTCGGCCAAGGCCTGGGAGTGGGAGCCGCTCTCCTAGGGGCGGCTACATCACCCTGGTGATGCCAGCCGGGTCGAGGAGGAATTCGCCGGTTTCGCCGCTCGGGCTTTCGGCCCGGTACCAGCCGGGCTCGAGTTCGCGCTGGCGTCCCAGCCGCTCCAGCGCCTGCTCAGCGCTCTCGCCCTCGCCGCTGCCGACGTCGTGCCAGTCGTCGTCCGGGCGCCAGCCCTGATGCCCGAACCGAAACCTCAATGCGACGCCTCCTCGGCGCCGTGCGGCTTCGGCTCGGCAGCGGTCGCCTCCGGCGGCGTCCCAGCCGCTCGGCGACGCTCGTCGGGCCGGTGGTGCAGGGGCGATGCGGCGTCGTCGCGCAGCAGGCAGCGCGGGCAGAACTCAACAGAGGCAGCTCGCGCCGAGTGAAAGCGACTGCCACAGCGATCGCATACGTACAAGTCTCGTCCTTTACCCCCGGGCCCTTCCCATAGGGCCACCGCGGACACCCTAACCCCGGCGGCTGGGCCGGATGGGCCAAGCGCCGCCGGATTCCGGACGTTCGGGGGGTGCCGGCCGCAGGCCGCGCCCTCGATGATCGAAGCCTACGCGGCGGCGGCGGCCCGAAGTCGTAGGATCGGTGCGGCCGACGATGCCGATCTATGAGTTCGAATGCGAGGAGTGCGGGACCCGCTTCGAGGAGCTGGTCGCGGCCGGTGCTCTCGTCGCCTGCCCGCAGTGCGGCGCCGAGCGCAGCCGGCGCCTCTACTCGGCCGTCTCGCCGCCGGGCCGGCAGCCGCGCGGGGCCGCCGTCCGCTCCGACGAATCGCGCCGGCGCGAGCGCGAAGCGGCGCGCGGCGAGCGGATCGCCGAGTCGCGCAAGCGACGGGCGGCGGGGGAGAAGCCGTGACGCTGAGCGCGGAGCAGCGCCGCGAGCGCCTGGTCGAGCTCTTCAAGGAAGTGCAGACCTGCACCAAATGCCCCCTGCACGAGACGCGGACCAATGCCGTCTTCGGCGCCGGCAACGCCGACGCCGACCTGATGTTCGTCGGTGAGGCCCCGGGTGCCGAAGAGGACCGCCAGGGGCTGCCCTTCGTCGGCCGCGCCGGGCAGCTCCTCAACCAGCTGCTGGAGGAGATCGGGCTCTCGCGCGAGGACGTCTTCATCGCCAACGTGCTGAAGTCGCGCCCGCCCGGCAATCGCGACCCGCTGCCGCTCGAGATCCAGGCCTGCGAGCCCTACCTGTTCGAGCAGGTGCGGCTGATCGAGCCCAAGGTCGTCTGCACCCTGGGCAACTTCGCGACCAAGCTGCTGACCGGCAGCCAGGTCGGGATCACCCGCGTCCGCGGCGTCCCCCAGGTCCACGAGCTCGGCGGCCGCGCCGTCTTCCTGCTGCCGCTCCTGCACCCGGCGGCGGCGCTGCGCACGCCGTCGATGAAGGAGACGCTGCGGGGCGACTTCGCGACGATCCCGGCGCTGCTCGCCGGCCCGCCGCCGGCCCCCGCGCCCAGCGCCGAGGAGATCGCCGCCGAGGCCGGCCCGCCCGAGCCCGAGACCCCGCCCGCCGACCAGCTCGACTTCTTTGGCTGAGCCGGCGAAAGCGACGGAGCGGCTGCAGACCGCATCCGCGGCCGAGACCGAAGCGCTCGGCGCCCGCGTCGCCGAGCGGCTGGCGCCAGGCGACGTCGTCGTCCTCTCCGGCGAAGTCGGCGCCGGCAAGACGACGCTGATCCGCGGCGCCTGCCGCGCGCTCGGGGTCGAGGGCCCCGTCACCTCCCCGACCTTCACGATCGGCCAGCGCTACGCCGGCGGCCGCATGCCCGTCTCCCACCTCGACCTCTACCGGCTGCAGACGCTGGAGGGGGAGGACCCGGCTCTGCTCGACGACTACCTCGGCGCCGACGGCGTCGCCTTCGTCGAGTGGCCCGCGGCCGGCTCCGGTCACCTCGGCCGGCCCGCGATCGAGGTCAGGATCGAGCACGCCGGCGAGGAGCGGCGGCGGATCGAGATCGAGTGGTGAGCGCCGGGCGCAACCCGGGCAGGCGGGGCCTGTTGGAAGAGAAAGCAGCTTGTAGCATCGACGGCTTGGAACACCATCCACGAAGGGAAGGGACGATGAAGGGACTGAAGGCGCTCGTCGCGGTGATGGTTGCGGCCGGACTGCTGGCGTGCGCGGTGCCCGCTTCCGCCGGAGCGGCGGCCTACGAACACTACGTTGGCTGCGGCGACTCGACGAAAACGAAACCGTCCCACGCCTGCCCGCGGAACTCGAAGAAGGGCGCCTTCTTCCGCAGCCTCAACGCCGACGTCGAATACAAGGTCTGCGTCAAGTTCCCCAACCGGACCGTGATCTGCACCAAGCAGCCGCACAAGGCCAAGGAAGGGCAGCTCTACGTCAACGTGATCACCTCGACGATCCCCGGCAAGCACCGCGTCAGCTGGTTCGTCAAAGGGAAAAAAGTCGGCAGCTTCGCCTTCCGGGTCGAACGGTGAGCCGGCGCTGGTAGTCGTCGGCTTCGACACCGCGACCGTCGACACGGCGGCCTGCGCCTGGCGCGACGGCGAGGTGCTGGAGGAGTCGCAGCTGGGGCTCTCGGCGACCGGCCGGCCCCGCCATGCGACCTCGCTGCTGGCCGAGGTCGAGCGCGCCGCCGCCGCCGCGGGCGGCTGGGAGCGCGTCGACCTGATCGCCGTCGGGCTCGGCCCGGGGTCGTTCACCGGGCTGCGGATCGGGATCGCCACCGCGCGCGGGCTGGCGGCGGCGACCGGGCTGCCGGTGGCCGGCGTCGGCACCCTCGACGCGCTCGCCCGCGGGATCGCGGCGGCCGGAGCCGAGGGCGAGGTGCTGCCGGTTCTCGACGGCTTCCGCGGCGAGGTCTTCGCCGCGCTCTACTCGCGCAGCGGCGAGCGGCTGTGGGAGCCGCTCGTCTGTCGCCCCGAGGAGCTCGCCGAACGCCTTGCCGCCCTTCCCCAACCCCCGTCGGTTGCCGGTCCGGGGGCGGTACGATTTCGGCAAGAGCTGGCCCGAGACGGCGTCCGCATCGCGGACGATGCCGATCCAATCCACCGGGTCGCGGCGCGCCACGTCTGCGCGCTGGCGGCGGAGGCGGACGGCGACGGCGAAGGCTCGCTCGCACCGATCTACCTCAGACCTCCAGATGCGGAGCGTTGGCGTGAGCGAGATTCTTTCCAGACAGCCGAGTGACCTGACCCAGGAGGTCCGCGTGCGGCGGCTCGCCTACAGCGACCTGCCGGCGGTGATCTCGATCGAGCGGCGCTCGTTCCCGACCCCCTGGTCGCTGGCGATGTTCGTCCTCGAGCTCTCGAAGCCGAGCGGGATCTGCCTTGCCGCCAGCGCCGGCGAGGAGCTGCTCGGCTACGTGGTCTGCTCGCGCTATGACCAGGTCTGGCACCTGATGAACATCGCGGTCGCCCCCGAGGCGCGCGGCAGCGGCGTCGCCGGTCACCTGATGCGCCGCCTCTTCGAGGAGGGGCGGGGGACGCTGCCGTTCACGCTCGAGGTGCGCGTCTCCAACCACGGCGCGATCGCGATGTACGAACGGTTCGGCTTCCGCTCGGCCGGCGTCCGCCCTCGCTACTACCACGACAACGGCGAGGACGCGCTGATCATGTGGCTGGACTGAGGCACCCTTGTCCCTGATCCTCGCCATCGAGACGTCCTGCGACGACACCTGCGCCGCCGTGCTCGACGGCCCGCGCATCCTCTCCAACCTGATCTCCTCGCAGACCGACGCCCACGCCGCCTTCGGCGGCGTCGTCCCCGAGGTCGCCGCCCGCCATCACCTGGAGCTGACCGCGCCGCTGGTCCAGGCGGCGCTGGCCGAGGCCGGGGTCGGGCTCGACGACGTCGAGGCGGTCGCCGTCACCGCCGGCCCGGGCCTGATCGGCGCCCTCCTCGTCGGGGTCAGCACCGCCAAGGCGATCGCCGCCCCGCGGCGGCTGCCGCTGATCCCGGTCGACCACCTGCAGGGCCACGTCGCCGCCAACTTCCTCGAGCCCGAGCCGCTCGAGCCCCCGTTTCTCTGCCTCGTCGCCAGCGGCGGCCACACGCTGCTCGCCGCGGTCCGCGACCACGAGGGCCACGAGGTGCTGGGGCAGACCCTCGACGACGCCGCCGGCGAGGCCTTCGACAAGTCGGCGCGGCTGCTCGGCCTCGGCTTCCCCGGCGGGCCGGCGCTCGAACGCGAGGCCCGCGGCGGCGACCCCGAGGCCTTCGAGATGCCGGTCGCGATGAGCCGCGACCCGGGCCTCGACTTCAGCTTCAGCGGCCTGAAGACGGCGCTGGTCTACCGCTGTCGCGAGCTCGGGCCCGAGGGCGTCGCCGAGCGTCGCGCCGACCTCGCCGCGAGCTTCCAGGCCGCGGTCGTCAGCCAGCTCGTCGCGAAGCTGAAACGGGCCCTGAAGCGGGGCGACTGGGAGGCGGTCGCGCTCGGCGGCGGCGTCGCCGCCAACGGCCCGCTGCGCGAGGCCGTCGGCCGCCTCTGCGAGCAGCAGGGAGTGCGGCTGAAGCTGGTCCCGATCAGGCTCTGCACCGACAACGCCGCGATGATCGGCTCGGCGGCGCGCTTCGCGCCCCGCGTGCCCTATCCCGACTACCTCGACTACGACGCCTTCGCCAGCGGCGAGCGCGCCGCCGTCGCCCACTAGCGGACCGATTTTGGCCAAGGTCTTCGTCTACTCGCGGCCCGAGTGCCACCTCTGCGAGGAAGCGATCGAGGCGCTCGTCGCGCTGCACGAGGAGGGCTACCGCTTCGAGCTGCACGAGATCGACATCGAGAGCGACGAGACGCTGCTGCGACGCCACCTCGAGCGGATCCCGGTCGTCGAGGTCGACGGCGTCCTCGCCTCCGAGCTGCGCTTCGACACGGCGGCCGTGCGGGCGAGGCTCGATACTGTGGGGGCATGGTCGAACTGATCGACGAGATCGAAGCCTCGGGCGGTTTTCCGATTGAAGGCGAGCGCCTCTCGCTCGGCGTCGCCGCGCGCCTCTCGCGCTACCTGCAGGTTCTGACGCAGGCGCGCAAGATGGGCCGCGAGACGATCTCCTCGCAGGAGCTCTCCGAGTACACCCACATCAACCCGACCCAGATCCGCCGCGACCTCTCCGGGTTCGGCAAGTTCGGCAAGCGGGGGGTCGGCTACAACGTCGACTCGCTGGTCTCGGAGATCCGCAAGATCCTCCGCACTTCCGGCCAGCACAACATCGCCCTGTTCGGTGCCGGCAACCTCGGCCAGGCGATCGCCAGCTCGGCGATCTTCGCCGACCACGGCTTCCAGGTCGTCGCCGTCTTCGACGCCGATCCCGACGTGGTCGGCAAGCAGATCGGCGACCTCACCGTGCGCGACATGAGCGAGCTCGCCGATGTCGTCGCCGAGGAGGAGATCGTCGTCGGCGTCCTCGCGGTGCCCGCCGCCGCGGCCCAGGAGGTTGCCGACCGCCTCGTCAAGGCCGGCGTCAAGATCATCTTCAACTACTCCGAGCAGCTGCTCCAGGTGCCGCCGGAGGTGACCGTCCACACCTCCAGTCCGGCCGTCGACCTGCTCTACGCGCTCTACTTCTACCTCGCTTAGGAACTTGTCACTCGACCTCGACCTCGCGCGCGAGAGATTCGAGTCCTCAACCGATTTCACGCTGGGGCTCGAGGAGGAGTTCGCGATCCTGGAGCCGGCCTCGCTCGAGCTCGCCCATCGCTTCGAGGACGTCTACGCCGCCTGCCAGCGCGACGAGGTGCTGGCCGAGTCGGCGGCCGGCGAGCTGATCGACACCGAGATCGAGATCCGCTCCGGGCGCTCGGAGAGCTTCGCCGAGGCGGTCGCCCGCCAGCGCGAGCGGCGCAGCCGGCTCTTCGGCCTCGTCGGCGAGATGGGCCTGGCGCTGGGCGCGACCGGCACCCACCCCTGGGCCAATTACCTCGAGCAGACGATCATCGACACGCCGCACTACAACCGGCTGCGCAACGAACTCGGCTACGTGGCCCAGCGCAACAACACCTGGAGCCTGCACGTCCACATGGGCATCCGCGGCGCCGACCGGGCGATCGCCGTCTGCGACTGGCTGCGCGAGCTGCTGCCGCTGCTGCTCGCGATCTCGGCCAACTCGCCTTTCCTCGATCGCCGCGACACCGGCCTGCACACGGTCCGCACCGAGATCTTCACCCGCACCTTCCCCCGCTGCGGCATCCCCGCGCAGTTCCACGACTGGCGCACCTACGCCGACTTCGTCGGCCTGCTGCAGCGGACGCGGACGATCGTCGAGTCGACCCAGCTGTGGTGGAGCGTGCGCCCGCACCACGAGTTCGGCACCGTCGAGGTGCGGATCTGCGACGCCCAGACCAGAGGGGAGGAGTCGTTCGGGATGGCGGCGCTGATCGCCGCCTGCATCGCCCAGACCGCGCTCGACTACGACGAGCTCGGCTACGAGGGGCGCGGCGCGCCGCTCGGCGACCGCGAGATCGAGGAGAACCTCTGGCGGGCGATCCGCTACGGCGCCGGCGGGCGGATGATCGACTTCCGCCGCGGCGAGGAGATCGAGACGCGGGCCCTGCTCGACTCGGTGCTGAGCTGGACCGAGCCGGCGCGGACGCAGCTCGGGATCGAGGTCGAGCTGCCGGAGCGAAACGGCGCCCAGCGGGCGCGTGAAGCAATCGATTCCGGGGTCTCGATCGAGGACATCTACCGCGACGCGGTGGCCGAGACGCGGCGCACCTACGCGGTCCAGAGCCGGGTCTGAGGGCGACGACGCCGCCCGCGTCTATAGACTCGGCCGCCGCAAAACCACCGGAGGAAGACCTTGACCAGCTTTTTGACCGACTACGGAGTCGTCGTCGCGCTCGTCTGCGCGGGCGCTGCCGTCGTCTACGGACTTATTGTCACCCAACGCCTGCTCGCGAAGTCGCCAGGGAACGACCGGATGCGGGAAATCTCGGGCGCCGTCCAGGAAGGCGCTCAGGCCTACCTGAACCGTCAGTACACGATCATTGCCGCGGTTGCGGTGCCGATCGCGGTCCTGCTCGTGGTTCTCCAGGACTGGAAGACCGCCGTCGGCTTCATCATCGGCGCCGCCCTGTCCGGCGCCACCGGCTTCATCGGCATGAACGTCTCGGTCCGGGCCAACGCCCGCGTCGCCGAGGCTGCCCGCGGCGGCGTGCCGCCGGCGCTCGACGTCGCCTTCAAAGGCGGCTCGGTCACCGGCCTGCTCGTCGTCGGCCTGGCGCTGCTCGGCGTCGCCGGCTACTACGGCTTCCTGCTCGTCACCGGCTCCTCTGACAAGGAGGCCGTCGACGCGCTGATCGGCCTCGGCTTCGGTGGCTCGCTGATCTCGGTCTTCGCCCGTCTCGGCGGCGGCATCTTCACCAAGGCCGCCGACGTCGGCGCCGACCTGGTCGGCAAGGTCGAGGCGGGGATCCCCGAGGACGATCCCCGCAACCCGGCCGTGATCGCCGACAACGTCGGCGACAACGTCGGCGACTGCGCCGGCATGGCGGCCGACCTGTTCGAGACCTACGCGGTCACCTCGGTTGCGGTGATGCTGCTCGGCGTCCTCACCTTCACCGGCTCCGACGGCGACTACCTGCGCAACGTCGCGATCTACCCGCTGGTCCTCGGCGGCGTCGCGATCATCGCCTCGATCATCGGCGCGCTCTCCGTGCGGACGAAATCGGACAAGGTCGAGGGCGCGCTCTACCGCGGCCTGCTGATCTCCGGCATCCTCTCGATCGCGGCCTTCTACCCGATCACCGAGTGGCTGATGTCCGACCCGGTCAAGTACGGGCTCGAAGTGGGAGCGAAGGCGGTCAGCGTCAGCGACCTCTGGCTCTGCGCCGTAATCGGCGTCGCGGTCACCGCGCTGCTGTTCGGGATTACCGAATTTTATACGTCGACCCGGTTCCGGCCGGTGAAGATGATCGCCCAGGCTTCCGAGACCGGGCACGCGACGAACATCATCGCCGGGCTCGCCCAGGGCTTCCAGTCGACCGCCGCTCCGGCGCTCGTCATCGCCCTCGCGATCCTCGGCGCCAACGAGCTGGCGGGCATCTACGGCATCGGCATCGCCGTCGTCGCCCAGCTCTCGCTCTGCGGCCTGATCGTCGCCCTCGACGCCTTCGGGCCGATCACCGACAACGCCGGCGGCATCGCCGAGATGGCGGAGCTGCCGGAGGACGTCCGCAACGTCACCGACCCGCTCGACGCGGTCGGCAACACGACCAAGGCGGTGACCAAGGGTTACGCGATCGGCTCCGCCGCCCTCGCGGCGCTGGTGCTGTTCGCCGCCTTCCGCTCGGAATTGGCGGACGAGGCGCCATCGGGCTATGACCTGAACAGCCTCTTCCACCTGACCAGCCCCGACGTCCTGATCGGGCTGATCATCGGCGGCATGATGGTCTACCTGTTCTCAGCGCTCGCGATCGAGGCGGTCGGGCGTGCCGGCGGCCAGGTCGTCGAGCAGGTCCGCAAACAGTTCAAAGAGCACCCCGGGATCATGGACGGGACGGAAAAACCCGAGTACGGCGAAACCGTCAGCATCGTCACCCTCGCCGCGCAGAAAGAGATGATCCTGCCGGCGCTGATCCCGATCGTGGTGCCGGTGATCGTCGGCCTGCTCAGCGTCGACGCGCTCGGCGGCCTGCTGATCGGCGTCATCGTCGTCGGCCTCTTCATGGCTGTCTCGATGACCGCCGGCGGCGGCGCCTGGGACAACGCCAAGAAGCTGATCGAGGACGGCGCCCACGGCGGCAAGGGCTCCGAGGCCCACGCTGCCTCGGTCACCGGCGACACCGTCGGCGACCCCTACAAGGACACCGCCGGCCCGGCGATCAACCCGATGATCAAGGTCGCGAACATCGTCGCGATCCTCATCATCCCGATCGTTCACTTCTGAGAACACGGCACGGGGGAGGGGTTGTGTGCCCCTCCCCCGAAGACCGTCGCGCAGCTGGGACGGCCTCGAGGGCTCGGTTTCGGGGTCCCTGAGCCTTCGTGGGAGGGGCACACAACCCCTTCTCCAGGTCGGGTTCGCAAAAGCTGACGGGCGGATCAGGATCGCGTCCTTCGCGTAGCTTCGCGGCACCAGATCCCCCCGAGTGACCAAGTTGCCCTTGGGCAGCCGTAGGGCGTCGCCGTTGTCGACTTTGTACCGCCTGTAGGACGTACAAAGTCGACAACGGCGAAAGGGCCGCCCGTCCGCCCGTCCCGATCCGGGAGGGGGAGGGTGCCGGTCGCCCTACCTGCCCAGAGAGGGTGGCCGGCACCCTCCCCCGCATGCCACCGCCCCAAGCTGGGATGTAACAGCGCTTCGGGCTCGGCCCGCTAGCCTTTCCCGTTCGATGCGAGCTATTCGACGCATTCGGCGGGGGCTGACTTATCCGTTGCGCCGCTGGCCGCGGGTTTCGGCGGCGCTGGCTGGGGTGGGGGTGCTGGGGGTGCTCGCGGTGGTCGGGTCGAACGCGTACATCCTGCTGACCACGCAGGGCGAGTACACGGCGGACGTGGCCAAGGTGCCGAGCGCGGAAGTGGCGATCGTGCCGGGGGCGCTGGTGCAGGGCGACGGCGAGATGAGCCCGATGCTGGCCGAACGGGTCGCGCAGGCCTACCGCCTCTGGCGGGCCGGCAAGGTCGACAAGATCCTCGTCTCCGGCGACCATCACACCTGGGCCTACGACGAGCCCGACACGATGCGCAAGCAGCTGGTCAGCGACGGGGTGCCGCCGCAGGACGTCTTCGAGGACCACGCCGGCCTCGACACCTGGGCGACGATGGTCCGCGCCCGCTCGATCTTCAACGTCCACGACGCCGTCGTCGTCACCCAGGGCTTCCACATGCCCCGCGCCCTGTTCCTCGCCGAAGAAGCCGGCATCGACGCCACCGGCCTCACCGCCGACCGCCACCAGTGGGGCTACCAGGGCAAGAAGAGCACCATCCGCGAGGTCGCCTCCCGGGTCAAGGCGATCGCCGACGTCACCCTCGACGCGCCGGCGATGGCCGGCCCCAAGATCCCGATCCAGACCGCGGACGGGCGGGAGAGCTGGGGGCCGGTGCCGCCGCCTGGGACGCCGCCGGCGGGTTCGCCGGGACGCAGCTAGGGCTTAAGACCCGCCCCTGCTCGCACCCCCCCCAAGGAAGG
>JBEHWY010000091.1:0-15149 GCA_048498975.1 Actinomycetota bacterium | reverse complement strand
GAGGGTGCTCGCCGCCCTACCTGCCCATGGAGGGTGGCGAGCACCCTCCCCGGCCACGCCCTGAATCCCCGCGAAGCGGCGACGCGCTCAGCTGGCGCCGGGCGGCATGTGGAAGGTGTACATCCGTTCGGCCTCGATCCGCCAGTAGGCGGTCTCGCCGTCGAGGAACTCCTCCCACTCCTCGCCGTAGCGCGGCACGTAGATCTCGAGCAGGGCGCTGCGCAGCTCGGCGCCCTCGGCGGCCTGGACGTCGACCGGGACGGCGCGGCCGTGGACCGTGACCGAGAGCTCCTCGCCGGGGAGGTGGGTGGCGCTGACGTCGGGGCGGCGGGCGATGTGGCGGGCGCGGGCGGAGTCGGGGGCCGAGCCGAAGTGGAAGCTGCCGTGCAGGAAGACGCCGTCGACCGGGCCGACCCGGGGGCGCCCGTCGGCGGTAACCGTCGCCAGCGAGAGCAGCCGCATCCCGGTCAGCTCGGCCGCCACCGCGGCGGCGTCGAGGCGGCGCTCGGGGGTGTGGATGCGGAGCAGGTGCGGGCCGGCCGCCGCGTAGCTGGCGTCGAGCAGCTCCTGCAGCCGCGCCAGCTCTGCCTCGGTCTCGCGCACGGCGCTAGGTGGGCTGCGTCGTCGGCCGGATCAGGATCTCGTTGACGTCGACCCCGGGGCCCTGTTCGAGCGCGTACATGACCGCCTTGGCGATGTCGGTGTCGCGCAGGGCGGCGTCGCCGGGGCTGTTGTCGAAGAAGGGGGTGTCGGTCATCCCCGGCTCGATCAGCGTCACCTTGATCGCGGTGTTGTCGTGCATCTGGCGCAGCTCGCCGCGCAGGCTCTCGCCGATCGCCGTCGCCGCCCACTTGGTCGCCGAGTAGAGCGAGCCGGGCAGCGCCCGGCGCCCGGCGACCGAGCTGGTGATCAGGAAGTGGCCGTCGCCGCGCTCGAGCAGGTGGGGGAGGGTGGCGCGGATCGTCAGCGCCGCCCCGTAGACGTTGGTCAGGACCATCGATTTCCAGAACTCGGGCGACTCCTCGAGGAAGCCGCGCTTGGCGCCGAAGCCGGCGTTGACGAAGACGGCGTCGATGCGGCCGAACTGCTCCAGAGCGGTCGCGACCATCGCCTCGACCTGGTCCCACTCGGTCACGTCGCAGCGGACCGGCAGGGCGCGCTCGGTGCCGCCGAGTTCCCCGGAGACCACGTCGAGCGCCTTGATTCGCCGCGCCGCCAGCACCAGCCGGTAGCGCTCGGCGGCGGCGCGGGCGGTGGCGGCGCCGATGCCGCTGCTGGCGCCGGTGATGAGCAGAACCGGGTCATCGCTCTTGGCTGACATCTGCCGCATTCTCGCAATTGCGATAATCCGGCCCGACGTGGACCCTTCGCGCAAGCGCACCATCCGCTTGGTCGTGGCGCTCAGTGTGGCCGTGTTGCTGGCGGTGGCGCTGATCTACACCTCCTTCTCCGCCTCGACCGAGGCCAAGGAGCCCTCGGAGCTGATCGGCTCCGCGCCCGGCACGACGGCCGAGATGACCGGGAGAGTCGTCCCCGGCTCGATCGAAGACCACGGCACCGGCATCGTCTTCCGCGTCGAGGATCGCTCGGGGGAAAGCGAGACGCTGCCGGTCACCTACCACGGCACCGTCCCGGACCCGTTCCGCGGCGGCCGTGAGATCGTCCTGACGGGCACGATGAAGAGCGGGACCTTCGTCGGCGAACCCGAAACCCTGATCACCAAGTGCCCGTCGAAGTTCACCACCAAGAGCAGCAATGGCTAGCCTCGGCGGCGTCCTGCTGGGGCTGGGCTTCCTCGCTGCCGTCAGCGCCGCTGCCGTAGCCCTGGCCGGCGCCCACAAGGGCGAAGCGCGCTGGGTCGAGCTCTCGCGCCGCGGCGTCTACGTCTTCTGCGCGCTGCTCACCGCCTGCGTGGTGATCATCGAGATCGCCTTCCTCAGCGACGACTTCTCGTTCAACATCGTCGCCGAACACTCCTCGATCGAGACGCCGACCTTCTACAAGATGGCGGCGATGTGGTCGAGCCAGGAAGGCTCGCTGCTGCTCTGGGCCTGGGTGCTGTCGATCGCCTCCAGCCTCGCCCTCTACGTGACCCGCAAGAAGCTGCGCGAGATCGTCCCCTGGGCGACGGCGGTGATGATGGGCATCGCCGCCTTCTTCACCGGGCTGATGCTGTTCGCGCCCGACGTCAACCCCTTCACGACGCTGAGCCCGGCGCCCAGCGACGGGATCGGGCTCAACCCGCTGCTGCAGCACCCGAGCATGATGATCCACCCGCCGATGCTCTACTCGGGGTACGTCTCGCTGACGATCCCCTTCGCCTTCGCGATCGGCGCCCTCATCACGCGCAGGCTCAACGCCGAGTGGATCCGCGCCACCCGCAAGTTCGCGCTCGTCGCCTGGGCCTTCCTCGGCATCGGCCTGCTGCTCGGCGCGCGCTGGTCCTACACCGAGCTCGGCTGGGGCGGCTACTGGGCCTGGGACCCGGTCGAGAACGCGGCGCTGATGCCGTGGCTGCTGGCCACCGCCTTCCTGCACTCGATCATGGTCCAGGAGAAGCGCGGGATGCTGAAAGTCTGGAACGCCTGCCTCATCGTCGCCACCTTCTCGATGGCGCTGCTCGGCACCTTCCTCGTCCGCTCCGGCGTCCTGCAGTCGATCCACGCCTTCGGCGACAACACCGTCGGCCCCTACATCCTCGGCCTGATCGCGGTCGTCGTGCTCGGCTCGACGGCGCTGATCGTCTCCCGCCTCGACGACCTCAAGTCGCCGAAGCGGATCGACTCGCTGGTCTCGCGCGAGGCGGTGTTCCTCGTCAACAACCTGCTGCTGGTGGCGATGACGCTGGTGATCGCCTGGGGCACCTTCTTCCCGCTGATCTCCGAACTGTTCACCGGCAGCAAGGCCTCGCTCGCCGCCCCCTGGTTCGACCACTACACGACGCCGCTGGCGATCCTGCTCGTCCTCTTCACCGGCGTCGGGCCGCTGCTCGCCTGGCGCCGGGTCAGCTGGGCCTCGGCCAGGCGCGTCTTCCGCGTGCCGCTGATCGTCGCCGCGGTGACGCTGGTCGCGCTGCTCCTCTTCAGCGACGCCGCGAACAAGCCCTGGGCGCTGGCGCTGTTCGTCTTCGCCGCCTTCGCCCTCGCCGGCGTCGCCCAGGAGTTCTGGAACGGCGCGATGGCCCGCAAGCGGATCGCCGGCGGCTCCTTCTGGGGCTCGCTGGCCGCGGTCGTCGCCCGCAACCGGCGGCGCTACGGCGGCTACATCGTCCACGCCGGCGTCGCCGTCGTCCTGATCGGCATCGCCGCCTCCTCGAGCTTCCAGACCAACCGCGACGTCGACCTCAAACCCGGCGAAAGCACCGTCCTCGACGGCTTCACGGTCACCTACGTGAAGCCCGAAGTCTCGGTCGACAGCGAGAAGTTCACCTTCGCCCAGCTGATCCGGGTGAAGAGGGACGGCCAGCTCGTCGCCACCCTCCATCCGAGCCGCCGCTTCTTCCGCCCGACCGGCACCTCGGCGTCCGGACCGGGGCTGATCAGCTCCTACTTCGACGGCGAGGCGACCAGCGAGGTCGGCCTGCACGCCGGCTTCGACCAGGACTTCTGGATCGCGCCCAACCCCGACATCAGCGGCGTCCAGAAGCGGGCGCGGCTCGCCGACAAAGCCTTCGCCCAGTGCGTCCGCGGCGCCCCCGGGACGCCGCCCCAGTGCGCGGCGCTGCGGGCGATGATGCTGAACGCTCGCGCCAATCCCGCGACCGCACCGGCGGCGCTGCAGACGATCGGCAAGCTGCAGGCGCAGTCGGCCGAAAACATCGCCCGCGACTACGCCGGCGAAGCCCTGCCGGTCACCTTCAAGGTGATCGTCAACCCGCTCGTCACCTGGATGTGGATCGGCGGCATCATCGCCGCCGCCGGCGCGCTCGTCGCGCTTTGGCCGACTCGCGGCCGCCGTCGCGGCGCCCTCGTCCGCACCGAGATGGACGCGCTGAAAGAAGCCAAGTACCGGGAGATCCGCGACGCCGAACTCGACCACGCCGCCGGCAAGCTCTCCGACGAGGACTTCGCGATCCTCGACGCCGAACTGCGCCGCGAGGCGGTTGAGATCCTCGACGAGACCGAGGCGGCCAAGGTGGCCTCTGGAGCGGGGGAGAACGGCAACGGCGCGGCGCGGAAACCAGAAACCGCCGAGCGCGGCTAGACTTCGACGGCGATGTATACGTTCCTCAGCGTCATCCAGGTGATCATCTCCGTCGTCCTCATCTTCCTCGTGCTCCTGCACTCGGGGAAAGACGCGGGCCTCTCCGGTGCCTTCGGCATCGGTGGCGGCGGCAGCTCGATCGGCGGTGGCTCGATGGTCGAGCGCAACCTCGATCGCGCCACCGTCTTCTTCGCTCTGATCTTCGCCGTCAATACGGTCGTCCTGCTGAAGATCTAGCGGCGGCCAGCTCGCCGTCCTTCGTTTCGCCCAGCGCCGCCAACTCCGAGTGGGGGACGCCGAGGCCGCGGGCAACGCGCTTCGTCGTGCCCCAGCTCGGGTTGGCGGCGCCGCTCTCGAGCCGGCCGATCCAGGTCAGGTGCACTCCGGCCCGGTTGGCCAGCTCTTCCTGCGACAGCCCTTTCTCGGTCCGCAGTTGCCTGACTGCGCAGGCAAGGCCGAGCTGCGGTTCCGCTTTGGGCATGCAGCAGTACTCAAATCACCTCTCCCGGCTTGGTCTATAGCGGTACCGCTGTATTGCACCGGAGCCTCGCCAGGAAGAAGTGGTCGGATTGCATGGCGGGGTCCATGGCGGGGTCCGGATGTGTCTGGTGAAGAACACGAACATATGTTCGCCATCCTGGTGGCGCGATTCAACTAGGCGACAGAGAAGGCCAGCCTGTATCCGCACTTGACAAGAAGGGCATCCCTGTCAAACTGGCAGACCTCAGGCTGGAATCTGACAAGGGAGGCCGCATGGAGGCTCACGCCGCAGCGCCGGAGGCGCACGCGCATCACCACCACCATCACGACGACGTCGAGGTCAACCCGGCCGGCTGGACCGACGGCAAGCGCTACGCCTGGCTGCTCGGGATCGTCATCCCGCTCGCTCCGTTCATGGCCTGGGGCCTGGTCGAGGCGACCGGCTTCGGCGGCTTCTGGCTGCTCGCCCCGGTGCTCGTCTTCGTCGGCTTCCCACTGCTCGACGTCGCCATCGGCACCGACCCCTCCAACCCGCCCGACAGCGTGCTCAAGTGGCTCGAGCAGGACCGCTACTACCGCTGGTGCACCTACCTCTTCATCCCGATCCAGTACGCCGGCCTTCTCTTCGCCTGTTACCTGTGGGGCAGCGGCGACCTCTCGGTCCTGGAAAGCGTCTTCCTGGCGTTGACCGTCGGCGTCGTCGGCGGCATCGCGATCAACACCGCCCACGAGCTGGGCCACAAGCGGGCCAGCTCCGAGCGCTGGTTGAGCCGCATTGCCCTCGCCCAGACCGGTTACGGCCATTTCTTCATCGAGCACAACCGCGGGCACCACGTCCGCGTCGCCACCCCCGAGGACCCCGCCAGCTCGCGCCTCGGCGAGAGCTTCTGGGCCTTCCTGCCGCGCACCGTCGCCGGCAGCCTGCGCTCGGCCTGGGGCATCGAGGCCGCCCGGCTGGACCGGCTCGGCAAGTCCCACTGGGGCCCGCACAACGACATCCTCACCGCCTGGGCGATGACGGTCGTCCTCTTCGCCGGCCTCGCCATCGCCTTCGGCCCCGTCGTCCTGCCCTACCTGGTCCTGCAGGCGGTGCTCGGGTTCTCGCTGCTGGAGGTCGTCAACTACCTCGAGCACTACGGCCTGCTGCGCCAGCGCAAGGAGGACGGCCGCTACGAGCGCTGCCTGCCGGAGCACAGCTGGAACAGCAACAACGTCGCCTCCAACGTCCTCCTCTACCACCTGCAGCGCCACTCTGACCACCACGCCAACCCGACCCGGCGCTACCAGGCGCTGCGCCACGTCGAAGAAGCGCCGCAGCTGCCGACGGGCTACGCCGGGATGATCGTGCTCGCCTGGGTGCCGCCGCTGTGGCGGCGGGTGATGGACCAGCGCCTCGTCGACCACTACGGCGGCGACGTCACCCGCGCCAACATCCACCCGCGCAAGCGAGCCCGGGTCCTCGCCCGCTATGGCGGCCGCTCGCTGGGGGCGGCGGGATGAGCCGCTGGGTCTGCCCCAGCTGCGGCTATCTCTACGACGAGGAGGCCGGTCACCCCCGCGAGGGCTTCCCGCCCGGGACGCCGTGGAGCGAGGTCCCCGACGACTGGCACTGTCCCGATTGCGGCGTCCGCGACAAGGTCGATTTCGAGCCGGCTGACGACGCTTGACCGCCGCCGCTGGCACGATGAGGGGGATGGCAGGCGTGCGCACCCCCTATCAGGAGGCGGCTCGGCAGCTGCTGCGGCAGACCCTTTTCGACGCTGCCCGCGAACAACTGCAGCAGCGTCCCTGGTCGGAGGTGACGATGGCCGACATCGCCAGCGCCGCCGGCGTCAGCCGCCAGACCCTCTACAACGAGTTCGGCAACCGCAACGAGTTCGGGCTCGCCTTCGTGATCGACGTCGGCGAGGGCTTCCTCGACCAGGTCGAGGCGGCGGTGCGGGCGCATCTCGACGATCCCGATGCCGCGATCGGCGCCGCCCTGGAGCTGTTCCTGCGCAGCGCCGGCGAGGACCCGCTGATCAAGATCCTGCTCAGCGACGACGGCACCGGCGGCATGCTGCCCTTCGTCACCACGCAGGGCCTGCCGGTCCTCGCCTGGGCGACCACCCGCCTCGCGTCGGTGATCGAGGAGGGCTGGCCGCAGGCCGCCAAGGCCGACGTCGCGTTGCTCTCCGAATCGCTGGTGCGGCTGGCGATCAGCCACATCACCGCCCCGGCGGAGTCGCCGGAGAAGACCGCGGCGGCGGTCGCCGACCTGCTCGGGCCGTTCGTCGAGCGGGCGCTAGGCGGCGGCTGAGGGCTGGTCGAACAGCTTGCCGGCGCGAATCCGCGCCGCCATGTCGTTCGATTCGGCGCGGTAGGCGCTGCCGTCCTCGAACTCGATCACCGGGTATTTGGTCTGCCCGGAGATCTGCTTGACGTCGCTGCGGTCGCGCAGCGGTCCCTTGACCACCTCGTACTCGATCCCCTGCTCGTCGAGCGCCTTCTGCACTTTCCAGCAGGGGTGGGGACCGATCTTGAGCCACATCAGGCTGCAGCGGTGGAGTTTGACTGCCATCGCGCCACCCTAACCGCGGCGCGGGCGGCGGCGCAACCCCCGGCGTACCCTTTGGCGATGCACGCCGCCGAGCAGCTCGCCGCCTGGTCGGCCGCCCTGCGCTTCGAGGAGATCCCCGGCGAGGTCGTCGCGGCGGCGAAGCTGCACCTGCTCGACGCGGTCGGCTGCGGGCTGGCGGCGCTGGGGCTCGACGAAGTGCCGGCGGCGCGGGCGGTGGCGGCGGAGATCGGCGGGGGAGAGGAGGCGACCGCGTTCGGCCTGCCGCGACGGGTCGGCGCCGGCGCCGCGGCGCTCGCCAACGGCTCGCTGATGCACGCGCTCGACTTCGACGACACCCACGAGGAGGCGATCGTCCACTCCAGCGTCGTCGTCGCCGCGGCGATGCTGGCGGTGGGGGAGGCGACCGGGGCGAGTGGCGAGGAGCTGCTGGCCGCCGCCGTCGGCGGTTACGAGATCTCCGCCCGGGTCGGCCTCGCCGTGCCCGGCGCGCTCCACGTCAAGGGCTTTCACCCGACCTCGGTCTGCGGCGTCTTCGCCGCCGCGGCGGTCGCCTCGCGCCTGCGCGGCCTCTCCGCCGAGCAGACCGCCAGCGCGCTGGGGATCGCCGGCAGCCAGGCCTCGGGGCTGATGGAGTACCTCGCCGACGGCTCGCAGACGAAGCCGCTGCACGCCGGCTGGGCGGCGCACGCGGGGGTCGTCGCCGCGGCGCTCGCCGCCCACGGCGCGAGCGGGCCGGGCAGCGTGCTCGAGGGTCGCTTCGGCCTGCTCGCCTCCCACGTCGGCGAGTTCGACGCGGCGGCGCTGACCGCCGGGCTGGGCGAGCGCTGGGAGACGCCGCGAATCTCGTTCAAGGCATACCCCTGCTGCCACGCCGGCCACGCGGTCCTGGGTGCGGTCGAGGCGAGCGGGCTCGGCGCCGAGGGGGTCGAAGAGGTGGTCGCGCTCGTCGCCGGCGACGTGGCGGTCGGCCTCGTGCTCGAGCCGGCGGCGCGCAAGCTGGGACCCGCGACTCCTTATGAGGCGAAGTTCAGCCTCCCGTACTGCATCGGCGCCCTGCTGACGCGGGGCTCGCTCGGCGTCGATGCCTTCACCGCCGAGGCGATCGCCGACCCGCGCGCCCTCGACCTCGCTGCCAAGGTGTCCTACGAGGTGGTGGAGTTCGACGGCGGCAACGAGTTCTCCGGCGGCGTCCGTGCCCGCGCCGGAGGGCGCGAGTTCGAAGCTCGCGTGCCGCTGGCGCGCGGCGGTCCCGGCAACCCGATGTCGCCGCAGGAGGTCCACGGCAAGTTCCTCCGCAACGCCGAGCTGGCGCTGAGCGGGGAGGAGGCGCGGCGCCTGCTGGCGACGCTGACCGCGCTGGAGATATTTGACGCGGCAACTATCTCTGATATAGTTGACACGTCAACCAATGTCCGTCACTGAGCAAAGACAAAACCCGGGCGCCGCCGCCGTCTTCGACGCGGGGGAGGACCTCGCTCACGGCGCCGTCCACCTCGACGTCAGCGACCTCGACCGCGCGCTGGGCTTCTGGCGCGACCTGCTGGGCCTGACCGAGCTCGGTTCCGACCCCGGGGAGGCGCAGCTGGGTGCCGGCGGGCGCGAGCTGATCGTCCTCCACGGCGTGGCCGAGCGCGGTCCCCAGCGCGGCCATTCCGGCCTCTACCACCTCGCCCTCCACCTGCCCGACGAGCGCGAGTTCGCCCGCGTCATCGCCCGCCTCGGCGCCGCCCGCTACCCCCAGGCACCGACCGACCACATCTTCTCCAAGGCGACCTACCTCGACGACCCCGACGGAATCGGCCTCGAGCTGACGCTGGAGACCCCCGAGCGGGTGAGCGAGATGACCGCCCGCGGCAGCGACATCCTCATCCTCGACAGCGACGGCCGCCCGCGCCGGCCGGTCGAGCCGCTCGACGTCGCCGCGGTGATGTCGCACCTGGAGGAGGGAGCCGCCCTCGACCAGCCGCTGCCGGCGGCGACCAAGGTCGGCCACGTCCACCTGCACGTCGCCGACCTCGAGGCGGCCAACGCCTTCTACCGCGACCAGATCGGCTTCGAGGAGCACATGTTCCTGCTGATGGGCATGGCCGACCTCCACGCCGGCGGCCGCTTCCCGCACCGGATGGCGCTCAACGTCTGGCAGGGCGAGGGCGCACCGCAGCCGCCGCCGGGGACCTCAGGCCTGCGCCACTTCACGATCGTCGCCCGCGACCGCGCCGGGCTCGACGCGATCCGGGCCCGCCTGGCTGACGCGGGGTTCGAGCTCGAGGCCGAGGGTGAGGACCTCTACGTCCGCGATCCGGCCGGCAACCGGATCCAGCTCGCCGCTGCCTGACCGGCGCCTAGTTCGCGACCGCGATCTGGGCGTTGACTTTGATTTCGGTCGTCTGCGGCGGTTTCTGCACGGTGACGGTGAAGCGGTCGATCGCGCCGGGCTGGAAGACCAGCGCCAGGGTCGAGCCGCCGTAGCTGAAGCGGCCGAGCTCCTGCCCCTTCTTCACGGCGTCCCCTTCCTTGACGCTGAAGGAGACCGAGGAGATCTCGGTGATCCCGATCGGGACGACGCAGACGGTGCCGATCGTCGGATCCCCGCTCTCGACGTAGACCAGCCCGCGCGTGTTGACCGAGGCCTCGTAGCCGAGCGACTTGACCCCGGCTTCGGGGTCGTAGCCGGCCGCCTCGAGGTCGCTGAAGAGCAGCGCCTCGACCAGCTCCACCTTGCGCACGACGCCGTCGATCGGCGAGTGCCAGCGGTGGTAGTTGGCGCCGCTGAGGAAGGACTGGAAGACGTCGCCACCGACGAACCTCTCGACCTCGGCCCCGTCGTGGTTGAGCATGTCGGCGAGCGAGTACGGCTGGCCCTTGAGCCAGAACTGGTCCGAGCGCTTGACGCCGCGGTAGATCTGCCACATCGTCCCGTCGTTCGCCGAGACGATCGCCTTCGCGTTGCCCGGTTCGGCGACCGGGCGTGCGTTCGCGAGGATCTCGCGGTGGAAGAAGTCGTTGTAGGAGACCCAGCCCCAGTGCGGCTTCGATTTGTCGGGGATCGCGAATTCGCCCAGCTTGTTGAGCTTGGCGGCCTCTTCGCAGAGCCACCCGTCCGGTCCCGTATTGAGCACTTCGGCGCTCGCCGGGCTGTCGAGGAAGGCGCACCATTCCTGCAGGACCGCCCGCAGCCCCTCGTTGAACCGGGGCAGCCTGAACGCCGCCTCCCCGGCCCGCGTCATCATCATGTAGACGAACAGGTTCGACATCGGGAACGGGTGCGGCTTGCCCGGCTTCGGCACGTAGGGCGGCGCGAGGGAGACGATGTGATTCAGCGCCTGCAGCAGCTCCGCGGTGTCGCGGATCGTGTCGGGCGTGCCCGATTCGTGACGGATCTTCAGCGCTTCCTCGATCATCTGCGCGACGTACATGCGCGTGATCCCGTCCGCCTCGATCAGCTCCTTCAGCGCCGCGACCGACGGCGCCAACGGCCCCGCACCCGCACCGCGCCCGAGTTCGGCGCAGATCTGCGCGTGCCAGACGTCCAGCTCCGCCCGGCTCTCGGGCAGGTGACCGGTGACAGCCCCGGTCAGGCGCGCATACCGAGCGTCCAGCTCGTCGTTTGAAAGTCCCCGAGAAGTCAGAAAGCCAACATAGTCCTGCCAGCAAACCGTCGCGTAGCGGGTCCGTGCGACTGAACTTCAATCGGCGGGGAAGATCTCTCGGGCGCCAAGCGCCGCCTCGGTGATCGCCGTGCGGTCCAGCTCGACGGCAGTCAGCGGAACTCCTGCATCGGGCCACTCGCAGACGAATTCCAGCCTTCCGGGCGGAGGCAGCGGCCACACCCAGAACGAGTGGTGCCAATTTCGCTGCTCGCCTCCTCCTTCGCCGCCGAGATCATTCATGTAGGGGGCATCCGGCGCCTCCGTTGCCTCCTCGTACCAGCCGAAGTACTTGCCGGTGTTGGTCGCCTTTGAGCCGTCGCCGAAGCGGAGGCCGAGACGCAGCTGTCCCGAGGGGATCTCCCCCGTGTGCCGGGCGAGCGCCCGGTAGTCGTAGTCGAACGGTTCGAGCTCGCTCTCCCGATCGGCGATGACGACGAAGACATCGAATTCGAAGCCGGCGGGGTGGGCCGAGACCGAAGCCAGGTAGATGGCCGCCTCCGGCGTCTTGGCGAGGATCAACTCGACCGGAACGGTTACGGGAACGACTCCGTTTGCGGGGCCCTCCCACTCATGTGCCGGCTCGGATTCATGTGCGTCTCGCGGCGGTGGCTCGAAGAAGTCGCTCACCCGCCCGCCTCCGCGTCGTCCGGGAAGATCGTCTTGGCCCGGGAGGCCGCGGCGATGATCGCGGCGGCGTCGAGCTCTGCCCGGGTGAGCGGGATGCCGGCCGCTCCCCATTCGCAGACGAACTCGAGCTGGCCAGGCGGTGGGAGCGGCCAGAGCCAGTACGTCTGGCGCCAGCGGCCCTCGCCGCTGTCTCCGCGTCGCTGCAAGAGCACCGGCGAGCGCTCTCCTGACCTTTGGGCCCAGCCCGGGCCTTCGCTCGCCGTGGTCGCCTTTGTTCCGTCGGCGAATCCGAAGCCGACCAGGAGCCGATCAGGAGACGGCTCACCCGGGCCGGAGGCGCGATGGAAGCGCTCCATCTCGAACGGGTCGAAGTCGGCCCACTCGTCGTCGGCATAGACCGATACCTCCAATTCCAAGCCTGCCGGATAAACCCACAGGCGGCCCAGCGAGACGGCGACCGCGTCGGTCTTCGCGACCACCCGTTCGGCCGGCACGACCGCGGGTACCGCCGTCCGCGGCGGGCCCTGCCAATCCTGACGCGGGGCCGGCCTGAGAAAGGAGCGCCGGCCGGGCGGTGGTGGGGGAGGGGGCTCGAAGAATTCGCTCAAGATCGGCAGCCTAGCCCGCTCCTCCTGCACGCTGCGCGACTAGGCTTCAGCGCAGTTAGGTCCGCTGATTCCTTGGGGGAATGATGGAGCGACAAGAACCGCCGTGGTATCGGGTGCTCGGGAGTCGGCATCTGGCCTACATGGCCCTCGCCACCGTTACCTGGGGGTGGCTGCTGCTTCTTCCTTGCTTCGGCATCCCGTACGGCCTTGCGGTGCTTTTCGGCGTGGACGTGTCGGCAGGCTCGTCGGGCCTGACGGCGGTTTTGATTGTGGGATCGCTGCTCTCGCTGTTGTCCTGGTTCTGCGTCGGGTATTCAGTCGGACGCGACGATCGAGGAAGAGAAGCGCACTACGACGAGTACCGCACGCGGAATCAAGTCGGGGGCGAATATCAGCGCGATGTCTCGGATCTGCAGGAGCAGGCAAGGACCCAGCGCCGGAGGCAGTTTGCCGAGACTGGCGATCTGGCACGCAGGCTGGAAAGCGCAACCCTGCGCTGCCGTATCTGCCCGGGCTTCTCGGCGCTGATCTACAACGAGCGGGGCGATGTCTACGGCGTGTGCAATGAGTGTGACGAATTGATTCGGAGCGATCAGCGCGGGAAGCTCATCGCGCGACGTGCGGAGCGATTGGCGGAATTGATTGGGCTGGAGACGGCCAGCTCGGGCCTCCTGCAGGCAGCCGGCCACGAGCTGGCGGGCGTAGGCCGCGGCAAGATCGATCGCGTTCCCCACAGTTTTTGGTCCGAGCGAGAGATGGAGTTCGACCCAAACGAGACCCTGGAGCCCAAGTCATGGGGCGCGGTGGGTCAAGAGGATTGAGGTCCGCCTGCATCGAGGCGGGGCATTTGGGGATTCATCCTGATTTCGCGAATCTGGCTCACTGGCGCACCGACAGGCGCACCATCAGTTGAGATGCCCTTTGCAAACCGCCCCGCCAACGCAAAAGCCCCCGCTTTGCGGGGGCTTTTGCCATGCGGCTGAATGGAGTCGAACCATCACGGGTGTTTCCACCCACAAGGCCCTCAACCTTGCGCGTCTACCAGTTCCGCCACAGCCGCGCGGGTCGTCGATTCTAGATGTTTGGCGGTTTGCGGTCGGGCGCGGGTTGATTGCGGGTGTCCGGGGAGAGGGGTAATATTCGAACAAGTGTTCGAACGTGGATAGCGCGGGTCCCGGCTTCGCGCGTGGAAAGGGAAGAATCACGATCCATGGTTGACCTTGATCTGACGAAGCGCCAAAAGGAGATCTTCGACTTCATCGGCAAGTACGCGGCTAAGACCGGGTACCCGCCGACGGTGCGGGAGATCGGGAAGGCCGTTGGGCTGCACTCTTCTTCGACCGTGCACGCGCATCTGGCGAACCTGGAGAAGATCGGCCTGCTGCGGCGCGATCCCTCCAAGCCGCGGGCGATCGAGCTGCTGACCGGCACCGCGAAACGGGCCAAGGACGCGATCCGGCCGCCGAGCGGGCTGCCGCTGGTCGGTCAGGTCGCCGCCGGCGAGCCGATCCTGGCCGAGGAGAACATCGAGGAGTACCTCGAAGTGCCGGACGTGATCGGCGGCGAGGACGGCGACTACATCCTCCAGGTGCGCGGCGAAAGCATGAAGAACGCCGGCATCATCGAAGCCGACTACGTGATCGTGCGGCCGGCCGACGACGCCACCGACGGTGAGATCGTCGTCGCCTTGATCGGCGAGGAGGCGACGGTGAAGCGCTACTTCCGCGAGAAGGACCACATCCGGCTGCAGCCCGAGAACGAGGAAATGGAGCCGATCCTGACCACCGAGGCGCGGGTTCTCGGCAAGGTCGTCGGCGTCTTCCGCAAGGTCTGACCTACTTCGGCCACTTGCCGCTCTCGATCAGCCGCTTGTAGCGCCGCTGGCGACGGCGGGCGTCCCACATGACCAGCGGCAGCAGGCGCATCCCCAGGCGGGGGAACATGTCGAAGAAGCGCAGCTGCGGGCCGCGCCAGCGGGGGATGATCGTGATCGGGCGCGGGCGCTCGGTCAGCCTGCCGACTTCGCGGGCGACCTCCTCGGCGGTCAACAGGCGGCCGGAGAAGGAGCCGGCGGCGTCGGGGTCCTCGAGCTTGTCTTCGAGCATCGGCGTCCAGATCCCGTCGGGGCAGACGGCCGAGACGTGGATGCCGCGGACGCCCGCTAGGCGCAGGTCGTAGGCGGTTCCGAGGGTGAAGGCCATCGCCGCGTGCTTGCTCGCCGAGTAGGCGACCTCGCCGGGGGCGGCGACGATCCCCGCCAGCGAGACGACGTTGACGATGTGGCCGCGGCCGGCCTGCTGCATCGGAGCCAGCGCCGCCAGCGTCCCGTTCATCAGCCCGGTCGCGTTGACCTCGAGCATGCGCTGGCGCAGCTCGGCTCCCTGCTCCCAGGGGGGACCGCTGTAGAAGACGCCGGCGTTGTTGACCCAGAGGTCGAGCCCGCCGTCGCCGGCCACCGTGGCGGCCAGCTCGCGGCAGGCGGCTTCGTCGCGGACGTCGAGCGCCGCCGAGCTCGCCTCGGGACCCAGCTCGGCCGCGGTTCGGGCTGCCGCCTCGGGATCGAGGTCACTGGCGTGGACGCGGTAGCCGCGGCGGCCGAGCTCGAGCGCGATCGCGCGACCCAGCCCACTGCCAGCTCCGGTGACCACCGCCGTGCGCATGGTCGCCACCATATCCGGCGCCGGTTAGACGATCCCGGGCCGGCGAGCTACCATCGCTGGGCGGGCCGAGCGGACCGCGGAGGGAGAGAAAACCCTTCGAGGAAAGTCCGGACACCACAGGGCAGGGCGGTGGGTAACGCCCACCCGGGGAAACCCGCGGGAAAGTGCCACAGAAATGACACGGCCGATGGCGCGGCCTCAGCTGAGTCGCGTACAGGCAAAGGTGAAATGGTGCGGTAAGAGCGCACCGGCGTCGCGGTGACGCGGCGGCCAGGCAAACCCCGCCCGGTGCAAGGCCAAGCAGGACCGTCGACCCGGCTCGGCGAGGTCCAGGTAGGCCGCATAGATAGATGGCCGCTCA
>JBEHWY010000090.1:0-15172 GCA_048498975.1 Actinomycetota bacterium | reverse complement strand
CCCCTGCTCGCACCCCCACATGGGCAGGTAGGGGTGCGAGCAGGGGCGGGTCGACGCTCTCCGCCCGGCTAAGCCCCGGTCAGATCCGCTACCGAGGCGAGCAGGCGGTCGAAGTCGATGGGCTTGGTGACGAAGCCGTCGATCTCCAGGTCGGTGGGGGCGTCGGCGTCGCCGGCGTTCTGGTGGGCGCTGACGATCAGGGTGGGGATCTCGTGGCCGGCGGCGCGTAGCTCGCGGAGGGCGTCGATGCCGGATTTGCGCGGCATCATCGCGTCGAGCAGGAGCAGGTCGGGGACGCGCTCGGCGACGCGGTCGATCACCTCCTGCCCGTCGGCGGCGGTCGTCACCTCGTAGCCCGCCAGCTCGAGCCTGGTCCGCATCAGCAGCAGGATCGTCTCGGAGTCGTCGGCGACCAGGACCATGGTCATGAGCTCGAGTCCACGGTTTCACGATCGGTCGCCGGCGGGGCGAGCGGCGGCTGCAACGGCAGGCGGAAGCGGAAGGCCGAGCCCTGGCCCGGCGTCGATTCGGCCTCGATCGTGCCGCCGTGCAGCTCGACCAGCGACTTCGAGATCGCCAGGCCGAGGCCGGTGCCGCCGACGCGCTGGGTGAGGCCGGCGTCGCCGCGCACGAAGCGCTCGAAGATGTGCTCCAGTTGGTTCTCGGGGATGCCCGGTCCGTCGTCGGTCACGCTGACCTCTACTTCGTCACCGATTACCCGCGCCTTGACCTCGATAACAGCCCCTTCGGGGGAGTACTCATGGGCGTTGGTAACCAGATTCACCAATATTTGGCGGATTCGGTCGGGCTCGGCCGCAATCGTCGGGATCGTGGCGTCGACCTCCTCCAGCAGCGACTGGTCGGCGGCCTCGGTCTGGGCCCGCATCGTGCGCACGACTTCGTCGATCAGCGGCGGCAGCTCGGTCGGCCGCATCCGGATCGCGAGGCGGCCGGCGTCGGAGCGGGCGAGGTCGAGCAGGTCGTTCAGCAGCCGCACCAGGTGCCGGCAGTTGTCGAGGATGATTTCGACCGTCTCCACCTGCTTGGGGGTGAGACTGTCCTTCTCCAGCATCAGCAGCTCGGCGAAGCCCTGCACCGAGGTCAGCGGGCTGCGCAGCTCGTGCGAGGCGGTGAGGACGAACTCGTCTTTGAGCCGGTCGAGCTGTTCGCGCTGGCTCGCCTGCAGCTGCAGCTGGCCGGCCATCTCGTTGAAGGCGGCGCCGAGGGTCGCCGTCTCGGCGAGGCCGCCGACCTCGACGCGGGCGCTGAGGTCGCCCTTGGCGAGGCGGCCAGCGGCGTCGACCAAGGCCTCGAGTGGCCGCCGCAGCGAGGCGATCAGGCCGCTGAAGAGGAGCAGCGCTCCGGTCAGACCGGCGATCAGGCCGGCGGCGACGAGGATCGCGGTGTCGCGCGTGTCGCCGGAGATGTTGTCGCGCAGTTCCTGGCGCTGGGTGATCTGGGAGCGGACGACCGCGCGGGCCGGGGCGCCCCCGCGACCTTCGGCAATCCGCACCCGGGCGGTCATCTCGATCTGGTAGGAGCGGGCGATCGCGTCCTCGAAGTCCTGGCGCTTCTGGATGAAGCGACCGACGCCGATCACCGCCATCGCGGTGAGCAGGGCAAAGGCGATCGCGAAGCCGATTCGCAGCCGGTTGGCGAGCGACGGGTTCAGCCGCCGTCGCGGTCGGGAATATGCTTGCTCCTCGATGGGAGACGAGGCTACAGGCCGCTCGGACGGCGCTGCGGCGGTTGCGGGGGTCGAGCAGGAGGGCGTGCAGGCCTGGTTCGCCGCGCATGAACCGGCTGCGCAGGCGCCGCTGCGCTTCGAGCAGATCGCCGGCGGCCTCTCCAACCTCACCTACCGGGTGACCGACGCCGCCGGGCGCTGCTGGGCGCTGCGCCGCCCGCCGCTCGGCAAGACGCTCGGCTCCGCCCACGACATGGGCCGCGAGCACCGCGTGCTGAGCGCCCTCGCCGCGACCGACGTGCCGGTGCCGCCGCTGGTCGGCCTCTGCGAGGACGAGAGCGTCACCGGCGCCCCCTTCTACGTGATGGAGTTCGTCGAGGGGCCGATCCTGCGCGGCCGGGCCGAGGCGGAGCAGTACTTCCCGAGCGAGTCCGACCGGTACGCGATCGGGCTGCGGGTCGCCGACACCCTGGCCCAGATCCACGCCGTCGACCCCGACGCGGTCGGGCTCGGCGACCTCGGCCGCAAGGAGGACTACGTCGCCCGCCAGCTGCGTCGTTGGCAGGGCCAGTGGGAGAAGTCGAAGACGCGCGAGCTGGAGACGGTCGACCGCGTCCACGCCTGGCTCGCCGACCGCATCCCCGAGCAGGGGCCGGCGACGATCGTCCACGGCGACTACCGCCTCGACAACATGATCCTCACCCCCGGCGGCGAGGTGGCGGCGGTGGTCGACTGGGAGCTCTGCACGCTCGGCGACCCGCTCGCCGACCTCGGCACCCTGATGGCCTACTGGCCCGAGCGCGGCGAGAAGGAGATCGCGCTCGGCGAACCGGCCAACCTGGCGCCGGGCTTCCCCAGCCGCGAGGAGCTCGTCGCCCGCTACGCCGAGCGCTCCGGCCGCGACGTCTCCAACCTCTCCTACTTCCTCGCCCTCGGCTACTGGAAGCTGGCGATCATCCTCGAGGGCGTCTACGCCCGCTACGCCGCCGGCGCCTACGGCGACGCCGCCGCGAACCTCGAAGCCTTTGCCCGCTTCGTCGAGCGGTTGGCGGACGCCGCCGAGGCGGCCGGGCGCGAGGCCTGAGGCGAACCGAGCGGGGACGCGCGGCCGTTCCACGTCCGCTCTCCGTCCGTCGACCCCAGTAGAAGATGCTCGCGCAAACGCGCCGGGCTCCCGGCGCCAAATCCCATTCGCCTCGAAGGAGAGCCACGTGCACCGGATCCGGGTCCGCTTGACCTACGCCAACGTGATGTCGACCATCGGCATCTTCCTCGTGCTCGGCGGCGCCACCGCCTTCGCCGCGACGCAGCTGGCCAAGAACAGCGTCGGCACCAAGCAGCTGAGGAAGAACGCAGTGACGGCGGCGAAGATCAAGAAGAACGCCGTCACCAAGGCGAAGATCAAGAACAGCGCCGTCAACGGCGCCAAGATCGCCCAGGGCTCGGTGACCGGCTCCGACATCAACCTGGGCAGCACGCCGTTCTCGCGGGTCGTCGCCCGGTTCCGGGGCAGCGGGGCGGTCGAAGTTCCCACCGCCTCGGCGAGCAAATTCGCGGTCTACCCGCTTTCCAGCTCGGCCTTCACCCAGGGGGCCGAAGAACTGAACACCTTTGCCGGGGCGCTCGACGTGTCCTTCTCGCCCGGCTGCACCGCCCCGCGCACGGCGACCGCCATCATCTCGGTCGACGCCAAGAACCCGGCTGAACCGACTGAACTCGAATACGTCTCGATCGGGATCGCGCAGGACAAAACCGGCGCCACCCCGAACCTGCGCCTCGAACTCTCGCCATACGCCTTCCTCGGCACGAAGTTCGAGCCAGGGGTGGCGACTCCGAGAACGGTCAGCCTCGCCGTTCAGGCCAAATGCACTGCCGGCAGCGGGGTCACGGCGTCAAACGGCGCGGTTGACGTGATCGGCACCAAGTGAGGCCGGCGATGAGGTCGCTCCGCAGGCATCTCAGCTACGGCAACGTGATGTCGACGCTGTTCGTCTTCCTCGTGCTCGGCGGCGCCACCGCCTTCGCCGCGACGCAGCTGGCCAAGAACAGCGTCGGCACCAAGCAGCTGAGGAAGAACGCAGTGACGGCGGCGAAGATCAAGAAGAACGCCGTCACCAAGGCGAAGATCAAGAACAGCGCCGTCAACGGCGCCAAGATCGCCCAGGGCTCGGTGACCGGCTCCGACATCGACCTGGGCAGCACGCCGTTCTCGCGGGTCGTCGCCCGGTTCCGGGGCAGCGGGACGGTCGGTCTCTCGAACGTAGGCCTCGACGTCTACCCGCTCTCGAGCTCGACCTTCACCCAGGGGGCCGAAGAACTGAACAGCTACGCGGGGGCAATCAGCGTCACCTACGCGCCCACCTGCGTCGCCCCGCGCAGCGCCGCCGCATACGTCCTCCTCGATCCCGCGAATCCGGCGGTGCCGACCGAACTCAACGTCGTCGGTGCGGGCATCGTCACGGACGAAACCGGCGCCAGCTCGACCCAGCGAATCGAAATCGGTCCATACCTCATTGGGGGCACGAGGTTCGAGCCCGGCGAAGCCAAGGCCCATACCGTCAGCTTGGTCGTGGGGGCGGAATGCGAATCGGGCAGCGGCGCCACCGCCTCCAACGGCGCGGTCGACTTGATCGGAACGAAGTAGGCCGGACTCGGCTAGCGCCGGGATCGCGACGCGTCACCGTTGGACCGGGGTCGGGCATTGCCCGGCCCCTTTCCTTGTCCGGGGCTGGCGGCGCGCCGCCTGAATCTGGCGGAAATCCGAAGGGTTCGCCCGCTGGGCGATTGGAAGAGTGGCCCGGTCCAATCTTCCCCTCCCAAGGAGCGACCCGATGCGAGCCCTGAAGCGCCTTTCCTACGCCAACGTGATGTCCACCCTCGCCGTCTTTGCCGTGCTCGGCGGCGGCACCGCCTTCGCCGCCACGCAACTGGCCAAGAACAGCGTCGGCACCAAGCAGCTGAAGAGCAACGCCGTGACCACGGCCAAGATCAAGAAGGAAGCCGTCACCGCCGCCAAGATCAAGAACGGTGCGATCACCGGCGCCAAGGTCAATCTCGGCAGCCTCGGCACCGTGCCCAACGCCGCCCATGCCGAAAACGCGGACGCGGTCGGCGGCCACACCGTGAACAAGATCTTCGCCAAGATCGCGAAAGGCTCGAGCCAGACCATCGCGACCTTCGGCGTCTACAAGATGGAAGCCAGCTGCGACGCCCTCGGCAACCCCGACATCACCCTCTCCACGACGGCGACCGACACCGAGTTCGCGGCGATGGGCAACGGCACCAATATCGGCGGCGAAAACGTGTTCTACGAAAGGGAACAGAAAGCCGGCTCGGTCAGCCTCAACGAGGTCAACGAACGAGGCACGACCACCTTCACCGCGGCGCAGTCCGGCGGTGCGGTGACCACCGGCACGATCACTTACGACGACTCCAGCACGTTCAACAGCGAGGCAACCTGCGCGGTCTTCGGCAACTACGTCTCCTAGGCGAGTGAAGGCGGATCATCCGCAGCGCTGTGAGGGGCCGGCATCCCTGCCGGCCCTTTTCGTCCGCGCCGGTTGACAGCGTCCGAGACCGCTGGAAGGTTCTCCCGGTACTCGTTCCCCCTAGATCGGCACAAGGAGTCCGGAATGAACCTCGGGAGGCCCAAGCGACTCACGTACGCGAATGCGATGTCGACGATCGCGGTGTTCCTCGCCCTCGGCGGCGCGACCGCCTTCGCCGCCACGCAGCTGGCGAAGAACAGCGTCGGCTCCAAGCAGCTGAAGAACAACGCGGTGACCGCGGCCAAGATCAAGAAGAACGCGATCACCACGGCGAAGGTGAAGAACGGCGCGATCACCGGCGCCAAGGTGAAGGTCAGCAGCCTGGGTACGGTGCCGAAAGCCGCCTTCGCGGAAACGATTGCGGCCGCCGAACCGATCCATTTCGTCGGTACCGCCGGTGAGCCCCCGTTCCAGGGCGGATCCACGAACGCGGGTCCCGAAGCCGGGTACGGGCCGCCCAAGGTCGGCTTCTACAAGGACCGCGAGGGGATCGTGCACCTGACCGGCTTGGCGAAGGTGGACTCGGCCCACGCGTCGATCTTCGTCCTGCCGCCCGGGTACAGGCCCGCTACGGGGAGCGTCGCCAGCTTCCTCGGCTTCTGCCTTCCCACCGTCGGGAAATGCGATGCGGACTCGCCCGGAGGCGACGAAAGCCGGTTCGTCCCGATTCTCGTCGGCGGCTCGAACGCCAGCATCGAAACGACGAACGTCGAAGGCCGGGTGCTGGCGCTGCCCGGAGTGCTCGTCTCGCTGGACGGCATCGCCTTCCGCGCCGAAAGCTAGGCGGGGATGGATCGGAGAGGTTGACCGGTGAACGCCGCGGTGAAAGGGTGTCGCCCATCGTCCATCGGCGGGTCGCCCCGGGGAGGTCGCGGCCAGTCCCATCCAAGGAGTGAGTGACGAAGAAAGTACGGGCACGTCTGAGCTACGCGAACGTGATGTCCTCGCTTGCGGTCTTCCTCGTGCTCGGCGGCGCCAGCGCCGTCGCCGCCAGCCAGCTGGGGAAGAACAGCGTCGGCTCCAAGCAGCTGCAGAAGAACGCCGTGACGGCGGCGAAGATCAAGAAGAACGCCGTCACCGGGGCCAAGATCAAGAAGGGGGCGGTGACCAAGGCGAAACTGGCCAAAACGCCGTCACCACGGCGCAGATCGCCAACGGCGCCGTCACCGGCGACAAGATCAACGCCGGATCAACGCCGTTCTCGCGGATCGTCGGCACGATCAAGCAGACTGCGACGCAGGCCTGGGGCTCGAGCGTCGCCTACCCCATCGGGACCTACACCCAGCCGGTCGGCGAGGACGATCAGTACCTCGTGTCGGCTGACGCGAGCTTCGCCGCCAGTTGCACGGCGCCGCGCGCGGCGGTGGCGATCGTGCTCCTCGACGCCGAAAACCCACTGGTCCCGACGGCGTTCAACGAGGTCGGCTACATCTACGTCGAAGACAAAGGCGTCGGCGCGGTCACCCGACGGGTCAGCGCCGGGCCGTTCCCGGGCAGCCTCGCCGGTCTGACCCAGGCGGCGCCGCTGGCATCCACCACCCGCAAGTTCGACATCCTGCTGGCGGGCTCGTCCTGCAGCTCCGGCAGTGGCGTGAACATCAGCGGCGCGATGGTGGAAGTGCTGGGGACGAAGGCCGGCTAGATCATCCTTGGTGCGTGGGCGGAGGTCAGCGAGTCGCTGGCCTCCGCCTCGGCGCGCTTTGCCCAGCGGTTGAGCTCGCGGCGGGCGAGTACACCGTAACTTCTGTGCTACGTTAGACGCGTGGCCAAGGCCCTTGACACGACCTACCATGATCGGCGGTTGGCTCGGCGACTGAAGGAAGACCCGGAGTTCCGGGCGGAATTTGAGCGGCAGCGGCGCGAGATCGCGCAGATCGATGCTGTGGTCCGGCAGCTCGACGAGCTGCGGGAGGAAGCGGGGATGTCAAAGGCGGAGCTGGCGCGAGCGATCGGGAAGGAGCCATCCAGCATCCGAAGGTTCTTCACGGCAAACGTGAATCCCGAGCTGAGGACCGTTGCTGCGGTGGCCGACGTTCTCGGGGCTCGGGTTGAGGTTGTGACGGGCAAGGCGGGTCGTGCGAAGCGGGCACCCCGGACTGCTGCGGCATAGTCCGCAGACAAAGCGCTGTCAGACAAGACACTTCGATGCAGGCTAGCCTTATGCGGCGATGGGATGGGGGATCGTCTACTTCGCGACCAAGGACGGCAGGGTGCCCGCCGAGGACTTCCTTGACCGCTGTCCGGCAAACGTCGAGGCTCGATTCATGGCTGTCTTGGAAGCCGTGCGCGACGCGCCGCCACCTCAGTTCAGCGGGGGCGGTTACTGGGAGGCCATGCACGGCGACATGGGCGGTTACCACGAGATTCGCCTGACCGGCCCCGGTCGGCGTCAGTATCGACTTTTCTGCATCCTCGACAACGGCAGCCCTGAGGAGTTGCGCGAGCGGGGTTTCGACGCGCCCCAGGTCGCGGCTATCACGGGCATGGTCAAGGACTCCGGTAGGAAGTTCTCCGGTCGCGATTACGCCAAGGTCAGGAAACTCGGAAGCGAATACCTCGCCGAACTGCCGCGCCTCATCGCCGCCATGGGCTGAGCCCTCAGATCATCCGCGGGGCGTGGGCGGAGGTCAGCGAGTCGCTGGCCTCCGCCTCGGCGCGCTTTGCCCAGCGGTTGAGCTCGCGGCGGGCGAGGACCATCTTGTGGACCTCGTCGGGGCCGTCGGCGAGGCGCAGCATGCGGCTGAAGCGCCACATCGCGGCCAGCGGCGTGTCGTCGGTCATGCCGAGGCTGCCGTGGATCTGGATCGCGCGGTCGAGGACGTTCATCACCATGTTGGCGGCGACGACCTTGATCGCCGAGATCTGCTGGCGGGCGGCGCGCTTGCCGTCGGCGTCCATCTTCCAGGCGGCGAAGAGGGTGAGCAGGCGGGCCTGGTCGATTTCCATCCGCGAGGTGGCGATCGACTCCTGCACGAACTGCTTGTCGGCGAGCGGGCCGCCGAAGGCGACGCGCTCGTTGGCGCGGCGGCACATCATCTCGTGGGCGCGCTCGGCGGTGCCGATCGCGCGCATGCAGTGGTGGATGCGGCCGGGGCCGAGCCGGTCCTGGGCGATCGCGAAGCCGGCGCCGCGCTCGCCGAGCAGGTTGGCGGCGGGGACGCGGCAGCCTTCGTAACGGACCTCGCAGTGGCCGGGGCCGGCGGCGTGGCCCATCACCGAGATCGGCCGCACCAGGTTGAAGCCGGGGGCGTCGGTGGGGACGCAGATCATCGAGGCGCGCGCGTAGGGGGGCGCGTCGGGGTCGGTGACGACCATCGCGACCGCCAGCTCGGCGCCGACGGCGCCGGAGGTGAACCACTTGTGGCCGTCGATCACCCACTCCTCGCCGTCGAGCACGGCGCGCGCCTGCAGCAGGGTCGGGTCCGAGCCGGAGACCTCGGGCTCGGTCATCGAGAAGCAGGAGCGGATGCGGCCCTCCAGCAGCGGCTCCAGCCAGCGCTCCTTCTGCTCGTCGGTCCCGTGCTCGGCGAGGATCTCCATGTTGCCGGTGTCCGGCGCCGAGCAGTTGAAGGACATCGGCGCGGCGACCGGGCTGCGCCCCATCTCCTCGCAGAGCAGCCCGTACTCCCAGTTGCTCAGCCCGGGCCCGTAGCGCGGGTCGGGCATGAACAGGTTCCAAAGGCCCTCCGCCTTGGCCCGCTCGCGGATCGCGCCGAGGTTGGCGGGGTAGGGGACGCCGGGGCCGACCTCGGCGTCGAGCGCCTCCATCACCTCGCGCTCGGCGGGGTAGACGTGCGCGTCCATGAAGTCGAGGACGCGCTCGCGCAGGGCGGCGACCTCGGGGCTCGGGGTGAAGTCCATGGTTCGACCCTAGCTCGCTCAGCCCGCGTTGGCTTCGCGGACGCGCCAGCGGGTGAAGAGCTCACCCTCGGTCTCCAGCGCCCAGACCAGCTCCGCGTCGACCGGCTCGGCCAGCGAACCCTGCATCAACCCCCGCTCGGAGGAGCCGGCGAAGACCGGGTTGGTGGTGAGGAAGAGGTCGTCGACCAACCCGGCGCCGACCAGCGCGTGCAGCACCGTCGGGCCGCCCTCGCAGACCAGCGAGCGCACGCCCCACTCGCCGGCCAGGTTCTGGAGCAGCGCGGCGAAATCGATCTCCTCGTCGAACCGCAGCAGCTCGACCTCAGTCGCGGTCTGCGGCGGGTCCTGCGCGGACGTGGTCGCGATCAGCACCGTGCCGTGGCCGTCGCTGAACAGCCCGGCGTCCCAGGGTAGGTCGAGCGAGTTGCTGACGATCACCGTCAGCGGGTCGGCGGGCAGGCCGATCTGCTCGCGGTAGCCGCGGAGGCGGGGCACGGGCAGCATCCGGTCGTAGCGCTCGACTCGCATCGTGCCGGCGCCGATCATCACCGCGTCGGCAAAGGTGCGCAGGCGCATCAGCACGCGCGCGTCGGCGTGGAACCCCAGCCGCTCGGTGCTGCCGCCGACCGTCGCGCGGCCGTCGAGCGTGCTGATGAACGTGCAGACCACGTAGGGCCGCCCGCTGCCGGGCGGGTCCCGCAGCAGCTCCTCGGCCAGGGCGCCGAAGTCGAGCGCCTGCTCGGCGCCGGCGAGGCCCCGCATCCAGATCGGGCGCAGCTCGATCTGCGTCATCGAATCGCCTGGATCGCGCGGAAGGCCACCAGCCAGACCGTGACCAGTGCGAGCACGACCGCGGCGGCAATCTGCCACGGATCGGATCGGACGAAGGCGATCGCCGCCCCGAGCAGGGCGATGACGACGAGCCAGGCGAGCTCGCTGGCCTCCGCCGTCAGTCGGCCGGGGACGCCCGCTCGCACCTGCACCGGCTCGCAGAGGCCGATCCCCTCGAGGCCAACACGCCGCGTGTAGTAGTTCAGGTAGATGGAGGGGTAGGGAGGGTGGACGCCGAGCCGTTCGCCGCAGTCGACGTAGCCTTCCAGGCCGGGGGCTTCGCGGTCGGCCGGATGGGGGGCCATGGCATCGTCCCAGGGCTGGGGGGACTCCCAGCGCGAGCGCTCGGCCGCCTCCCCGGCGTGGATCGGCAGCGCGCGCTGGGTGAGGCAGATCCGCCGCCAGTGGCCGGCCTCCTCCTCGCCCTCGACCCGCTTTAGATATTCGATCGTCACGCGTTCGCCGGCACGGCTCCCGATCGATTCGAGCGCCTCGGGCTCGAGCCGGCAGACGGGCTTCTCCAGGTCGCCGCGAGCGGGGGCGCGAACGTGGGCGGCGACCATCCGCGAGCCGACCAGGCTGTCGCGGGTGCTGCGCCAGAGGACGGAGCGCTTGGGCCGGTGCCAGGGCCAGACCTGGCAGAACTCGCCGTCGGCCAGGCCCAGCGCCTCGCGTGCCATGCGATCGAGGAAGATCGTGTCGGTCCAGAGCGGCGCGGGACGTTCTTCCCCGTCCGGTCCCTTGAACGAGTCCCGCAGAGCGAGCACCGGGAGGTAGCTCCCCCGGTAGGGGTGGCCGACGACGACGTAGCGCGGGCTCCCGAGGCGCCTGTGCATCGCCGGGTGCAGGCAGGCCGCGAAGGTGCCGCGCGCCTGCGCGGCCATCGGCGAGGGCCGCAGGCCGGGGGAGCCGCGGCGGCGGCTGCGACTCTCGTTCGGGCGCACGCGCCACCACCGCTCCCGCTCGCCGGGGGGCTGCTCGAACTCCCACTCGGAGTTCCAGTACTGCCAGTTGCGCAGAATCTCCTCGCCTTCGTCGGACAGCCCGAAGACAGGGGCGATGGCGAGCCCGGCGACCGAGACCGCCGCCCCGGTGCGGCGCGCGACCCCGGTCCCGTGGTCGCGGGCGATGCCGGTCAGCTGCACCCAGTCGAGCCAGCAGAGGTCGACGGGGTCGTTCCCGAGGCGGCCGTCGAGGACCGGGAAGACGGTCGAGACGCGGCGTCGGGCAAGCGAGGCGGCAACGGTTTCGCGGCCCTCTTCGGCCGGCATCGCGAGCGGGACGCGCACCCTGAACTCGGTCGCCCGCCGCTCCAACAGCGCCCGCGTCACAGCAGGGGATGAGTCGCTCTCGGCCACCCTAAGATATGAGAGCGGGCGCCCGGTCGGCAGCACCAGGGGTGGCGCGCCATCGCCCCCCACCAGTGCCCCCACCGTCTCGAACTCGTGCACCCGAGCCAGCCTAGCCAAAGGACAAGCCCATCGATGGGGACTCGACCTCCTTCGGCCCAGCGGGCCGTCACCGAAATCGAGCGAATCCTCGCCGCGTACCCGAGCCGTGGCGCGCGCGCCTCGCTCGCCGGCGTCGAGCGGCTGCGCCGGCTGCTTGGCCTGATCGAGCCGTTGCCGGCGACGGTGGTGGTCGGCACCAACGGCAAGACCAGCGTCGCCACATACCTGCAGCGGCTGCTCACCGCCGCCGGGACCAGGACCGGGTTGTACGTCTCGCCGCACCTCTCCAACTGGAGCGAACGCGTTCAGATCGACGGTCGCCCCTGCGAGCTCGAGGAGCTGGCGGCAACCCTGGCCGAGGTCGCGGCGCTCGCCGACGGGCTTCCGGCGGCGGAAGACATCCGTTTCTTCGACCTGCTGACGCTCGGCGCCGAGCTGATCTTCCGCCGGGCGGGCGTCGGCTCGGCGGTGTTTGAGGCGGGGATCGGCGGGCGCCTGGACGCCGTCAGCCTCCTGCGGCCAAGGCTCGTGCTGCTCACCTCGGTTGCGCTCGACCACGCCGAGATCCTCGGCCCCGGGCTGGACCGAATCCTCACCGAGAAGCTGCTCGCCGCCCCGCCGGGGGCGACGGTCCTGACCTGGCCGCTCGAGGAGCTGGCGGCGACCGCGGAGGGGGTGGCGGCCGCGAACGGGCTTCGCCTGGTGACGGTCGACCCCGCCGAGGTGGAGCGGTTCGCGTTTCCCCCGCAGATGCCCGCCTTCCTGCGCCGCGACGCGACCCTGGCGGCGGCCGGCTGGGAGGCGTCGAGTGACCCTGCCGCATCCGCCCCGCCGTCGCTCGGCGACATCGACCTGGCGGTCCCCGGTCGCTTCGAGACCGGCACCTGCCGCGGCGTCCCGTACCTGCTCGACGCCGCCCACAACGAGGCCGCCTGGTGGCAGCTGGCCGGCGAGCTGGATTGGGAGGGCAGTGAGGAGCCGCTGGTCGCGGTCGTCTCGGTCTCGCCCGGCAAGGAGCGCGGGGCGATGGCCTCGGTGCTCGCTTCGCTGCCGAGGCTCGCCTCGGCGATTGCCACCCGTCACACGGCCCTCCCCGCCGTCGACCCGCAGGTGCTGGCCGCCGAGCTCGGCGCCGCCGGCCTGGCGGTGGAAGCGGTCGGCGACCCAGCTGCGGCTTTCCGGACCGCGCTAGAGCGGGCTCGCGACCTTCGCGGCCGGGTTCTCTGCTTCGGCTCGACCCACCTCGTCGGCGAGGTCCGCGAGCTGGTTCAGGAGTAGTCGTTCCAGCCGGCGAACTCGCGGCCGGCGAACTTCTGCAGCTCGGCGACGTCCTCGGTGAAGCGCCCGCGCACGGTCTCGAACAGATCGTCGGGCAGCTTCGGCTTCGGCGCCGGCGGCTTCTCGGGATCGTGGACGACCTTCTCGACGACCCAGCGCAGCGACTCGGGCAGGCGGTCGAAGTTGCGGTCGAAGGAGCGGAAGCCTGGGAGTTTGATCAGCTTCTCCATGAACTGGTATTTGTCGCCCTGCTTGGCGCTCGACTTCTCCCACTCGCGGTCCCACTGCTCGGAGGTGAAGCTCTCCTCGACGCCGACGAAGGCGAAGGCCTTGCGCATCGTCGCCTCGCGTTCGGTCTGCAGCTCCTCCTGGGTGATGACCTCGATCTGGCTGCGGTCGAAGCGCTCGAGGTAGGGCTGCAGCTGCATCCAGTACTTGGAGCGGTTCATGTAGGAGGAGTTCGGCTCCGAGAGGGTCGGCACCAGCTCGCGCGTCTCGTAGCCGGCGCCGGTGGCGTGGACCCAGTGCGAGAGGATCCGCTTGATCGGGTCGCGCACCATGTAGAGGAGCCTCGCGTCGGGGCAGTTCTCGCGGATCCGCTCCGCGACCCCCTCGTAGGTCGGCAGGTTCGTGTAGTGCGGTGAGGACTCGCCGCGCACCTTGAAGCGGTCGTCGAAGCGACTCGCGTACCAGTCGAGGCCGAGGTCCCAGTTCAGCTCCTCGACGAAGAAGTTGAGCTCCTTCGGCTTCGACATCTGGATTTCCGGATGCAGGCCGAGGTAGTGGTGGATGCTCGTCGTGCCGCACTTGAGCCCGCCGATGATGATGAAGTTCGGCATCGCGGCATGGCGTTTACGCCGCCGCCGGAAGCGGCTCTTGCGGTCCGCCGTGTAGCGCTCGCGAGCGCGTGCGCACATCGCCACGTCGGCGATGTCGTCGGTCGGTTTGGGAGGCAGCGTGTGCGTGTCGGTATCCGGCACGAGCGGGCTAGTGTAGCTGCGATGCCGTTCGCCGACCTCGCCGACAGCTTCGAACACTTCTTCAACGCGGCGGCGGAATTCTTCCGCCACCTCTCGGAAATCCACTGGACGCAGTTCGGCGTGGCGCTGCTCTGCCTGCTGGCGATGCAGCTGGCGCGGGCCTGGGCCTGGCGCAACGTGCTGCGCGCCGCCTACCCCGACCAGCGGATCGCCTTCCTGCCGCTGGCGGCCGCCTACCTGGCGGGCGCCGGGATCAACGCCGTCGTCCCCGCCCACGCCGGCGACGTGACCAAGGTCTTCCTCGTCAAACGCCAGATCCCGGACTCCTCCTACCCGGCGGTCACCTCCTCCTTCCTCGTCCAGACCGTGTTCGACACCAGCGTCGGCATCCTCGTCCTGCTCTACGCGATCACCCAGGGGCTGCTGCCGCCGCTGCCGCGGATCCCCGACCTGCCCGCCTTCGAGCTCTCCTTCTGGGCCGATCACCCGAAGACGCTGGCGATCGTCACCGGCGTGCTGCTGATCGTGCTCGTGGTGGGGACGATCTGGCTCGGCCACCACGTGCGCCGCTTCTGGCAGCGGGTCAAACAGGGCGTCATCATCCTCACCCAGCCGCGTCGCTACCTGCGTGAGGTCGCCGCCTGGCAGGGCGTCGGCTGGGCCTTCCGCTTCGCCGCCTTCTGGTTCTTCCTCGAGGCGTTCGGGATCGGCGGCTCGATCGGCAACGTGATGTTGGTGATGAGCGTGCAGGCGATCGCCAACATCGTCCCCTTCACGCCGGGCGGGGCGGGGGCCCAACAGGCGCTGCTGGTGGCGACGCTGAAGGGTCCGACCCGGGCCGCGGTCCTCTCCTTCTCGGTCGGCACCCAGATCGCGATGGCGGCCTGGTCGGTCGTACTCGGCTTCGTCGCGATCCTGCTCGTCTTCCGCACCGCCGACTGGCGCGGCCTGATGCGCCAGGCGCAAGAAGACGCCGACAAAGAAGAGGCGGCGCCGACCTCGGCGTGAGGCCTGTCGACTTTGGCCACGGGGGGTGAACAAAGTCGACACGCGGGGTAGTGTGGGGCGATGGCGGACCTGACGAACCCGATCGACGGCGTCGACTTCATCACCCTGCCGACGCAGGACTTCGAGCGCGCGATCGAGTTCTACGGCGAGACGCTGGGGCTGGAGAAGTCGATCCGCTACGGCGAGATGCCGGGGATGGAGTTCGAGACCGGCTCGCTGACCATCGCCGTGCTCGAATCGAGCGCCTTCGGGATCGAGTTCGCGCCCCACACCCACCCGGTCGCGCTGCACGTCGCCGACGTCGCCGCCACCCGCGCCGAGCTGGAAGCGCGCGGCGTCGAGTTCGCCGCCGAGACGATGGACAGCGGCGTCTGCCACATGGCCCACTTCCGCGACCCCGACGGCAACGTGCTGATGCTGCACAGCCGCTATGTGCCGAGGGAGCAGGCGGTTTAGCCGGGCGGTCCCGCTGCGGGGCGTGCCGGGGAGGGTGCTCGCCACCCTCTCTGGGCAGGTAGGGCGGCGAGC
>JBEHWY010000089.1:0-15466 GCA_048498975.1 Actinomycetota bacterium | reverse complement strand
GCGAGTGGAAGGAATCCGCCCCACTCACCCCGTGTTTCCTTTTTTGCGCCCGGGGCAACAAAGGAACCACGGGATCCGCGCGCATGCGATTCGCACGCCTTGCCTGGGGAGGGGAGGGTGCTCGCCGCCCTACCTGCCCACGGAGGGTGGCGAGCACCCTCCCCGGCACGCCCACGTCCCGGGCGCGCCGGGACCTTGCCTTCTTCCGCGCCTCAGACGTTGGCCGCGATGGCCATCGAGAGGAACAGCAGCGCCAGATACGCCAGTGAGAAGAGGTACGTCCGCAGGGCCCAGCGGCGGTCGGCGGTGCGGAGGAGTTTGACCGAGCAGTAGATGAAGGCGGCGCCGAGCAGCATCGAGGGGACCAGGTAGGCGACGCCGAGGCCGCCGGCGCAGAAGGGCAGCTGGGTGACGGCGTAGAGGAGGACGGTGTAGAGGAGGATCTGGCGCCGCGTCTCCTCCTCGCCGCGGACGACCGGGAGCATCGGGATCGAGGCCTTCTCGTAGTCGTTCTTCATCAGGATCGAGAGCGCCCAGAAGTGGGGCGGGGTCCAGAAGAAGACGATCGCGAAGAGGTAGAAGGCCATGCCGTCGAGGCCGCCGGTGACGGCCGCCCAGGCGACCAGCGGCGGCACCGCGCCGGCGGCGCCGCCCCAGACGATGTTCTGCCAGGTGCGGCGCTTCAGCCACAGCGTGTAGAGGAAGACGTAGCCGAGGAAGCCCGAGAGCGAGAGCGCCGCCGCCAGCGGGTTGACGGTCAGCGCCAGCAGCAGGAAGGAGGCGGCGCCGAGCGCGGCGCCGAAGGCGATCGCGGCCTGGGGGGAGACGCGGCCGGAGGCGACCGGGCGGTCGGCGGTGCGGGCCATCATTCGGTCGACGTCGCGGTCGACGGCATGGTTGACGGCGCCGGCGCCACCGGCGGAGAGGGCGCCGCCGAGGCAGGTGAGGAGGATCAGCTGCAGCGAGGGGTCGCCGGCGATGTACATCGTCGTCACCGTGGTGAAGAGCAGCAGCGACTGCACCTTCGGCTTGGTCAGCGTCAGGTAGTCGCGGAAGAGCTGAGAGGCGGCGGAGCGGGGGGCTACCGCGGCCGGGCTGGGCGCGGTGCGCGCGCCGGCATCCATGCCGCTCAGGCTACCGGCTGCGACTCAGGAGTCGGCAGCTCGGCGCTGGCGGTGCGGTTGGCGATCGCGTCGCGGATGTCGCGCATCGGCCGGGCGCTGCGGACGTCGGGCAGGACGTCGAAGTTGTGCGGATCCGGCGGCGAGAGGGTGAACCACTCGAGCGTGTCGCCGCCCCAGGGGTCGTGACCGGCCTCGGGGCCGTTGACCCGGCTCTGGATCGCGTTGATCAGCGTCATCACGATGCCGGCGGCGAGGACGAAGGCGCCGATCGTGGCGAGGAGGTTGTAGGTGTCGACGCCGGTGCCGCCGTAGAACTTGTAGGCGTCGATCACCTGGCCCTCGTTGTAGCCGGCCAGGGCCAGCGGCACGAAGGTGACGAGGACGCCGACGACGGTCGTCCAGAAGGAGAAGCGGCCGAGGGTCTCGCCCATCGTGCGGCCGGTCATCTTCGGGAACCAGTAGTGCAGCGCGGCGAAGCCGCCGAAGACGGCGCCGCCGACGAGCGCGAAGTGAGTCGCCGCGGTCGCGTCGGTCGTGTTCTTCAGGTCCCAGGCGGCGGCGACCAGCGACTGCTGGATCTCGCCGGCGAGTCCGATCGAGATCAATGAGATCGCGCCGACCGCCCACAGCAGCGGCGCCCGCAGCTCGAGCACGCCGCCGACCATCGTCGCGATCAGGTTGAAGATGACGAGGCCGAAGGGCACGATCAGCGCCAGCGACATCAGCATCGCGAAGTACATCCAGCCGACGCCGATCGGCGCGGTCATCATGTTCTGCAGCCAGGCCAGCGTGCCGAGCACGGCGATCGCGGCCAGCGAGACCATCACCGCGTTGCGGTTGAACAGCGGTTTGCCGGAGAAGACGGAGACGATTTCGGCGACTGCGCCGAGGGCGAAGATCAGGATCAGCATGTAGGCGCCGGAGAAGAAGATCCAGCTCAGGTGCTGCCAGAGCAGCGGCGCGCCGCCAGAGCCGTCGGCGAAGAAGATGCCTTCGTAGTGGCGGTCGATCATCAGCATCGTCAGCGCCGCGAGGAAGACGGGGCCGACGACGACCATCAGCCAGGAGCCGACGGTGGCGCCCCAGGAGAAGATCGGGGTGCGGCGCCAGGCCATCCCCGGCGCCCGCAGGTTGCGCAGGGTGGTCAGCAGGTCGATCGAGATCAGGACGAAGCCGAGCGTCGCCAGGCCGACCGAGGTGACCCAGGCGTCGACGCCGTTGTTGGAGAGGAAGGCCTCCTCGGTCAGCGGCGCCAGCGGGTTGATGCCGGCCTCGCTCGGGGTGAACATGAAGCCGGCGTAGAGGACGGCGGCGCCGCCGACCCACAGCGCCAGGCCGATCTGCCCGAGGCGCGGCAGCGCCGTGCCGCGCGAGCCGATCTGCAGCGGCGCCACGTAGTAGGCGAGGCCGATCGCCAGCGGCAGAGCGAAGAAGAAGATCGCGGTGCCCCCGTATAGAGAGAGCATGCGGTTGAAGGCGACGGGGGTGAGGAACTTGTTCTCCGGGATCGCCAGCTGCAGCCGCATCAGCAGGAACTCGACGACGGCGATGAAGAGGAAGCCGGCCGCGCCGGTGATCAGGATCCGGCCGATGTCCTTGTGGTCACCGCTCGTCGCCAGCTCGATCCAGCGCGCGCGCTTGCGCGGGAAGCCGTCGACGACCAGCTCGGGGCGCGGCGAGTCGCTCATGGCACTTCTCCGTTTTCAATCAGGCCCACGACCCGGTCCTGGGCGGCCTCGATGTCGGCTTTCTGCTGCTTGACGAAGCTTTCGTATTCGCTCGGCGAGACGACCTCGACTTCGGTCCGCATCGCCGCGTAGGCCTGGCCGGAGAGGGTCGCGGCGTCGCCGGTGAAGGAGCCCTCGTCGTCGGCGCGGAAGACGATCCAGCCGGTCTTGCCGGGCACGGCGTCGTGCTTGGCGGCGAGGTCGGGGACGTTCCAGGTGTGGACGACGTCGGTCGAGGTCAGCTTCAGCTTGACCAGGGTGTCGACCGGGACGACGAGCTTGTAGTAGCTGAAGGCCCCGTTCGGGTAGCTGTAGCGCCACAGCCACTGCTGGCCGGTCGCTTCGATCTCCAGCGGCGCGCTCTTCAGCGAGGCGAGGCCGGAAGAGCCGGTGGCCGGCGTTTCGCGGGCCTTGTCGGTGAGGACGATGCCGAGGACGAAGAGAACGACGGCGAAGATCGTGAGGGCGCCGGCGACCCTGAACTGGACGCCGCGGCCGCCCGAGACCTGACGCGGGGCGGCGCCGCGCTCACGCCGGTAGCGGCGGACGGCGTAGAAGAGCGCGAGGTTGATCGCGACCACGACGATGGCGGCGGCGATGAAGCCGATCCATACGAGGGTGTCGATCTGGTCCGTGGCAGGGGAGTGCGGCGCCAAAGCGCGGCCATTCTATTCACGCGGGGCGGCGCCGCGGCTCCCGGTCCCTGTGGCCGACCTATACTCGCCGACCGATGAAGCGGCGGACCCGGCCATCACCCGCGCTGCGACTCGCGGTCCGGGCAGGCGCCGGCGCCGCCCTCGGTGCCGCCTTCGCGGTGCCGCTGCTGCGCAAGCGGCTGCGGATCCCGCCTCCGGTGACGGTCGCCGCCTGCGCCGCCGGCCCCTTCGCGGTGGCGGTGCTGGCGCCGCGCACGCGCAAGCGCGACGTCGCCATGTTCGCGATGCAGATGTGGGCCTTCACGATGGCCCACGAGATCCCCTTCGACGACGAGGAGCGGGCGCGGCGGCGCCTGCGCGCCCGCTACCCGATCGTCAGCGACCGCCTGCTCGGCGCCGGCGCCCTGCCGGGCGCGCGCCTGCAACGCGGTCTCGCCCGCCTGCCGGGCATCCGCCACCTCGACCGCGTCCTCGCCTGGGTCCATTGGCTCTGGTTCCTCGAGCCCTACGTGGCGCTTGCCGTGATCCTCGTCCGCCACCCCGAGCACTTCCCGCGCGCCGCCCGCCAGCTCGCCGCCGTCTTCGACCTCGGCTGCGCCGTCTACTTCGCGGTGCCGACGGCGCCGCCCTGGTGGGCCTCCGAGCAGGGCCTGACCGAGGAAGAGGTGCGGCGGATCATGGTCGAGGTCGGCGAAGGGACCTGGCGCTCGGCCTGGCCGCGGATGTACGGGGCGCTGGGCGGCAACCCCTGGGCGGCGATGCCCTCGCTGCACTTCGCCACCTCGCTCGCCGCCGGCCTCTCGCTGGCCGAGGCGAGCCGGGGGGAGGGAGTCCTCGGCCTTGCCTACGCGGCCAAGCTCGGCTTCGCCCTCGTCTATCTCGGCGAGCACTACGTCACCGACCTGCTCGCCGGTGCCGCCCTGGTCGGCGCCGTGCGCTGGGCGGAGCCGCGCTCCGAACCGCTGGCGCTGAGGGCCGGCGAGGCCCTTGCCCGCTTGGAGAGGTTCGCCAGCGGGTAGCGTTCGCAAACGTGTCTCAGCAAGACCCGGCGAACGGCAACGGGACCGCCGAACTCCCGCTTCTCACTACCCGCCGCCTGATCCAGACGCTGCTCGTCGTCCTCATACTGCTCGTCGGGATCTATTTCCTCTTCCCGAAGCTGGTCGGGCTCGGCGACGCGATGAGCAAGCTCGGCGACGCCGACCCGGTCTGGATCGCGATCGCGATCGGCTTCAACATCGTCGCCTACGCGACCTACATCGCCCTCTTCAAAGCCGTCGTCGGCGGCGAGGCGCTGCGCCTCACCTGGCTCGAGACCTACGAGATCAACATGGCTGGGGTGGCGGCGACGCTGCTGTTCTCGGCCGGCGGCGCCGGCGGCGTCGCGCTCACCTACTGGGCACTGCGCAAAGCCGGGATGCGGCGCCGCGACGTCGCTCGCCGCATGGTCGCCTTCATCAGCCTCCACTACGCCTTCTACCCGCTGGCGCTGATCGCCTGCGGGATTCTCTTGCGAACCGGCGTCGTCAACGGCGACAGCTCGGTCGAGCTGACGATCATCCCCGCCGCGATCGCGGGCGTGCTGCTGGTGCTCGGCGTGCTGATCGCGCTGATCCCGGCCGACGTCGAAAAACGCGCGATGCCCTACGCGCGCGGCGAGAAAGCGCGCAGCTTCGTCCGCACCGCCGCCAAAGTGCCGGCGACGCTGGGCGAGGGGTTCCGCTTCGCGATGCACCTCTTCACGCACCCGTCGACGGGGGGGCTCGCCGTGGTCGGCGCCGCCGGCTTCTGGGCGGCGAGCATCGGCGTGCTCTGGGCCTCCTTCCACGCCTTCGGCGTCCACGTCCCGCTCGCCGTCGTCGTCCAGGGCTACTTCCTCGGCATGGTCGCCAACCTCTTCCCGCTGGCGCCGGCGGGGGTCGGTGCGGTCGACGCCGGCATGATCGGCGCCTTCGTCCTCTTCGGCATCCCCGAGGAGACCGTCTTCCCGGCGATTCTGATCTTCCGCCTGGTCAGCTTCTGGATGCCGATCCCGCCGGGTATCGTCGCCTTCTTCCAGCTGCGCAAAACGGTGCACCGCTGGGAAGGCGAGGGCCTGCCGATCGACCGCAACGACGGCGCCACATCGGAGTACGAGCCGGCGGTGGGGTGATTGCCCTCGGTGGCCGGGAGAGCTACTATAAAAAGTAAAGTATTAGCCTTCGAGAACGGTGACGGAGATGAGTGAGAAGAAGAAAGTCGAGAACGTGATCATCGTCGGCGGCGGGCCGGCCGGCTATACGGCTGCGCTTTACACCGCCCGCGCCAACCTCGAGCCGCTCGTCTTCGAGGGCTTCCAGTGGGGCGGCCAGCTGCAGAACACGACCGACGTCGAGAACTACCCCGGCTTCCCCGAGGGGGTCATGGGCCCGGAGATGATGGCCCAGTTCCGCGCCCAGGCCGAGCGCTTCGGCACCCGCTTCGTCACCGACGACGTCGACCGCGTCGAGCTCTCCGACGGCGGCATCCAGAAGGTCTTCCTCGGCGACGAGGAGCACCGCGCCAAGACCGTGATCCTGGCGATGGGGGCGGAGCCCAAACGGCTCGGCATCCCCGGCGAGATGGAGCTCGGCGGCCGTGGCGTCTCCACCTGCGGCGTCTGCGACGGCGCCTTCTTCAAAGGCCACCGGGTGATCGTCGTCGGCGGCGGCGACTCGGCGATGGAGGACTCGATCTTCATCTCCAAGTTCGCCGACGAGCTGACGATCGTCAACCGCCGCGACGAGTTCCGCGCCTCGAAGATCATGCGCGACCGCGCCCTGGAGAAGGACAACATCGACACCAAGACCCCGTTCATCCCGGAGGAGTTCGTCGCCGGCGAGGACGGGAAACTGGCCAAGATCCGCCTCCGCAACGCCGAGACCGGCGCCGAGGAGGAGATCGAGGCGACCGGCGCCTTCGTCGCGATCGGCCACGTGCCGCGCTCGGAGGTCGTCGCCGGCCAGGTCGACACCGACGAGGACGGCTACATCGTCACCGAGGCCGGCTCGACCCGGACCAACCTCGGCGGCGTCTTCGCCGTCGGCGACGTCGTCGACCACACCTACCGCCAGGCGGTCACCGCCGCCGGCACCGGCTGCATGGGCGCCCTCGACGCCGAGCGCTACCTGCGCGACAGCGCGCCCCCGGTCGAGGCCCACTGGTTCCCCGGCGGCGAGCCGGCGGAGCTCAGCGCCTGAGGCACCCGTCACGACGGGGACGTGGCCCATGCCGTGTCGAGTTGGTCAACCTCTGGTTGACAAACTCGACACGGACCGCGCTCTCTAGGGCGTGACGATCGCGAAGCCCGGGTCGGGGTCGTCGAGCAGACCGAGCAGGGTGCCGATCGCCATCGGGTCGCCCTCGATGCGGAGCCGGCCGGAGCCGGCGAGTTCGCCGACGTCGGCGGTTTTGGCGAGCATCTCGTTCAGGGCTTGGCGCTCGATCGTCAGCGTCGCGTCGGCCTCGGGGTGGCGGCGGTCGGCGCGGTGGTTGAGGACGCCGTTCTCGACTTCGATCAGGTGGACCTCGTCGGGGTCGGTCACCTCCCAGTTGATCGTCAGCCGTTTCTCCGCCGCGCGCGGTCCGTCGAGGCGGATCGCCATCGCGTCGAGGATCTGCTCGACGCTGAGCGCGGCGAGGACGTCGGGCGGGGCGGAGGCGGTCGGGGTGCCGGCGACGCCCTCGCGCAGCTCCTGCGCTCCCATCAGGAAGAAGTTGCGCCAGGTCGCGTTCTCGGCGCCGTAGCCGATCTGCTCGAGCGCCTCGGCCTGCAGCTCGCGGGCCGCTGCGTTGTCGGGCTCGGCGAAGACGACGTGGTTGACGACCTCGGCGACCCAGCGGTAGTCGCCCTGCTCGAAGTTGCGCTGGGCCCGCTCCAGCACCGCCTCGGCGCCGCCCATGAACTCGACGTAGCGGCGCGCCGACTCGACCGGCGGGTGCTCCCAGAGGTGGGCGGGGTTGCCGTCGAACCAGCCCATGTAGCGCTGGTAGACGGCCTTGACGTTGTGGCTGACCGAGCCGTAGTAGCCGCGGCAGTGCCACTCGCGGGCGAGCTGCGGCGGCAGCTCCAGGGTCTCGGCGATCTCGCGCCCGGTCAGGCCCTTGTTCAGCAGGCGCAGGGTCTGGTCGTGCAGGTAGGCGTAGAGGTCGCGCTGCTTCTTCAGGTAGTCGACGATTCGCTCGCGGCCCCAGCGCGGCCAGTGGTGGCCGGCGAACAGGACGTCGGTGTCCTCGCCGAAGAGCTCGATCGACTCGTTCAGGTAGTGCGCCCAGACGTGCGGGTCGCGGACCAGCGCCCCGCGCAGGGTGAGGACGTTGTGCATCGTCGCGGTCGCGTTCTCGGCGATGCAGAGGACGCGGTGCTCGGGGAAGTGGAAGTTCATCTCCGCCGGCGCCTCGGTGCCGGGCGTCAGCTGGAAGACCATGCGGACGCCGTCGACGGTCTCGATCTGGCCGGTCTCGGTGACGTCGAGGTTGGGCGGGATCAGCGTCACCGTGCCGAGCGAGGTCGTCTGCCCGAGGCCCGAGCCGATCTGCCCGTCGGGCCCGCGCCGCAGCTTCGCCCCGTACATGTAGGCGGCGCGGCGCCCCATCGCGGTCCCGGCGAAGACGTTCTCGGCGACGGCGTGGTGGGTGAAGCCGGCCGGGGCGAGGACCGGGATCCGGCGCTCGGCGACCTCCTCGGCGGAGACGATTCCCTTGGCGCCGCCGAAATGGTCGATGTGGCTGTGGGTGTAGATCAGGCCGGTGACCGGGCGCTCGCCGCGGTGTTCGCGGTAGAGGGCCAGCGCCGCCGCCGCGGTCTCGGCCGAGATCAGCGGGTCGATGACGACGATCCCCTCCTCGCCCTCGACGACGTGCATGTTGGAGAGGTCGAAGCCGCGCAGCTGGTAAAAGCCGGGCGCGATCTCGAACAGGCCGGCGATGCGGTTGAGGACGCTCTGGCGCCAGAGGCTTGGGTGGGCGGTGTCGGGGCGCTCGCCGGCGAGGAAGTCGTAGGACTCGAGGTCCCAGATCGTGTTGCCGCGCTCGCCGGTCACCGTCGCCGGCTCGAACGGCGCCACCAGGCCGCGGCTCGCCTCGGCGAAGTCCTCCTCGTCGGCGAAGGGCAGCTCGGCCAGCGCTTCGCGGTTGCGCTGCGCGGTCAGCTCGGTGGCCGGCTTGCGCTCGCTCATCCCGCCTCGCCCTCCGCTTCGGTAGCCAGCAGTGGCGCTGGGCGGTAGGCCTCGCCGTGCTCGGCGCGCAGCGCTTCGAGCAGCTCGACGGCGCGGGCGGGGCCGAGCTCGGCGGTGATCGCGAGCGGGCCGCGCGGCCAGTTGAAGCCGAGCCGCATCGCCGTCTCGATGTCCTCGTCGGAGGCGACCTCCTCTTCGCGGGCGAAGGCCGCCTCGTTGGCGATCTGGGCGTAAAGGCGGGGGAGGATCTCGGCGGGGGGCTCGCCGGCCGCCTCGGGCTGTTCGGGGCGCGGGTAGGAGTAGTAGCCCTCGCCGCTCTTGCGGCCGAGCTTGCCCTCCTCGACCAGCCGCTGTTGGATCGGGCTCGGGCTCCAGCGCTCGGGCTCCCCGCCCTGGCGGTAGAAGGAGCGGGCGATTTCGAGGTTGACGTCGAGGCCGATCAGGTCGATCAGCTCGAACGGGCCCATGCGGAAGCCGGCGCCGCGCACGGCGCGGTCGATCGTGGCCGCGCCGGCGACCCCGTCGCCGAGCATCCGCAGCGACTCGAGGAAGAAGGGCCGCGAGAGGCGGTTGGCGACGAAGCCGGGGCTGTCCTTGGCGCGGATCGGCGTGCGGCGCATCCGCTCGGCGACCTCGGTCGCCGCCGCCAGCGCCGCCTCGGAGGAATCCGGGGTGGCGACGATCTCGACCAGCTTCATCAGCGCCGGCGGGTTGAAGAAGTGCATGCCGACCAGCCGCTCGGGACCGGGGACGCCGACGGCGATGTCGGCGACGCGCAGCGAGGAGGTGTTGGTTGCCAGCACCGTCTCCGGACCGCAGGCCGCCGCCGCTTCGCTGAACAGGGCCTGCTTCAGCGCGACGTCCTCGGGGGCCGCCTCGATCAGCAGCTCGCAGCCGGCCAGCTCCTCGATCCGCTCGACCGGGGCGACGCGGCAGGCCGCCTGCTCGGCTTCGATTTCGGTCCAGCGGCCGCGGTCGACGCCGTTGGCGAGGGCTTCGCCGACGCGGACGGCGCTGCCCTGGGCGGCGGCGGGGAGGACGTCGAAGATGCTGGTCTGAAAGCCGCCGAGGGCGGCGACCTGGGCGATGCCGGTGCCCATCGTGCCGCCGCCGAGGACGCCGATGCGCTCGATGCTCATCGTCCCTGGAAGCGGGGCTCGCGTTTCTCGAGGAAGGCCTGCATCCCCTCGACCCTGTCCTCGGTCGCCATCGCCTGCTCGAACAGGGCGCGCTCGGCGGCCAGGCCCTCGTCGATCCCGGCCTCGGCGGCGAGCACGGCCTGCTTCGCCAGCTTCGACGCAAGCGGCGCTCGCTCGGCGACGCGGTGGGCCAGCGCCAGCGCCTCCACCAGCCAGCGGCCCTCGCGCACGACCTGGTTGACGAGGCCCCAGGCGTGGGCGGTCTCGGCGTCGAAGAGGCGGCCGGTGAGGACGTGCTCCATCGCCCGCTGCTTGCCGATCGTCCGCGTCAGCCGCTGCGTCCCGCCGCCGCCGGGGATGATCCCGAGCGTGATCTCCGGCTGGCCGAAGCGGGCGCCGTCGTCGGCGACGATCATGTCGCAGGCCAGGGCCAACTCGCAGCCGCCGCCGAGCGCGTAGCCGCAGACGGCGGCGATCAGCGGCGTCTCGATCGCCGCCAGCCGCCGCCAGAAGAGGCCGCCGTCGGGGGTCGCTGGCTCACCCGGCGCCAGCGCCGCCATCGCCTTGATGTCGGCGCCGGCGGCGAAGACCTTGTCGGAGCCGGCGATGACGATGCAGCGCACCTCCCGGTCGGCGTCGAAGTCCGCCAGCGCCGCCGCCAGCTGCTCGCGCATGTCGAGGGAGAGCGCGTTGCGCGTCTGCGGGCTGTCGAGCCGGACCAGGCCGACGCCGGGCGCGTCGATCGCGGCCTCGACCAGGGCGGGCATGGCTCAGCTTTCCTCGAAGGGCAGCATCGCGTTCACTCCCGTCGCCAGGCGGCCGATGATCAGCTTCTGGATCTGCGAGGTGCCCTCGTAGAGGGTGGTGACGCGGGCGTCGCGCAGGTAGCGCTCGACCGGGTAGTCGTCGACGTAGCCGGAGCCGCCGTGGACCTGGATCGCCAGGTTCGCGCATTCGACCGCCGCCTCGGTCGCGAAGAGCTTGGCGACCGAGGTCTCCATCGTGTTCGGCTTGCCTTCGTCCTTCAGCAGGCCCGCGCGCAGGACCAGCATCCGGCTCGCGTCGCGCTTGAGGATCATGTCGGCGATCATCTCCTGCACCAGCTGGAAGCGGGCGAGGGGGACGCCGAACTGCTTGCGCTCGGTCGAGTAGGCGACCGAGGCCTCGACGCAGCCTTCGCAGATCCCGACGCAGCCGGCGGCGACGCTGTAGCGGCCGCTGTCGAGGGCGCTCATCGCCACCTTGAAGCCGTCGCCGACCTCGCCCAGCATGGCGTCGTCGGGGACCTCGACCGAGTCGAGTGAGATCTCGGCCGTGTCGGAGGAGCGCAGGCCGAGCTTGCCGTGGATCTCCTGGGTGGTGAAGCCCTCGCTCGCGGTCGGGACGAGGAAGCAGGCGAGGCCGCGGTGCTTGCGCTCGGGGTCGGTCTGGGCGAAGATCAGCGCCACCTCGGCGAAGTTGGCGAGCGAGATCCACATCTTCTGGCCGCTGATCGACCAGCCGGAGTCGGTCTTCGTCGCCCGCGTGCGCAGGTTGGCGGCGTCGGAGCCGGTGTCGGGCTCGGTCAGCCCGAAGCAGCCGAGCGCCTCGCCGGAGCACAGGCGCGGCAGCCAGTGGCGCTTTTGCTCCTCGCTGCCCCAGCGCTCGATCGAGCCGGCGACCAGCGAGGTCTGGACCGAGACGACGGTGCGGGCGGAGGAATCGGCGCGGCCGATCTGCTCGACGATCAGGCCGTAGCCGATGTAGTCGAGGCTGCGGCCGCCGTACTCCTCGGCGACCGGGGCGCCGAGGTAGCCGACCTCGCCCATCTTGCTCGCCAGCTCGCGGTCGAAGCGCCCGGCGCGGTCGTTGTCGCGCGCCCGCGGCACGATCTCGCGGTCGGCGAATTCGCGCGCCGACTCGGCGATCAGCTTCTGCTCGTCACTCAACTGGAAATCCACTGCCCTGCCCCTCCCTTTCTCTCTCCCGCCCTAGGCGGGCCTCAAAGCTCGTCCAGCTCCCGCTCCAGGGTCGCCGCGAATGCCTCCTTCGCTTCGCGGGTGCGTGGCCCGGGGGCGGCCGGCAGCGCGGTGCCGTCGATCGCCGCCACCGCCTGGACCTCGCGCACGGTCGAGGCGAGGAAGGCCTCGCCGGCGGCGCGCAGGTCGTCGATGTGGAAGCTGCCCTGTTCGACGTGCAGCGCCCGGACCAGGCGGTCGCGGGTGATCGATTCGAGCACGCCGTCGCTGAGCGCCGGCGTGCGCAGCTCGCCTTCGGGCGAGACCCAGAAGATCGTCGAGGTCGGCGGCTCGAGCACGAACCCCTCGGGCCGCACCAGCACCGCCTCGTCGGCGCCGCGCGCCTTCGCGATTCGCGTCGCCTGCATGTTGGCGGCGTAGGAGAGCGACTTGACGCCGTTGAGGATCACCGTCGGCGAGTACTCGACCGTCGCCAGCCGCACCGTCTCGGGGTGGGCGGGGGCGGGCTCGGTGACGGCGATGCGGCGGCCGCCGCGGGTGACGATCAGTCGCAGCTGGCCGTCGACCCGGCCGGCGCGCTCGAGCAGCGCTACGACCTCGGCCTCGATCGCGGCGCGGTCGAAGTAGAGGTCGATCGAGGCGGCCGAGCGTCCCATCCGGTCGAGGTGGTCGCCGAGCGCGAAGGGGCGGCCGTGGTAAAGCCGGATCACCTCGAAGACGCCGTCGCCGCGGTAGAGGCCGTCGTCCTTGAGGCCGATCGTCGCCTCGGCCGTGGCGCTGATCCTCCCGTCGACGCTGGCCAGCTCTTCAAACCCCGTGCTCACGGGGCGAGGCTACCCTGTCTGGGTGCTGTACGTGCTGGGAACTGTGGGAGTTCTGGCCTTCGTCGTCGGTGCCCTCGTGCTCGTCGGCCGCCTCTACCCGGGCAGCTCGGCCGACCTCGTCGACTGGCACCCGACCCGCTCGCCCGAGGTCGAGGTGCAGAACGAGATCGACGACGTACGGCAGATGCTCGAGGCGCAGAACGAGTTGCGCCGTCGGCGCGGCGCCCCGGAGTTGACCGAGGACGATCTGCACGCGGGAGTCGCCGAGGACGAGCGCCTCAGGCTGCGCGGGCGGGGGCCGTTTCGGCCTGAGTAGCGGGTTCGCTTTCGGTGGCGTGCGCCCGGGCGGGGCGCAGGCCGGAGGAGATGACGGCACTGCCGAGGCCGGCGGCGAGGCAGAACCACCAACCGCGGCGCAGTCCGGCGAGCAGGTCGCCGCCGACCGAGTCGTTGAGCAGGGCGACGAGGACGGCGACGCCGATCGCCGTGCCGAGCTGGCGCGCCATGCTGAAGACGGCGGTGCCGGTGGCGAAGCGGCTCGGCGGCAGCTCGCTCGCCGCCGCCGCGGGCAGCGTCCCCAGCGCCATGCCGACGCCGGCGCCGCCGAGCATGAAGCCGGGGAGGAAGGTGCTGGCGTATTCGGGCGTGGCGCTGACGGTCGCCAGCAGCCAGGCGAAGCTGGCGGCGAAGGCGATGCCGCCGGCGACGGCGAGCGGGCGCTGGCCGATGCGGCCGCCGAGGCGGCCGGAGGGGATCGCGAAGGCGGCGGCCATCAGCGGGCCGGGGGAGAGGGCGAAGCCGGCGCTCAGCGCCGAGAAGCCCCACAGTTCGGTCAGCAGCAGGACGCCGCCGAGCAGCATCGCGCCGAAGCCGCCGAAGAAGACGAGGGTGGCGAGGCTGGCGAGGGCGAAGGAGCGCACCCGCAGCAGCGGCAGCTCGATCACCGGCGCGTGGTGGCGGGCGGAGCGCCAGAGGAAGGCGGCGACCAGCGCCGCGGCGCCGACGAAGGAGGCGAGGGCGCGGGGGTCGCCCCAGCCCCAGCCGGGCCCCTTGACGATGCCGAGGGTCAGCAGCGCGATGCCGAGGGTGAGCAGCCCGGCGCCGAGCAGGTCGGGGCGGCCGTCCTCGGGGGCGCGCACCTCGTCGAGGACGCGGACGGCGAAGACGGCCGTGATCACCCCGATCGGCACGTTGACGAGGAAGATCCAGTGCCAGCTGAGCTGGACGAGGAGGCCGCCGACGGGCGGGCCGAGGGCGGCGGCGACGCCGCTGATCGCCGACCAGATGCCGATCGCCAGGGCTCGCTGCTCGACCGGGAAGGCGGGCAGGATCAGGCCCAGCGTGGTCGGCAGCATCATCGCCCCGCCGGCTGCCTGCAGGACGCGGGCGGCGACCAGGAAGGGGATCGACGGCGCCGCCGCGCAGAGGGCGGAGGCGGCGGAGAAGGTCAGCAGGCCGGTGACGAAGACGCGCTTGCGGCCGACCCGGTCGGCGATCCGGCCGGCGGGGACGAGCAGCGCCGCGAAGACGATCGCGTAGGCGTTGAGGACCCAGGAGAGGCTCGGCAGCGAGGCGCCGTCGAACGACTTCGCCAGGTCGGGGAAGGCGATGTTGACGATGAACAGGTCGAGGCTCGACATGAAGAGCCCGAAGGAGACGATCAAGAGGACTTTCCAGCGCTGCGCCATCACCGCTCCAATTCACTCGCTTGCATTTCGCAAGTGACCCTAGCAGAAGTAACTTGCAAAAAGAAAGCGAAGGGCTAGACTGGCCCTATGCCGATCAAGTCCTTCGCCGATCTCAACTGTTCGATCGCCCGCCCGCTCTCCGTCCTCGGCGAGCGCTGGGCCCTGCTCGTGCTGCGCGACCTGTTCCTCGGGCGGCGGCGCTTCGAGGAGTTCCAGGAGTCGCTCGGCATCGCCTCCAACGTGCTCAGCCAGCGGCTGGCGACGCTGGTCGAGGAGGGCATCGTCGAACGCCGTCGCTACAGCGAGCACCCCGAGCGCTTCGAGTACCGGCTGACCGAGAAGGGCCGCGACCTGCAGCCGGTGCTGCAGGCGCTGCGCCAGTGGGGCGACCGCTACACCGCCGGCCCCGCCGGCCCGCCGGTGGAGACCGTGCACACGACCTGCGGTCACGTCTACGAGATGGTCCCGACCTGCGCGGCCTGCGGCGAGCCGGTGAAGCCGGGCGAGCTGATCGCGCGGCCCGGCCCGGGCGCCGAGCCCAAGCAGCGCCAGCAGCTCGAAGCGCTGCGGGCGCGGGCCGAAGAGCGCCGCGCCGCCAAAGAGCGCGCCGCGTAGAGTCCCGCGGCGTGGCTCGCGCGCTGATAGTCGGCTGCGGCTGCCGCGGCCGGCTCCTCGGCGAGCGGCTGGCGGCGGCCGGCTGGGCCGTGCGCGGCACGAGCCGCCGCGCGGAGGGCCTGGCGGCGATCGAGGCCGCCGGTCTGGAGGCCGCCGAGGCCGATCCCGAGCGGCCCGGAACCCTGCTCGACCTGGTCGGCGACGTCGCCGTCGTCCACTACCTGCTCGGCTCGGCGAACGGTCCGCTGGAGGAGGTCGAGGCGATCCACGGCCCCCGCCTCGGCAGCCTGCTGGAGAAACTGGTCGACACGCCCGTGCGCGGGTTCGTCTACGAGGCGACCGGCACGGTCGACCGCGCCCTGCTCGACGCCGGCGCCGAGCTCGTCCGCAGCGCCGGCGAGACCTGGCGGATTCCGGTCGCGGTCCTCGACGAGGCCCCCTCCGATTACGACACCTGGGCGGCGGACACCGCCGATCTCTCGCTGCGCCTGCTCTCCGGACGCGGTTGATCCAGCGGCGGGCGGCCCGGCGCACCCACAG
>JBEHWY010000088.1:0-15576 GCA_048498975.1 Actinomycetota bacterium | reverse complement strand
GGCGGTTGGCTCTATGCGTTCCCCGGGGATCTTCGACGGCCTCCCTTCGGTCGGCCTCTCAATCTCAGGAGAACAAGGGGGAGGTTGGCCAATGAGCGCTGCGCCCCGCATCGGCGTCATCGGCGGCGGCGTGCTCGGCACGACCCTCGCCCTGCGCCTGGCCCAGGTCGGCGCCAGGGTGACGGTGCTGGAGCGCGGCCCGAGTCTCGGCGGCCTCGCCGGCAGCTTCGATTTCGGCGGCCACGAGGTCGACCGCTTCTACCACGTGATCACGCCCGCCGACCGGCACATGATCGCGATGGCCGAGGAGGTCGGTCTCGGCTCGCAGCTGCGCTTCCGCCAGGTCGGGGCAGGGTTCTTCGCCGACGGTGCGATGCACGACTTCAACGGCGTCGGCGACCTGCTCCGCTTCAAGCCGCTGGACCCCGTCTCGCGGCTGCGGCTGGGCTGGTTCGTCGCCCAGTGCCAGTTCCGCGGCTCGGCCGAGCGGCTCGACCGGGTGCCGCTCGAACGCTGGCTGCGCCGCCACTGCGGGCGCCGCGTCGTCGAGCGGATCTGGAACCCGCTGCTCGACTCGCGCTTCGACGGCGACCACGAGGGCCTGCCGGCGACCTATCTCTGGGCGCGCACGCGCCGCATGTCGGGCGCCCGCGAGAAGCGGAGCGGCGGCGGCGAGGCGATGGGGCACGTCCTCGGCGGTCATCAGAGGCTGGTCGACGCGATCGCCGACCGTGCCCGCGAGCTCGGGGTCGAGGCGATCACCAACGCCCCGGTCAGCGGTCTGGCGACCGATGCCGGGGGGGCGGTGAGGGGCGTCGAGCTCGACGGCGACTCGCTCGAGTTCGACCTGACGATCCCGACCCTGCAGCCGCCGGCCTTGCGCTTCCTGCTGCCCGAGCGCCACCAGCGCCTGCTCGAGCCCTACCCGCGACGCTGGCTCGGCTGCGTCTGCGTGATCCTCAAGCTGAAGCGTTCGCTGCTGCCCTATTACGCGGTCAACATCGTCGAGCCGACGCCGATCACGAGCGCGGTCGAGACGACCCAGGTGCTCGGCACCGAGCACACCGACGGCCACCACCTCGTCTACATCCCCAAGTACTGCGACCCCGAAGCGCCCGAGCAGAGCGAGAGCGCGGAGTCGTTGTACCGGCGCTTCACCGACTACCTGGCGCGGCTCGTGCCCGGGTTCGACCGCGGGCAGGTGGTCGACTGGACCGTGCAGCGGGCACGGCTGGTCGAGCCGGTGCACACGATGCAGGGCGGCCCGCTGCGGATGGCGCCGATCTGGCCCGGGGTCGAGGGCCTGGCGCTGGCCAGCAATGCGCAGATCTATCCGCAGCTGCTGAACGGCGAGTCGGTGATGGCGTTCGCCGAACGCGTCGCCGCCGACGTCGCCGCCCGTCTGGAGCTGCCGGGGCGCGAGCCGGGCCGGGCGTCGCACGTACCAGGCTGACCCTCGGTACGCTCGCTCGGGAAACATGGCGGCGTCTGGAGAGCTAGTCGAGCGGGACCCCTGCGCGGACGGCGAGGCGGCGCTGGCTCGCGGCGCCTGGGAGGAGGCGCGGGAGCACTTCGAAGTGGCGGTTGCGGCGGAGGAGTCGGCGCGCGCCCTGGAGGGGCTGAGCTGGGCGGTCTGGTGGCAGGGCGACGCGGAGAGGACGTTCGCGAACCGGGAAGGGGCCTACCGCGCGCATCGCCGGGCGGGCGACTGGCGCGGGGCCGCGCGGATGGCGGTCTGGCTGGCCAACGACTCGCTCGACTTTCGCGGCGAGGACGCGGTCGCGGCCGGGTGGCTGGAGCGGGCGCGGCGCTTGCTCGAGGGCGGGCCGCCCTGCGCCGAGTACGGCTGGCTGCTGATCTTCGACGGCTACCGCGAGGTGAAAGGGGAGGGAGACACGGAGCGGGCGGCGCGGCTCGGGCGCGAGGCGGCCGAACTGGGCTCGCGGCTGGGGGTGCCCGACCTCGAGGCGATCGGGCTGGCGCTGGAGGGTGATGCGCTGGTGACCGGGGGCGCGGTCGAGGAGGGGATGCTGCGGCTCGACGAGGCGGCGGCGCTCGCCGCCGGGGAGGAGTTCGAACTGGCGCTGTCGCCGGCCTTCGCCCAGTGCATCCTGATCGGCGCCTGCGAGAAAGTGAGCGACTTCGGCCGGGTCGCGCAGTGGTGCGAAGCGATGCGGGAGGTGGGCGAGCGGCTCAACGGCCGCCACGTGATCGGCGTCTGCCGCAGCTCCTACGGCAACGTCCTCACCGCGCGCGGCGAGTGGACGGCGGCGGAGCTGGAGCTGACCGACGCGCTCGGCGCGCTGGAAGAGACCCGGCCGGGTCTGGCGCCGGCGGGGCTCGTGCGCCTGGCGGCGCTGCGCGCCCGCCAGGGACGGCGCGAGGAGGCGCGGGAGCTCTTCGGCCGCGCCCTTCCCTATCCGCTCGCGCACGTCGGGCTCGGCTTCCTCGCCCTCGAGGACGGCGACGGCCTGGCGGCGGCGGAGAGCGCCGAGCGAAGCCTGCGGCGGATCGGAGCGGGCGCGCCGTTGGACCGGGTGCCGGCGCTCGAGCTGCTGGTGCGGGCTCGCGCCCGGCAGGGGGAGCTCGACCAGGCCCGCGCGGCGTTCGCCGAGCTCGACCGCGTGATCGGCGGCCTCGGCACGCCGCACCTGGCCGGGCGCGGGCGGCTCGTCAGCGGCGAGCTGGCGCTGGCGGCGGGGGAAGCGGAGGAGGCACGGCGCGCGCTGGAGGACGCCGTCGACCTCTTCGTCGAAGCGGCCTCCCCCTACGAGGCGGCGCTCGGCAGGCTGGCGCTGGCGAGGGCGCTGGCCCGGCTCGGCCGCCGCGAGGCCGCCGAAGCCGAAGTCGCGGCGGCGGGCGAGGCCTTTGCCGCGCTCGGCGCGGCGGCCGACGCCGAGCGGGCCGAGACCCTGCTGGGGGAGATCGGCGACGGCGGTGCGGCTCGCCCCGATGGCGGGGCGCCGCTCGGCGAGTTGACCCCGCGTGAGCAGGAGGTCCTGCGGCTCGTCGCCCAGGGGATGAGCGACGCCGAGATCGCCGAGCGGCTCGTCGTCAGCCCCCACACCGTGCACCGCCACGTCGCCAACGTCCGCACCAAGCTGCGCCTGCCATCCCGCGCTGCGGCGGTCGCCTACGCCGCCCGCGAAGGCCTGATCTAGCGCCACCCGACCCCCGGCATGGCCCCTTGCCGGAACCGGCCATCTTCGCCGGATGGCCGGTAAAGGCGACGAAAGATCGCCCGCCGCTTCCTAGTTTCCCCGCTCCAATCCCAACCGAGAGGAGCACCCGATGAACGGATACAGAGGAACGAAGGCGAACCGGTCCAAGCCGGTCTACGCCCTGCTCGGCGCCGCGCTGCTGGCGCTGGTCGTGATGCCGATCGCCTTCGCCGGCGCCGCCGAAGGCGGCCAGCAGGGCGTGAGGAAGCAGCTGCGCCAGCTGAAGCAGCGGATCGCCACGCTCGAGGCCAGGCAGGACCCGACCAGCCTGCCGCCCAGCGGACCGGCGAGCGGCGACCTGAGCGGCAGCTACCCGAACCCGCTGCTGCGGACGGCGGCGGTCGGGGCCGGCGAGCTCGCCGACAACGCCGTGACGGCGCCGAAGATCGCCGCCGGCGCGGTCGGCACGCTGAAGCTCGCCGACTCCGCGGTCGAGACCGACAAGATCAACGGCTCCGCGGTGACCAGTGCCAAGATCGCGACCGAAGCGGTCCAGGCCTCCGACATGGCGCTCGACAGCGTCGGCGCCTACTCGCTGGAGGGCGTGGTCGCGACGGTCGGCACCGGGGCCACGGTGACCGCCGGCAACCCCAATCACAGCTCCGTCACCTGCCCGCTGGGCCAGATGCTGATCGCCGGGGGCTACGCCTGGTCCGACGCGGAGGCCAACTCGATCATCGCCAGCGCGCCCAGCGAAACCGACCCGAACCGGACCTGGGTGGTCGAAGGAATGGTCGACGCCGGCAGCAACACGCTGTACGCCTGGGCGACCTGCATCAAGAACTAGGCGCCGTCCGTCCCCGGCGCCGGAAAGGAGAGTCATGATGAGCGTAGAGACCATTGCCGATACCGAGCTGAAGGCCCGCCACCGCAGGATGTGGGCCTCCGGCGACTACCCCTCGATGGTCGAGACCTTCCTGCTCCCGCTCGGCCCGCGCCTGGTCGAGGCCTGCGGCATCGGGCCGGGCATGCGGGTGCTCGACGTCGCCGCCGGCACCGGCAACGCCTCGATCCCGGCCGCCGAGCGCGGCGCCGAGGTCGTTGCCAGCGACCTCACCCCCGAGCTGTTCGAGGCAGGGAGGCGGCGCGCGGCGGCGGCCGGCGTCGAGCTGCGGTGGGTCGAGGGCGACGCCGAGCGGCTGCCCTTCGAGGACGCGTCCTTCGACGTGGTGATCTCGTCGATCGGGGCGATGTTCGCGCCTCGCCACCAGGCCGTCGCCGACGAGCTGGTCCGAGTCTGCCGCCCGGGCGGCACGATCGGGCTGCTGAGCTGGACGCCGGAGGGGATGATCGGCGCCCTCTTCCGGATGATGGGCCCGTTCGCGCCGGCGCCGCCGCCGGGCGCCCAGCCGCCGCCGCTCTGGGGCTCGGAGAAGCACCTGCGTGAGCTGTTCGGCCGGCGGGTCCGGTTCGCGGAGCTCGAGCGGGCCGACCTCGAGGTGACCGCCTTCGAGCGTCCCGCCGAATACGGCGAGCATTTCAAGGCCCGCTACGGGCCGACGATCGCCGCCCGGGCGAACGCCGAGTCGCAGGGGCGGGCAGCCGAGTTCGACGCGGCGCTGGAGCGCTTCTGCGAGGAGTGGAGCTGCGGCGCTGGCCGAGCGCAGTTCGAGATGGAGTACCTGCTCGCGGTGGGCAGGGTGGCCTGACCGACCTCTCCCGGCGCGCGCAGGGTTGGCTTCCGACCCTCAGCGCGTGCCGGCGGGGGGTCGGGGATCCGGTTGAGGCCGACCCTGCTCGGGCGGATCGGCGCAGCCGTCGAAGCGGCCGGCCAGCGGTCGCAGCCGGTCCCGCCCTTGGCTGGCGACGCGGCGCGCCAGCGCCAGCCGCCGCCGCGGCGGCGGCGCGACCTGCGCCGGGTCGACCGCGAGGCGGGAGCGCAGCCGCAGTTGCAGGCGGGCGCCGGGGGAGACCGGCAGCGGCTCGCCGAGCGGAACCTCGCTGCCGTCGATTTCGAGCCGCTGCCGCTCGGGGGTGGCGAAGAAGGGCGGCAGCTCGACCGTCAGCGTCCTCGTCCCGTCCGGCACGATCAGGTCGGCGCGGGCGCCGAGCAGACGCAGCGTCAGCCCCTCGCCGCGCCTGCGGGTCTCGAAGTTGCCGGCGGCGATTTCGCCCAGGGAGCACCAGCGCGGGGCCGCGATCGCGTCGACTTCGGCTGCCGCTGCGGCGAGGACGTCGAGGCCCGGACCGACGTCGTCGTGGTGGCCGTAGAGGATCAGCGGCTGGTCGAGGAAGGCGCGCAGGCGCAGCTCGGCCGGATCGCGGCCGATCACGGGGTGGCGCAGCAGCAGCGGCAGATCGAGGGTGAAGTCGGACGGTCGCCAGGCGATCAGCGGATCGGATCCCGGCGGTCGTGCAAGCCAGTCCGCGGCAGGCTCGGCCAGCCAGGGGAAGGGGAGGGTCATCGAGATCCCCTCGAAGCCACAGCGGGCGAGACCGCGCACGGTGGCCTCTGAGCAGGCCTCGTGGGGAGGGACCATGATCCTGTCGACGGGGATCCCGGTGCGGTTCTCGAAGCTGCTCACCCGCCGCAGCGCCTGCGCCCCGAGGCGGATCGCCTGCCATTCGGTCTCGGCGCGACCGAACTCGCCGCCGTCGTGGTCGTTGCCGTGGACGAGCAGCGAGATCGCCCCGCCGCTGGCGAGCAACGCCCGGCGGGCACCGGGGTGGGCGAACCAGGCGTCGAGCGGGACCATCGCCAACGCCGCGTGGTAGCCGTGGGCGCGCGCGTGGCGGCTGAGCTCGGCGAGGTCGAGGAAGCCGTAGGAGGGCCAGTGCAGGTTGGGGTCGTCGAAGACGAACGCGGCCCGCTGCGGCGGCGGCTGCCAGGCGATCGGGGCCGTGAGCTCGCGCAGGAAGTGGACCAGCGGCAGCAACGCCGCGCTGCGCTCCCTGCCGAGCCGGTTGCGCAGGGCCTCCGTCTCGCCGAGCTCCTCGGGGGCGAGCAGCGCCGTGTGCAGCGAGCCGCTCCGTGCCCAGGTCGGGCGGCCGCGGCAGCTGGCGAGGACCGCGGCGCCGGCGGGGAGCGACAGGGTGGCGGCGAGGGCGGCGGCGAGGCGGCCGTCGGGCAGCTCGGCGCCGTGCAGGCGCCGGTCGAGGAGCTCGCCGGCGGCCAGCTCCTGCGCGACCAGCGGGGCTGCGGCGCCGGGCTCGGGCGGCTCCTCGCACTGCAACGCCAGGGTTGGCAGGCCGGCGGCCGCCGCGCTGGCGGCAGCGGCGCCCGTCCCGGGGTCGGAGCCGATGCAGAGCAGGCCGGCGAGGCCGCGGGGCCGGACCCCATCGCAGGCCGCGAAGCGGACCGGGAAGGCCAGCTCGAGCGCCCGCAGCAGACGCCGCCGGCGTCGCGCCGCCGAGGCTGGGACGATCCCGACCGTGAGCCGGTCGGCCGCCGCCACCGGGTCCGCCACCTCAGCTTCCGATGCGGTAGATCGCGTACGAGGTCGAGGGGATCGTGCCGCCGACCCAGCTGCCGTCGCCAAAGCGCGCGACCGGGGCCCCGTGGCGCTCGATCCAGCGCGCCAGCAGCCGGTTGTATTCGACCCCGAACCGTTCGTAGCGGTAGCCGACGAAGCGGCGCTTGTCGACGACGGCGTAGCGGACTCCCTCGGCCCGCAGGCGGGCGATCGCGGCGACCTCGTCCGCCCGCGAGTCGAGCAGGCCGGGAAGGAACATCGCGTCATAGAGGGGCGCCGGGTGTGCGCTCATGAAGTTGAAGCCGGAGTCGGCCGGCAGGGCCAGGACCGGTTCGCCGGGCGCGGCGTGGTCTTCGACGTAGGCGAGGGCGCCGGCCAGGGCCGGCGCCGAGGCGGCGGTCGTCCTGAAGTCGCCGCGCGAGGTGTGGACGGTGGTGCCGTCGTCGCGATAGAGGGCGATCTGGGCGTAGGCGGCGAGCCCGATGCCAACCGCGGCAAGTGCCGCCAGCAGGGCGCCGCGCGCCTGCGGCCAGCGCCGCGAGAGCCGATCGTGGGCGACGGCCAGCAGGAGCACCAGGGGCGGGGCGTAGTAGGGGGCGTAGGAGGCCTCGGCGGTGAACGCGGCGTAGGCGCGGGCGCCGAGTGCCGCGGCGGTGAGGACGAGCGCGAGGTCAAAGCCCCAGGACCCGGAGATCGGCGCCGGGCGGCCGCGGAAGAGCTGCACCGCCAGGAGGACGCAGGCGGCGAAGCCGAGTGCCGGCAGCCAGCTCATGCCGATGATCAGGTGGCGCGTCTCCTCTTCGATCGCGACACGTGAGGGTTCGAAGGGCCCGAGCAGTCGCCAGGCGGCGTCGCAGATGAGGAGGAGGGCCACCGCGCCGGCAAGTGGCCACAGCGCGAGCAGGCGCTGGCGGGCGCCGCGGGCGCGGGAGACGAGCACGGCGGCGGCGGCGACGGCGCCGACCAGGGCGCAGTAGACGCCGGCTCGGGCGAGCAGGGCGGCGAAGCTTTCGAGATCGAGTGGCGCCCAGGCGCGCTGCGAGGCGAAGCCGGCGATGCGGAGGAAGTCGACCGGCCAGAGGTTCTGGGCGAAGAGCCGCTCGGCACCGACCGTCGAGGCCAGCAGCCCGAGCACGACCCCGGCCAGGGCCAGCGCCGGCAGGGCCAGGCGCGGCAGGGCGCGCAGCGCCGCCGCAAGGCCGTGCTGGCGGCCGACCCCGAGCAGGTAGCCGGCCAGCGCGAGGGCGGCAACCGCCGCGTACTCGGGTCGCGTTAGGCAGACGAGCCCGGCGGCGAGGCCGGCGAACAGGAGGCGGTCGCTCGCCAGCGCGAGCAGCATCAGCAGCAGGAAGAGAAGGCCGAGGGTGCCGGAGTTGGTGTGGGGGAGGACGAAGTTGAAGGCGGTCCCGGAAAAGCCGATTGCGGCGACGATCAGGGTCGCGATCAGCGCCGGCGTCACCGTCAGCAGCCGCCGTGCCAGCGCGTAGAAGGCGGCGAGGATCGCGGCCGTCTGCAGGAGGCCGAAGGCGAAGGCGGTGGTGAAGCTGGTGCCGAATACGGCGAAGGCGCCGCCCAGGGCGTAGGCGCCCGCGGGGCCGTAGAAGTAGCGGATGTCGGCGTAGGGCTGACCCCCTTCGGCGATCACGGCGGCGACGTCGAGCTCATGGCCGGCGTCGACCGACGGCACCCCCCAGGCACGCCAGCTGAGCGCGGCAAGGAGCGCGAAGGCGAGGGCGATGAGGGCGGCGGCGCGGACATCGGCGTTGGCGGCGAGCCGCTGGGAGACGGCGCGCAGCCTGCCGGCTTCGCGCAGGCGCTCGCTGCGGACGGCGGTGTTCATGCCGAGGCTGGCTTGACGGCGCCGACCAGCAGCCGCAGCTGCTGAGAGGCGAAGATCGCGACGACGACGGCGTAGAGCGCGCCGCCGACCGCCAGCGTCAGCAGCGAGGCGAGGACCCCGTTCGCCAGCTCGAGGCCGACCGCCGCCCCCACCCCGAAGCAGGCGGTGGCGAGGAGGCCGAAGCGCAGGCCGTCGCGGAGCAGCTCGCGGGCGATTGGGCCACTGGCGCGGCCGGCCCCGGCGAGCAGCAGGAAAGCGGCGAAAGCGGCGGGGGCGAGGAAGAAGGCGCCGACGACCCCGTCGGCGCCGTAGAGAGCGCCGCCGAGCGCGGTGGCGGCGATGTGGACGACGACGATCGCCGGTGCCATCGCGTTGACCAGCCGGGCCCGCCCGAGCGCGAAGAGCGCTGGCAGCAGCAGGTTGACCAACAGCGCCGCGACCGTCCAGGCGCAGAGCAACGCCGCGAACAGCCTGAGCTGATCGACCTGAGCGCTGTCGAAGCTGGACGGCAGCACCTCGCCGATCAGGGTCGCACCAGCGGCGATCAGTCCGGCCAGCGCCGGGGCGACGATCAGCATCGCGTAGCGGAACCCCGCCGGCACCGTGTCGGCGATCACTTCGCGCCAGTCGGCGAGGGCGCCGCGGCGCATGTCCGCGACGCGCGACATCCCCAGCGCGAACCCGGTCGCGGCGACCAGGTAGCTGGCGAACAGGTAGGCGTAGGAGAGGACCGTCGCGTCGCCGGCGTCGTAGTTGCTGGCGAAGGCGAGGGTGATCACGTAGAGGCCGTTGAAGGCGAGGTAGATCACGGTGCTGCCGAGCACCAGCCAGACGCAGTGGGCCAGCCGCCGCGGACCGCCACCTGCGCGCGCCGGGGCCGCGATCGCGCCGCGGCGGCCGCGCAGGCCGTCGAGCATGACGGCGCAGGTGAGAACCGCCATCGCCAGCATCGCCCAGCCGAGCCGCAGCTCGCCGCTGCCGGCGGCTGCCAGGTAGACGCCGAGGCCGGCGACCGCCCCGGCGACGTAGGCGAAGGCGATGCGGTCGAAGCGGTCGCGGACGGCGAGCACGGTCGCGCCGCCGGCGGCCCAGAGTTGAAGGATCATCGCCAGGCCGAGGATCGGCAGCGCCGCTTCGGTGATGCCGCGGGCCGGGCCGCTCAGCCCCGGCGCGAGCAGGGCGGCCAGGGGCGCGGCGAGGGGGATCGTCAGCAGCCCGACCGGGACCGCGATCGCAGTCAGCGCGATGGCGAACTCACGGCCGCTCAGCGCCGGTCTTGACCCGACCAGGAGCGGCGCGGAGGTGATCCGGATGCTCTGGCTGAAGACGCCGAAGCTCGTGTAGAGGGCGAAGGCGACGAAGAAGCCGTCAGTGCGGTCGTTGATCCCGTAGCTGCTGAGGTAGAGCAGCGCCTGGACGCCTGAGGAGGCGGCCATCGCCAGGGTCGCGACCGCCATCGCCAGGCCGGCGTGGGCATGCTTTTCGCGCAGCCCGTCCCGGTGGCCGATCGGCTCGCCGGCTCGCGGGACCGGCGCTGCGGTCGCCGTTGCGCTCATGCCCTACCAACGCGCCGGGTGCCGCGGTACTTGTTCGGCGCGGCGCGATTTCCGGGCCTGGGCGTGCGGATCCCGTGGTTCCTTTGTTGCCCTGGGCGTGACAAAGGAACCACGGGATGAGCGATTCGGCTCCATCCCGATCGCGCGGTTCCTTTGTCCTGCCATACAGGACAAAGGAACCACGACTTCGGGGCCCCAGGGCCCGCTCGATCTCCCGCAGCAGTCCGCCCCGAGAAATCACCTCAGGGGCCGTAGCGCTGGTCGGCCGGGGCCCAGTCGATGCCGGCGTTGCCGCGGCGCAGGCGGTAGTCGTCAACGGCTGGTCGCCGGAAGCGCGGCGTGCAGTCGCGGCGCGAGGAACGGGCGAGCCGGGGCAGGCCTTCCCAGCGGCAGACGACGTCTTCGCGCTCGCTGTAGTCGGGGAAGCCGCCCCGCCAGTCGCTCCAGCCCCGGTAGATCACGTTGCGAGCGAGGTCGACGCGCCCAAAAGGCCCCTCGCGCAGGCCGACGGGGGAGTCGCTTTCCGGAGTCCAGATCGTGTTGTGGGCGAGGCGGACCCCGCGCGTCGGGCCGAAGACCTGGACGATCAGCGGCAGCCCGCAGCCCGAGTCGGGCGGATCGCAGGGAGCGGCGTTGCGCAGCATCAGGTTGTCGGCGATCACGATCCGGGAGACCGGTTCGGGCTGGTCGTTGACGAAGAAGCCCTGGCAGCGGTTGTCGTGCAGGTAGTTGCGGCGGAAGTAGAGCCCGTCGCCGCCCCAGACCGACTGCAGGCAGTCGCTGTGGTTGCCGTTCTCGCGCACGCCGGTGATCTCGTTGCCTTCGACGAGGACGCCGTAGGGGTCGCGGTCGGCGCTGTCGTGGTAGCGGTTGAGGCGGATCGCGTCCTCGCCAAAGGGGCCGACGAAGCGGTTGCCGCGGATCGTCGTGTCGGAGATGCTCTCGCTCGTCGTCGGCCCCGCTTCGACTCCGAAGTAGCCACCCGAGATGCGGTTGTGGAGGACCGAGATCTTGCGCGAGCCGGGCTCGATCGTGACCTCGCCGTGGATCCGGAAGTGGGCGAGGGCGAGGAAGCTGCCGCTGAGGTCGGCGCCGGCGAGGCGAGCGCGGCCGGGGTGGACGGCGCTCAGCTCGACGCCGGGCCGGCGCTGGTCGGCGTCGAGCCGCAGCTCGCCGTAGTCACCGTCGCGCAGGCAGACGATCGCCCCGGGCTTTGCCGCGGCGACGGCCGCCGCCGCGGCTTGCAGTCCGCCGACGACCCGTGTGCACGGGGGCCGTTGCCGGCCGCGGCCCTCACGTTCCCTGTTCGGCTTCGGCTGCAGGGCCAGCGCCAGCCCGGTGCCGGCCAGCAACAGCGCCAGAGCCGCCAGCACGGGGCCGCGAGTTCCGCGCAGAAGGGCCATATGAGACCAACGCCGCGGGCGTCCCGTTTCTCGCCCGCGGCAGCGGTCTACCCCTCATGGCCCGTAATGGACTTCGCCCGGAGCCCAGTCGACCCCGCGATCGCCGCTGATCCGGTAGTCGTCGGCGGCGGTGTCGGCGAAGGTCAGGCTGCAGGCGGTGGTTTCCCCCGGCCGCGAGGAGGGCCAGGATCCGCCCGACCCGGTTTCGCGTTTGCACACCGTGTTTTCGGTGAGCGAGATCCCGCTCATGTTGGTGTCAGACCACAGGCGGTAGATCACGTTGCGCGAGATCTTCGTGTCGGCGCCGGTGCTTTCGCGGAAGGCGGCGATCGAGTCCACGCCGTCGCCCCAGATCGTGTTGCGGCTCATGGTGAAGCCGCTATAGGGGCCGAAGACCTGGAAGTACATCGGCTGCCCGCATCCCGGCGCGGATGCCGCGCAGGGCTCCTTGTTGCGCAGGAAGAGGTTGTCTTCGACCGTGATTCCGGCGATCGGCCCCGACACGCCGCCGAGGCTGGCCTGGTCCTTGACGAAGAAGCCCTGGCAGCGGTTGTCGTGCAGGTAGTTGCGGCGGAAGATGATGTGGTCGCCGACCCAGACCGTCTGCAGGCAGTCGCTGTGGTTGCCGTTCTCGCGCACGCCGGTGATCTCGTTGCCTTCGATCAGGATCCCGATCCCGTCGCCGTCGGAGTCGTGGTAGCGGTTGAGGTGGATCGCGTCCTCGCCGAAGGGCCCGATCAGCTGGTTGCCGATCACCCGCGTGTCGTTGATCGTCGTCGTCGAGGTGGGTCCGGCGTCGATGCCCTGGCCGCCGCCGGTGACCCGGTTGTGTTCGATCGTCATCGCGCTGGCGCCGGGCTGGACCACGACGCTGTCGGTGGAGACGAAGCGGGCCAGGGTCAGGTGCGAGCCCGACAGGCTGGCCCCGGCGATCGTCGCTTTGCCCGGATTGGCGGCCCGCAGCATCACGCCGGGAGCCGGCTTGGAGGCGTTCAGGCTGACCTTGCCGTAGCTGCCGTCGGTGAGGCAGACGACCGCACCCGCGGCCGCCGCGGAGACCGCCGACTGCGCGGCCGAGACACTGGTCACGGTGGTGGTGCAGGCGGGGATCGATTCTTCGGCGGGGGGTTCTTCGGCCGGGGGCGGGGGCGGAGGTTCGCTCGACGGTTCTTCTTCGGCCGGCGGTGGGGGCGGGGGCGGAGGTGATTCGACGGTCCAGGCGTAGCTCGCCGGGCTCGCGTCGACGTTGCCGGCCGCGTCCTTCGCCCGCACCGAGAAGGCGTGCGAGCCGATGGCAAGGCCCGAGTAGGACTTCGGCGAGGCGCAGGCCGACCAGCTCGCGGCGTCGAGGCTGCATTCGAAGCTGGAGCCTGCCTCAGAGGAGGTGAAGGCGAAGCTCGCGCCGGTGCTGGTGGTGCTTGCCGGCGGCGTCGAGCCGATCGTCGTCTCGGGAGCAGTCGTGTCAGCAGGCTTGAGGGGCTTCTTCGGCCAGGTGTGACGGCGCGGGGAGGAGAGCCTGACAGCGCGAGCGACACCGATCTTCGCCACACGGACCTTGTGGGTGGCGAGGCCTCGGTGCGGCCTTGGGTGAGAGGAACCGGTGGTGCGCGCCACGGCGACCGTCGCGGTGACCGCCAGCACGATCAGCGCGGCGATCCCGAGGACGGTCACGGGCAGGGAGCGGGAGGACTTCGGGCGAGCGGAGTTGTGCATGCCCTTGGCGTCGGCGCCTGGGGAAGCACCTGGAGCGCGCCTTGCTCGGCGGTCGACATTTGAGGGAGGTTCTGCGCAGACACATGTTCGACACGGTGCCTACTTCGGTACCCCTCATGGCCCGTAATGGACTTCGCCCGGAGCCCAGTCGACCCCGCGATCGCCGCTGATCCGGTAGTCGTCGGCGGCGGTGTCGGCGAAGGTCAGGCTGCAGGCGGTGGTTTCCCCCGGCCGCGAGGAGGGCCAGGATCCGCCCGACCCGGTTTCGCGTTTGCACACCGTGTTTTCGGTGAGCGAGATCCCGCTCATGTTGGTGTCAGACCACAGGCGGTAGATCACGTTGCGCGAGATCTTCGTGTCGGCGCCGGTGCTTTCGCGGAAGGCGGCGATCGAGTCCACGCCGTCGCCCCAGATCGTGTTGCGGCTCATGGTGAAGCCGCTATAGGGGCCGAAGACCTGGAAGTACATCGGCTGCCCGCATCCCGGCGCGGATGCCGCGCAGGGCTCCTTGTTGCGCAGGAAGAGGTTGTCTTCGACCGTGATTCCGGCGATCGGCCCCGACACGCCGCCGAGGCTGGCCTGGTCCTTGACGAAGAAGCCCTGGCAGCGGTTGTCGTGCAGGTAGTTGCGGCGGAAGATGATGTGGTCGCCGACCCAGACCGTCTGCAGGCAGTCGCTGTGGTTGCCGTTCTCGCGCACGCCGGTGATCTCGTTGCCTTCGATCAGGATCCCGATCCCGTCGCCGTCGGAGTCGTGGTAGCGGTTGAGGTGGATCGCGTCCTCGCCGAAGGGCCCGATCAGCTGGTTGCCGATCACCCGCGTGTCGTTGATCGTCGTCGTCGAGGTGGGTCCGGCGTCGATGCCCTGGCCGCCGCCGGTGACCCGGTTGTGTTCGATCGTCATCGCGCTGGCGCCGGGCTGGACCACGACGCTGTCGGTGGAGACGAAGCGGGCCAGGGTCAGGTGCGAGCCCGACAGGCTGGCCCCGGCGATCGTCGCTTTGCCCGGATTGGCGGCCCGCAGCATCACGCCGGGAGCCGGCTTGGAGGCGTTCAGGCTGACCTTGCCGTAGCTGCCGTCGGTGAGGCAGACGACCGCACCCGCGGCCGCCGCGGAGACCGCCGACTGCGCGGCCGAGACACTGGTCACGGTGGTGGTGCAGGCGGGGATCGATTCTTCGGCGGGGGGTTCTTCGGTCGGCGGTGGGGGCGGGGGTTCGCTCGACGGTTCTTCTTCGGCCGGGGGTTCGCTGGGAGGTTCGGTCACCGGCGGTTCTTCGGCCGGCGGTTCTTCAACGGGCGGTTCTTCAACGGGCGGTTCCGACGGCGGCGGTGGGGGCGAGCCGGTTTCGACGGTCCAGGCATAGGCGGCGGGCGTCGGATCGGCCTGCTCCTCGGGGCCGATCGCGCGGACCGCGAATTCGTGCTGCCCGAGTTGCAGCGCGCTGTAGAAGGCGGAGGAGCCGCACGGGACCCACCCGCCTTCGTCGAGCTTGCATTCGAAGCTCGAGTCGGGCGCGTCGGAGGAGAAGGTGAAGCGGGCCCAGGTCATCGCCGTGGCGAGCGGAGGCGCGCGAAGGATCGAGGTATCGGGGGGAGTTGGTTCGGGCGCCGGTTCCACTTGGACCGGCACGCTGGAGATCGCCGCTGCCGGCGGTCCACCTCCAGCGCCCGAGTCGGCACCCGTCTGGGACGGCCGGTGCGGGAGCGGCGCGACCCGTGTGGTCCCGCCAAGCCCTCGGCAGGGCAGGTTCGCGTGAGTGCGCCGACGGGCGGGGCAGGGCTTGGCCCAGGCTGGCAGGTGCTCGCCCAGGGCCGGGTGCGTCCCGTGCCGGGCAGGGGGCGCGTGGCGAGCGATCAGGCTGCCGGCGAGCGCGATCGCGGAGCCGGCGGCGAGGAGCGCCACGCAGGCGGCCGCGAGAGCCAAGACAAACCGACGATCAGAGGAACTGCCGTTCCTCAACATCCTTGCGCCTCCCGAAAGCAGTGACTGGTACTTGCATGTACCCGTCTGGAACTTCTAGTAATCAATTGCACGCAGCCTAGTTCGATCGTCGGATCGACCCCCGGCAGGGGCCGCGGAAAAGGCGGAAATTGCTTGCTTTTCGGCGCTTTGGGGCGCTATGTGAGTGGCTCCACCACCGAGCGTGGCCGGGGAGGGTGCTCGCCACCCTCCATGGGCAGGTACGGCGGCGAGCACCCTCCCCTCCCCGAAGCGAGGCGCGGGGTCGTGTGGATGAGCTTTGTCCCGTATAGCGAGACAAAGCTCAACCACGTTCTTCTCTTCTCAGCGCTCGGCACATTGACCCCACCAGAGGCTGGTCAATGTGTCGAGCGCTTGCGAGATTGACCCCACCCTGTTGTCGTCAATCTCGCAAACGCTCCGGGGCGGGCGGGCCGGCGCACCTACCTGCCCTGTGGGTGCGTCGGG
>JBEHWY010000087.1:0-15880 GCA_048498975.1 Actinomycetota bacterium | reverse complement strand
TGACGGTGGAGCGGGCGCGGCTGGCCGGCGTCGCCCGCCGGCCCGAGGACGAGCCGCAGGAGGAGGTGAAGCTGACCGTCTACTGCGGCCGCGGCGCCCGCCGCGGCGGGCGGCCCGAGCACGTCGACGTCGTCGCCACCCTGCACCGCCACGGGGTCGCCGGGGCGGCGGTGCTGGTCGGTGTCGACGGCGCCGCCTCCTGCCGCCGCCTTCGCGCCCGCTTCTTCGGCCTCAACGGCTGGGTGCCGGCGCTCGTCGTCGCCGTCGGCGAGCGCGAGCGGATCGCCGCCGCCCTCGCCGAGCTCGACGCCACCGAGCCGCCGCTGGCGACGCTGGAGGCGGTCCGCGTCCTGCGCCGCGACGGCACCTCCCTCGCTGCGCCCCCCGCGGCGGACGGGTTCGCGATCAAGCTCACCGTCTACTGCTCGGAGGCCTCCCGCCATGGCGGCGAGCCGCTCTACCTGGAGCTGGTGCGGCGGCTGCGCGGGGCGGGGGCAGCGGGGGCGACGGCGCTGCGCGGCGTCTGGGGCTACCACGGCGACCACGCGCCCCACGGCGACCGGCTGTTCTCGCTGCGGCGGCGGGTCCCGGTCCTCGTCACCGCGATCGACGCCGCCGGACCGGCCCAGCGCTGGCTCGAGATCGCGGCCGAGGTGACCGCCGAGACCGGCCTGCTCACCGTCGAGCGCGTGCCGCGGACCGTCACCTCGAGCTCGGATCCCGGCGGGATCCGAGCGGCCCCGTGAGCCAATCGCCGTCCGCGCTCGTCTCTACCGTGGATTGGCATGGATGGACAGACGCAGATGGACGGGTTGATGCCGCCGCTGCCGATCGAGCCGGAGGTGGTGCCTGTGGCCGAAGCAGCGCAAGCCGCGGAGCCGGCCGCCCCGCTCGTCCGCGTCCCGCTCGCCGAGTGCGAGGACGGCCAGCGCCTGCGCGGCGTCTACGCCGTGCGCGAGCGCGAGCTGCGCCGCAAGCGCAACGGCGAGCCGTGGCTGCGGCTGCTGGTCGGTGACGCCAGCGGCAGCGCCGAGGCGGTCTCCTGGGAGAGCGCCGAGGAGATGTACGCGCTGGCGACGCCCGGGGCGGCGATCCACATCGGCGGCATCTTCGAGGTCAGCGAGCGCTGGGGGGCGAAGATCAAGATCTCCAGCCTGCGTACGGCCGAGGACGAGGAGTACGAGGAGGCCGAGCTGGCGGTCGCCTCCGACGTTTCGGCCGAGCGCCTGGAGGCCGACCTGCGCGACCTGCTCGAGACCGTCCAGGACGCCGAGCTGCGCGAGCTGCTCGACGTCTTCTTCGGCCCCGAGTCGCCGACCTGGGCCCGCTTCCGCGTCGCGCCGGCGGCCAAGACCTACCACCAGGCCTACCGCCACGGGCTGCTCGAGCACACGCTCTCGGTCGCCCAGGCCGTCTCCGCCGCCGCCAACTTCTTCCCCGGCATCGACCGCGACGTCGCCGTCACCGGGGCGCTGCTGCACGACATCGGCAAGACCGTCGCCTACAACGACGACTCGCTGGCGATCGACCTCACCGACGCCGGCCGCCTGCAGGGCGAGATCCCGCTCGGCTACTACACGGTGCGCCGCGCGATCGAGGACATCCCCGGCTTCGACCCGCAGCTGGCCCAGTGCGTGCTCCACATCATCCTCAGCCACCACGGCTCGCTCGAGCACGGCTCACCGGTCGTCCCCGCCACCCGCGAGGCCGTCCTCGTCCACATGATCGACAACCTCGGCGGCCGGCTCGGCTCCTTCGACCGGATCGAGCGCCAGCTTCCCGCCGGCGAGGCCTGGTCGGGCTTCGACCGGGCTCTCTCGGGCAGCGCCTACTTCGCCGCCCGCGCGGCCTGAGCACCGCCCCGCTCGTCACGAAATCGGCACAGCTCGGCGCGCGAGTTGGTCCACCCGCGCCTTGTTTCGTTGCAGACAAAAACTTACGCTAGGCTGATGATCACTATGACGAAAGAGCAATCCACCGAGGATCGCCTCGATCGCCTGGAGACGAAAGTGGACGACGTCGCAGTGCGCGTCGACCATCTGGAGACGAAAGTGGACGACGTCGCAGTGCGCGTCGACCATCTGGAGACGAAAGTGGACGACGTCGCAGTGCGCGTCGACCATCTGGAGACGAAAGTGGACGACGTCGCCAAGCGCGTCGACCATCTCGAACTCAAGGTTGACGCGGGCTTTGCCCTGATCGGCGAAAAGCTCGCCGAAGTCGACCGGCGGTTCGACGAATTCGGCCGGCGTTTCGACCGGTTCGAAGACAGCGTCGATCAACGTTTCGACAAGATCGACCAGCGTTTCGACAGAATCGACGCCCGGTTCGAATCACTGAACCGGACGCTGATGGGCGGCATGTTCGTTTTCATCGCCGCGCTCCTGGGGATCCTCGGCACTCAGATCTGAAGGCTTGCGGGCGGCTCCGGTGGCCCCGCCCGGCCCTCAGAACTTGACGGTGCAGCGCTGGATCTTGTGAACGTCGCCGTTGGCGCGTTCGATGCAGTGGATCAACCGCTTCGGGTTGCCGTGCTTCTTCGCCGTGTGGAAGGAGCGCTTGATCTGGACTTCGACCTGGTGGTTGACGTCTTCGAGCGACTTCGAGACGTCTTTCAGGCCCCCCTGTTCGAGCGAGTGGCGGAGGGTCGCGTTGGTCGTGTTGATCGCGTTGTCGGCGCTCTTCAGGACCGGCTTGACGATGAAGAAATAGACCGCGACGAGGATGCCGACGGTGACCGCCAGCCGGATAACGCCGGAAGTCAGGTTGCCGAAGAGGTTGCGCAGGATGTCCATGGCGCTGGTCGCAGACTATCCTGCGCAACGTGGCAAAGGACACCGAGAAGCTGATTCGCCAGCTCTCGCTGATCTCGTTTCTGATGGCCCAAGGGAGGCCGGTTTCTGCGCTCGAGATCAAGCGCGAGGTGGAGGGGTACAGCGATATGAACGACGACGCCTTCGCGCGCCGCTTCTACGCCGACCGCGCCGAGCTCGAGAGCCTCGGCATCGTGCTCGGCGTCGAGAAGCCCGGCGAGGGCTTCTTCGAGGCCGAGCTCTACTCGCTGCCGCCCGAGAACTTCTACCTCGACGCAATCAAATTCACCGACGAGGAGCTGGCGGCGCTGAGCACCGCGCTGCTGCTGCTCACCGACGGCGGCTTCGCCTACGCCGAGCCGCTGCGGCTGGCGCTGCAGCAAGTCGCCTGGGGCCACCCGAACCCACTCAGCGAGGGCGAGCGCGCCCCGGTCGAGATGGCGATGACCGCCTCCGCCGGCGGCCGCGACCTCTCCCAGCGCCTCTCCAAGATCGAGACTGCAATCAGCCGCCGCAAGACGATCGAGTTCACCTACTACACGATGGAGCGGGGCGAGACCGAGAAGCGCAAGGTCGACCCGTACCACCTCGTCTTCCGCAACGGCCAGTTCTATTTGATCGGCCACTCGCACGAGCGCGACGCGGTCCGCGTCTTCCGCCTCTCGCGGATCCAGGGCAAGGTCGGCTACGCCTCCAAGGCCGAGCACGACTTCTCGCCGCCCGAGAACTTCGACCGCCGCGACTACGGCAGCCGCGCCGACTGGCAACTGGGCGAGATCCAGGGCCGGGCGAAGATCTTCATCAAAGAGCGGATCGCCTGGCTGATCGAGCGCGACTTCGGCGGCTACGGCGAGCTGCGCGAGGCCAAACGCTCCGACGGCGCCCCGGGCAAGGGCCGCATCTTCGAAACCGACTACGCCTCCCACCGCGAGCTGATCGCCTGGGTCCTGCGCTGGCGCGCCAACGCCCGCGTCCTCGCCCCCGACGACCTCCGCGAGGAGACCGAGAGCCGGGTCGAGCTGCTGCGCGAGCGCCACGAGAACGGCTTCAAGCCGGCCAAGGTGGTCGACCGGCCGCTGCGCGAGCAGCCTCGCCGCGCCCGCGCCAACGGCCGCGGCGAAGCGGCGATCCGGCCCGAGCGCTTCGCCCGCCTCGTCACCCTCGCCGGGCTCCTGATCGAAGCGGCGAAAAAGGGCGAGCGGCTGCAGATCGCCGAGCTGCGCCAGCGCCTGGAGCTGACCGACGAGGAGCTGCGCGAGGACGTCGAGCTGCTCAACGTCGTCAATTTCGGCGGCGGCACCTACGTCCTCTACGCCGAAATCCTCGGCGACGAGATCGAGGTCGACTCCGAGCCCTACGGCGACAACTTCGCCCGCCCCGCCCGCCTGCTGCCGCTGGAGGCGAAGGCGCTGGTCGCGGCGATCGACCTCTTCGGCGACCACCTGCCGCAGTCCGACCTGCAGAGCGCCCGCCGCAAGATCGTCAAGGCGCTCGGCCACGACCCCTCCGAGGAGGGGCTGGAGATCGCCGCCGCCGGCGGCGGCGACGCCGAGGTCGCCCGCCGCGTCAACGACGCGATCGCCGGCAGCCGCGTGCTGGAGCTCGCCTATTACAAGGAGAACGAGGACCAGTTCACCGACCGCCGGGTCGAGCCCTACCGGCTCGAGAACGGCAAAGAGGGCTGGTACGTCGAGTGCTACGACCTCAACAAAGGCGGCGTCCGCCACTTCAAGCTCGACCGGATCAAGGAGGCGAGCGTCTCCGAGGAGAGCTTCGAGCCGCGCCCGGAGGTCGAGGAGCTGGCCGGGGTCGAGGGCTGGATGACCCACGGCGAGGTGCCGACCGCCGAGGTCGCCCGCGTCTGGGTCTCGCCCGAGCGCGCCCGCTGGCTGCGCGAGGAGCGCACCGTGGTCGAGGAGCTCGCCGACGGCGCCGTCGTCGTCGAGCTGCCCTACGCCGGCAAGCCCTGGCTGGTGCGCGAGATCCTGCGCGGCGCCGGCGACCTCGTCGTGCTCGAGCCGCAGGACGCCCGCGAGGCGATCGCCAAAGAGGTCGCGAGCTGACCGAGCTCGCCCCGGGTCACCCGGAGGTGGCCAAGATCGTCGCGCCCAATCCCGGGCCGATGACCCTGGAAGGGACGAACACCTACCTGGTCGGCGCCGACCCCTGCGTCGTCATCGACCCCGGCTCCGAGGACCCCGCCCACCTGGAGGCGATCCGCGCCGCCGCCGCCGAGCGCGGCGGCATCGGCCGCGTCCTGCTCACCCACTCCCACGCCGACCACACCGCCGGCGCCGATCGGCTCGAGGTCGAGGTGGTGCTCCCCGAGCACGGCGAGGAGCACTTCGGCCTGCTCGCGGTGGCGACGCCCGGCCACGCCGCCGACCACGTCGCCTTCCTCGCCGGCGGCGTCTGCTTCAGCGGCGACCTCGTGCTCGGGCTCGGCTCGACGATCGTGCCGCCCGGTGGCGGCGCCCTCGCCGCCTACATGGACTCGCTCGCCCTGTTGCAGGACCACGAGCTCGACCTGATCGCGCCCGGCCACGGCCCCTGGATCACCGACCCGGTGGCGAAGCTGGCCGAATACGTCGAGCACCGCATCTCGCGCGAGCGCCGCCTGCTCGCCGCCCTGGAGACCGGCGAGCGCTCCCGCGCCGAGCTGCTGGCGACGGTCTGGGACGACGTGCCGCTGGAGCTGCTGCCGATGGCGGCGATGGCGATGGAGGCCCACCTCGAAAAGCTCGAAGGGGAGGGGCGGCTGCCGGGGGATCTCCAGGCCTAGCGTCGCCTCAGCTCGTACCGCGCGAGAACCTGGCTCAGCTCGTTGTCGCCTTTCCATTGAGCCACGCCGCCGACCACGAGGTGGCCGTACCCGTCGAAAGCGAGCTGGTTGCCGCCGGCGATCGCTCCTGCGCCGAAGCGGGTCGCCACCAAACCCCGGCTGCCGAAGCTGGGGTCGCGGCGACCGTCCTGGGTCAGCCTCGCCACGCCGATGGCGCGGTCCCACTCACGCCAGGGGACGTGCGGGCGGCGCACGAAGTAAACACCGGTGACCAGGACCCGCCCGCTGCGGTCGGCCGCGATCGCGGCGAGGTAGCTGTTGGCCGGCCAGTGCACGGTCGCGACGCCGTCGCGGCCGAAGCTGCGATCCAGGGCGCCGTTGACCCCGATTCGGAGGATGTGCTGATCGACCCCGCCGCGTCGGTTCTCGTCGAGTTGCGGCGCCAGGAGCAGCGTGCGGCCGAAGCGGTCGACGGCTAGTTGCTGGAGTTCGAATTCTGCGGGGAAGCCGCGGCGCCCCTGCCTGCCAAACCCTGCGTCGGGCGCGCCGTTAGCCTGCAGGCGCAGCAACGTGTCCGGCCCATCCAGGGGCGCGACCAGCACCGAAACCCGGCGTTCGCGGTCGACGGCCAGGTCGTGCACGTAGGAGCGTTCCGGCAGCGCCACGACGCCGTTGTCGCCAAAACCCGCGTCGAGGCTTCCGTCCGCGGACAGGCCCGCCACCAGCCGGTCCGGATGGGAGACGGTGCCGCGGAATCCGTTGAGGATCTCTTCGGCCTCGCTGGCAGCGAGCACGATCTGACCGTCCGGCGCAATCGCTCCGTGGCTGATCGAGACCTCTGGCTTGGTCCAGCCCGGCGCCGGCGGCAACCCGAAATCGAACAAGGCGACGCCGTCGCCGCCGCCGAAGCTGGGGTCGAGCTTTCCTTCGATCCCGAACCGCAGGAGGGCCGCGAAGCTTTCGGTGTCAGCGTGGCCATAGAGGGAGGCGGGGCCGCTCGACACTCCGACCGCTTTGCCGAAGAGGAGCGGCCGCCCAGCGCTGTCGACGGCGAGGTCGGTGAGGGTGAAGTCGAGCCCGAGCCCGGGGGGCATCGCGACCTGGACGGAACCGCCATCGCCGAAAGCGGGGTCGAGGCGTCCATTGCGAAGGTAGTGCCGCAGTTCGGCCACGGTTTCGTACCCGCCGGTCGGCCGCAGCGAGGATTCTCTGGTCTGGTAGGCGGCATAGACCGAGCCGTCGCCGGCGACCGCGTCCCTCGCCGTGATCATGGCGAGCGCAAAGGGGAAGGTGACGTTGGGAGGACCGATCACCCTGCCGTTGCTGCCGAACTGCCGGTCGAGGCCTCCCGCGTGCCACATCGCCGCCGCCGGCGAGGCCGCAGCGAGCATCAGCAGCCCAGCGAGGACGACGACGGCGATGCGCGCGCTTCTGATCGGAGAGGAGGCTGTCATTCGGTCAGAGAAAACCGTGTTTTCCCGAGAAGTTGCGCGCAGCCCGCTCAGCTCGATTTGGCCGCCTGGCCAGTAGTCGTGCATAATCGCCCGATGGGCAGGTCGACGAAGCAGACCGCCGCCCGGGCGGGGTTGATTGCGGGAGTCGCGGGAACCGGGCTGGTTACGGCCGCGGGCGCGGTCGCCTGGCACCGCCTGGCGCGCCGGCCGCTGCCCAAGGTGCGGGGGACGATCGAGCTCGAGGGGCTGCACGGCCGCGTGCGGGTGCGGCGCGACCGCTGGGGCGTGCCCCACATCGAGGCCGACGACCGCCGCGACCTCCACTTCGCCCAGGGCTTCTGCCACGGGCAGGACCGGCTCTGGCAGATGTCCTTCTACCGCCGCGTCGTGCAGGGCCGTGTCGCCGAGTTCGCCGGCGAGGACGGTCTGCCGGTCGACCGGTTGATGCGCACGCTGGGCATCCGCCGCGCCGCCGAGCGCGAGGCGGCGGCGCTGGATCCGGAGCTGCGCGAGACGCTGGAGCGGGTCTGCGCGGGCGCCAACGCCGCCGCCGCGGCCGCTCGCGCGAAGCCGCTGGAGATGCAGCTGCTGCGCCTGGAGTGGGAGCCCTGGCAGCCGGTCGACATGCTCAGCCTCGGCAAGCTGCTCGCCTTCGGGCTCTCGACCAACTGGGAGCGCGAGCTGCTGCGGGCCGACATGGTGCGCGAGCTCGGGCCCGAGCTGACCGCCCGGCTCGACCCCACCTACCCGGCCGACAACCCGGTCGTCACCCAGGACGCCTGGTCGGGCGACGGGCTCTCGCTGGTCGAGCAGATCGACGCCGTGCGGCGCTCGATCGGGCTCGCCGCCGAGGCCAGCGGCTCCAACAACTGGGCCGTCTCCGGCGCGCGCTCGGCGACCGGGACACCGCTGATCGCCGGCGACCCGCACCTGCCGCCGAGCATGCCGGGCATCTGGTACGAGATCAGCATGCGCCACGGTGACCGCTTCGTCCGCGGCGCCTCGCTGCCGGGCATGCCGGCCGTCTACATGGGCCAGAACAACGACGTCTGCTGGACCGTGACCAACGTGATGGGCGACGTCCAGGACCTCTTCATCGAGCGCATCGAGGGCGACAAGTACCTCTTCGAAGACGAGTGGCTGCCGCTGCGCAGCGTGCGCGAGGAGATCGTCGTCAAGGGCCGCGCCGAGCCGGTCGTGCTCGACGTGCGCAGCACCCACCACGGGCCGATCGTCAACGAGGCGCTCGGCGCCGACGACGGCGAGCCGCTGGCCCTGGCCTGGCAGACGCTGGCCGAACCGACCGTCTTCGCCTCCGTCGACGAGATGCTCGAAACCACCTCCGGGCCGGAGCTGATCGAGCGCTTCGAGGGTCACACCTCGCCGGCCTCGAACATCGTCTGGGCCGACCGCCACGGCTCGATCGGGTACAAGCTGATCGGCCGCCTGCCACTGCGCCGCGGCGGCTGCCCCGACCTGCCGAAGCCGGGCTGGACCGGCGAGTTCGAGTGGGAGGGGACGGTGCCCTACGCCGAGCTGCCGGAGGTCGTCGACCCCGAGAGCGGCTACCTCGTCACCGCCAACAACCGCATCGTCGGCGACGACTACCCGCACCACATCACCAGCGAGTGGCTCGACGGCTTCCGCGCCAAGCGGATCGAGGAACTGATCGAGCAGACCGACAAGCACGACCTCGACAGCTTCGAGGCGATGCAGACCGACGTCCTCTCGCTGTGGGGGGTGTCCCCCCCCCCCCCCCTCGCCCGCCTGCACCCCCAGGGCCAGCGCGAGCGCAGCGCGATCGAGCGCCTGCGCAGCTGGGACGGGCAGCTCGACCCCGACACCATCGCCGGCACGATCTACCAGGCGTTCCTGCTGCGGCTGGCGCGCGAGGTGGCGCGATCGGCGATCGGCGACCGCGACCTCTGCGAGCGCTGGCTCGACCGCGCCGACAACGGCTTCACCCCGCACACGACCTCGCCCTGGCGCTGGCACTCCCACCTGATGGGCCTCTGGGAGGAAGCCGACGAGGAGCTGATCGGCCGCGAGTGGGACGGCCTCGTGCTCGAAGCGCTGGCCGGTGCGCTCGACGACCTCGAGGAGCGCTTCGGCCCCGATCCCGACGCCTGGCGCTGGGGCCAGGTGCACGAGATGGAGTTCCCGCACCCGCTGGGCGAGGCCAACCCGGTGCTGCGGCGCGTCTTCAACCGTCGCCTGCGCTCCGGCGGCGCCCAGGAGACGGTGAGCCAGGTCGCCTACGACCCCAACGACCCTTACCGCGCCGTCTGGGCGCCGAGCTGGCGAATGGTCGGCGACCCCGCCGACCCCGACCGCTCGCGCTGGCAGATGTTCACCGGCCAGTCCGGCCATCCGGCCAGCCCCCACTACGACGACCTGCAGCGCGACTGGCTCGACGGTCGTACGCAGGCGATGTCCGGCGAAGGCCCCTGGTCGGACCTGGAGCTCGTCCCGGCCTGATCCCGGCGCCGCTTTCGGCGCCGCCGCCACGGATCGACGACAGTCGAGTTCTTCGAACGCCGGCCGCCTCGCGGCCGGATGCGCGGAAGAAGTTGCGTCCCGCCCGCGTTCTAACCCTGTGATGCGATTTCTCGAGAGGTGCGCACTGGTGGGGGTCGTGGCCTGTCTCATGATGGTCGTCCCGGCTGCGGCCATGGGGGCGGGGCCCAACGCGGTCCAGAATCTCGCCGGGTGCGCCGAACATCAATTTCCCGGCAACGACGACGAGTCACTGGAAGACGTGCCGCTCCCGTTCCCGCTCGACTTCTTCGGCAACGAATACGACTCGGTGAACCTCAACAACAACGGCAACCTCACCTTCGACCGGACGGTGAGCGAGTTCACCCCGTATGACTTCACCGTCACCGGCGAACCGATCATCGCGCCCTTCCTCGCCGACGTCGACACGCGCGTCGGCGCGACTGTCACCTACGGGACGACGACGGTCGACGGCCACGCCGCCTTCTGCGTCAACTGGGTCGACGTCGGCTACTTCGCCGACCACACCGACAAGACCAACAGCTTCCAGCTCCTGCTGATCGACGAGGGGCCGAGCCCGGGCGACTTCGTGATCAGGATGAACTACGACCGGATCGCCTGGGAGACCGGCGACGCGAGCAACGGCTTCGAAGGGTTCGGCGGCATCTCCGCCGCCGCCGGCTTCTCCAGCGGGGACGGCGACCCCGCCCACTTCTTCGTCTTCGCGGGCTCGTTCGTCAACGGGGCGCTCCTGGACGGCGGTCCGCAGGCACTCACTGCCGGGACGCTGAACGCGGGAGGGCAGCTGGGGCGCTACGACTTCGCGATCGAGAGCGCGCCGCCCACCGGGGCCACGTTGACCGGCCTGGTCGAAGGACCGGGCGGGGGTGCGCTCGGCGACGCTCCGGTGGAAATCTGCCCGGTCGGAGGAGGCGCCTGCCAGGCCCGCTTCACCAACGGCCTTGGTCGCTATCGGGTGCTCAACCTGCCGGCGGGCGAATACACCGTGACCGCTCGGGCGCCGGCCTCGGGCCCGGCCTACGCCCAGGGCTCCGCCGGGCCGATTGCGGTCAGCGGTCTCGGCACCTTCAACCTCGACGTGACGCTCGGAGACGCACCCGGAGTGCCACCGCCAGGCACCGAAATCACCCATATCGGCGAAAGCGAAGGCGGCGTGCCGACGGCGTATTGGGGTGACCCGCTGACGCTCACCACCGAAGCCTGCGCCGGAGCCACCGTCACCTATGAAGTCGTGATCGGCGGCGCCGTGATTCGCAGCGGCACGATGACCGCTCCGACGCCGAGCTCTGAACACTACGAAGCGGTGATCGCACCGCTCTATCCAAACCACGGTGAAGCGTTGGTGCTGATCAGCGTCGACTGCCCATCCGGCCCCGACGGGAAAGTCGAATTCGGCGTCTACATCGATCCCAGCGGGGTTGTCGTCGATTCCGCGACGGGAAGCCCGATAGCGGGAGCGGAAGTGACGCTGCTGCGCTCGGGAGACGCTGCTGGCCCGTTCACGCAGGTGCCCGGAGGAAGCGCAGTGATGTCAGCCGCCAATCGCCAGAACCCCGATCTGACCGACGCGGCAGGTCATTTCGGCTGGGACGTGATCGCCGGCTATTACCGGGTCGTGGCGAGTGCCGATGGGTGCGGGTCGGCTCAGAGCCCGACGCTCAGCATCCCGCCCGCGGTGACTGACCTCAGGCTCGAATTGAGCTGCGGGTCGGCTGGGGGCGGCGGGGAGTCGCCGCCACCCTCGGCGACCGGTGGCGGCACGACGCCGCCGGCCAAGAAGCTTCATCGTCGTAAGAAGCACCACAAACATCACCACCGCCGCAAATGTCACAAGCACGGCAAGAAGCGGTGCGGGCGCAAGCATCCTCACCATCGCGGGCGCGACGCCCGGTTCGGCGCCAGCGCCGTCGCCCTGAGCCAGCTCGAGGCCTCCGGCATCGTCGTCTTCGACAGCAGCGTCGGCTCGAAGCGCTGAGTGGTCTCGGCCTAGTCGTCTTCGCGCTCGCGCAGGCTCAGCAGCGAGCCGGGCTGCGCGGCGTTCGCTCGCACCGCGGCGACGATCGCGTCCGGTGCCTTCTCTGGCGAGCCGGCGTCGAAGGGCGGTTGCGGGTCGTACTCGATGCCCAGCTGCACCGCCTGCGCCATCTCGCGCCCGGCCTCGCGGCCGACCAGGTGCAGGGCCATGTCGATTCCGGCTGAGACGCCGGCGGCGGTGAGGATCTTGCCGTCCTCGACGAAGCGGCCGCCGACCGGGTCGGCACCGTAGGCGCGCAGCGGGTCGAGGTAGAGCCAGTGGCCGGTGGCGCGCTTGCCCTGCAGCAGCCCCGCCGCGCCCAGCACCAGGGAGCCGGTGCAGACCGAGGTCGTCCACTTCGTGCCGCGGTCGACCGCCCGCAGCCAGGAGAGCACCGGCTCGTCGCTGAGCAGCGCCCGGTTGCCGGCGCCGCCCGGGACGAGGACGACGTCGGACTCGATCACTTCTCCCAGGCTGCGGTCGGCGTTGATGCCGAGCATGCCGCAGTCAGTCCGCACCTCACCGAGGGCGGCGCCGACGAAGATGACCTCCCAGCCCGGCACCGAGTGCAGCACCTCGTAGGGGCCGATCGCGTCGAGCGCGGTGATGCCGTCAAAGACAAGAATCGCTATCCGCATGTTCCTGATCGTGGACGCTAGCGGACCAAAAAGCTAGTGGCAGGATTGCCAATGTTCGTTAGATTCCTGCCATGCACCGGGTTACGGCGCTCTGCTTCGACGGGCTGATCGGCTTTGACCTGACCGCGCCGGCGCAGGCCTTCGCGCTCGCCGCTCGGCCCAGCGGCGACCCCCTCTACAAGTTCACGACCTGCTCGGTCGGCGGCGCCGCGGTGCGGACCACGACCGGCTTCTCGATCCAGCCCCAGGGCGGGCTCGAGCTCGTCGCGGCGGCCGACACGATCGTCGTCCCCGGCTACGTCGGGATCCTCGCCCCGCCGCCTCCGGCGGCGCTCGCGGCGCTGCAGGAGGCGCGCAGCCGCGGTGCCCGCCTGCTCTCGGTCTGCACGGGTGCCTTCGCGCTCGGCGACGCCGATCTGCTCGACGGGCTGCGGGCGACCACCCACTGGGCCTGGGCGGGGGAGCTGGCGCGGCGTTTCCCGCGGGTCGACGTCGATCCGGACGCGCTCTACGTCGACGAAGGCACGACGATGACCTCGGCCGGGCTCAGCGCCGGGGTCGACCTCAGCCTCCACGTGATCCGCAAGGACTTCGGCGCCGCCGTCGGTGAGCGGGTGGCCCGCCACATGGTTGCCGCACCGCATCGCGAGGGCGGCCAGGCCCAGTTCTTCAAGCCCAACGGCGAGGAGGGGGGAGGCTCGCTGGAGCCGACCCGCCGCTGGGCCTGCCAGCGGCTCGGCCAGCCGCTCGACGTCGCCACGTTCGCCCGCCACGCCGGCGTCAGCCCCCGCACCTTTGCCCGCCGCTTTCGCGAAGAGACGGGAACGACGCCGCTGCAGTGGCTGCTCGGCCAGCGCGTGCAGGAGGCGCGCCGCCTGCTCGAGGAGACCGACCTCCCGGTCGAGGCGATCGCCTGGCGCGTCGGCTTCGGCACCTCCGCCTCGCTGCGCGAGCATTTCCGCCGATCGACGGCGACGACGCCGACGGCCTACCGGCGTTCCTTCCGGCCGCCCGAAGCGGCCGCGGCCGTCGCCTGAGCGGTCTGCAAGTCGGCACCCTTAGATATGAATTGAGTATTAGCTGTGCATGAAGCTGCGTAGATTTGGTTTGAAAGCTGCGCCAGCGGGCAGGCCGGAGACACGCCCAGCCGCATCCTGCGGCGCTGCCTGCCCGCAATGAACGAACTGACCAACTCCGCAGCGATCAGCTTCGACGCCAGCGCCCTCGCCGACTGGGCGGCGGACTTCTACGCGCTCGACCGGTTGACCGCCGAGCGCCTCGACGTCCACATGCCCGGCTCCTTCGGCCACTCGCGTCGCGTCGCCCGCCTCGCCGGCGCCACCGCCAGGCAGCTCGGCCTCGGTGCCGAGGAGGTGACAAGGGTGCGCCGCGCCGGCGCTTTCCACGACGTCGGCAAGGTCGAGGTCCCGGTCGAGATCATCAACAAGCCGGGACCGCTGACCGCGGAGGAGTTCACCGTCGTCAAGCGCCACGCCACCGCCGGCGCCCGCATGGTCGCCGCCGCCGGGGAGGACGAGGAGCTGGCGGCGATGGTGCTCCACCACCATGAGCGCTACGACGGCAGCGGCTACCCCGACGGCCTCGCCGGCGAGGCGATCCCGATCGGCGCCCGCATCGTCGCCGTCGTCGACACCTTTGACGCGGTCACCTCGTCGCGGCCCTACCGGCCGGCGATGGGGCGCCGCGAGGCGCTCACGCTGCTGCGCCAAGAGGCCGGCCGCCAGCTCGACCCCCGGGTGGTCGACGCCTTCTGCCGCCGCTACTCGGGCCTGCGCGGCATCCTCGGCCTGCGCGGCGGCGGTCTACTACCGTTGCGTGGGTGAGCAGCCGCCGCGCGCAGATCGTCCTCAGCCCCGAGGAGATCGCCGAGCTGCTGGAGCGCGAGCGGATCGCCGTCGTCTCCAGCCTCGGCCCCCGCGGCTGGCCCCACTCGATGCCGCTCTGGTACGTCCCCCGCGACGGCGAGGTCTGGATCTGGACCTACGCCAAGTCGCAGAAGGTGCGCAACCTCGAACGCGACGACCGCGCCACCGTGCTGGTCGAGACCGGCCACGAGTACGGCGAGCTGCGCGGCGTGATGGTCGAGGCGCGGGCACGCCTGCACCGCGAGCCTGAGGTGGTGCTCGGCTTCGCCGAGGAGCTGACCCTGCGCTACGCCGAGGGTCTCGACACGGTCGACGGCGGCGTGCGGTCGATGTTGGAGAAGCAGGCGCCAAAGCGGGTCGCGATCCAGTTCGAGCCGGTCCACGTCGCCAGCTGGGACCACCGCAAGCTCGGCGGCACCTACTGAGCTCTTGACAGCACCGCTACATCCGCCGCCGCTTCATGTTGCAAAGTGAGAGACCCGCTACCCTCCCCCGTTCTTTGAAACGACGCCTCTTCTCAGCCTTCCTCGCTCTCGCCTGCCTCGGCGCCACCGCCATCGCCACCACCAGCGCTGACGGCGCGCGGCCGTTGCCGACGCCGCCGGCCGGTTTCTTCGGGATCGCGCCCCAGAGCGGCCTCACCACGCGCGACACCGAATACATGAAGGCGGGTGGGATCGAAAGCATCCGCTGGCCGCTGGCCTGGTCCTCGGTGCAGCCGACCAAGAACGGCGGCTACAACTGGGCCGGCTTCGACGAAGCGGTCGAAACCGCCGCCCGCGCCGGGCTCTCGATCCTGCCGGTGATCAACTCGACCCCGCGCTGGGTGGCGACGAAGGAAACGACGATGCCGATCAACGGCCCCCGCGCCCAGGCGGCCTGGCGGGCCTTCCTCGCCGCGGCGGCCGAACGCTATGGCCCGCGTGGAGCCTTCTGGCGCGAACGCAGCACCGAACGCCGGGTCGAAGGGCCCGAAGGGGGCGTCACCTACGTGCCGGCGCTGCCGGGCCCGCAGCCGATCCGCACCTGGCAGATCTGGAACGAGGCCAACTTCTTCTACTTCGCCTTCCCGGTCTCGCCGGCCCGCTACGGCAAGCTGGTCACGATCTCCAGCCAGGCGATCAAGACGGTGCAGCCCGGCGCCAAGATTCTCCTCTCCGGCCTCTTCGGCGAACCGACCGCGCGCGGTTCGCGGGGGATGCCGGCGGCCACCTTCCTGCGCCAGCTCTACCGCTACCCGGGGATCAAGAGCCGCTTTGACGGGATTGCCCTCCATCCCTACGCGGTCGACAGCGAAATGCTCGAGCAGCTGGTCGAAGAATTCCACGACGTCACGGTCGAAGCCCACGACCGCCCGGCCTTCTACGTGACGGAGATCGGCTGGGGCTCGCAGAACAACTTCAAGCACGATGCCTTCGAGCAGGGCCCGGCGGGCCAGTCGCGCGAGCTGAAGGCGTCCTACGAATTCCTTCTCGCCAACCAGCGCCGCCTCAACCTGCGCGGCGTCTACTGGTTCTCCTGGCGCGACCTCGCCGACAGCTGCGACTTCTGCGACTCGGTCGGCTTCTTCGCCGAAGGCAAACGCTTCAAGCCCAAGCCCGCCTGGCGCACCTTCGTCCGCCTCAGCGGCGGCCGCCCCCGGCCCTAGCTGCCCGCCGCTTGTCGCAACCGCGCCGGGGAGGGTGCTCGCCACCCTCTCTGGGCAGGTAGGGCGGCGAGCACCCTCCCCTCCCTGGTCTCAGTTGCGGGACGCGCGGGTCGTGTGGTTGAGCTTTT
>JBEHWY010000086.1:0-16038 GCA_048498975.1 Actinomycetota bacterium | reverse complement strand
GGTGCGGGTCAGGCCCCACACCCCGGCCCGCTCCCGGCCCTCAGCTCCGCATCGCCGGGAACAGCAGCACTTCGCGCAGCGTGGACGCCCCGGTCAGCATCATCACCAGGCGGTCGATCCCTAAGCCGACGCCGCCGGTCGGCGGCATGCCCTGTTCGAGTGCTTCGACGAAGGTCTCGTCGTAGGGCTGGGCCTCTTCGTCGCCGCGGGCGATCTCCTCGGCCTGGGCTTCGAAGCGGCGGCGCTGCTCGTCGGGGTCGTTGAGCTCGCTGAAGGAGTTGGCGATCTCGATGCCGCCGGCGAACGCCTCCCAGCGCTCGACCAGGCCGGTCTCGGTGCGGTGGGCCTTGGCGAACGGCGAGAGCTCAGTCGGGTAGTCGAAGACGAAGGTCGGCTGGATCAGCCCCGGCTCGACGTCGCGTGAGAGCAGGCCGTCGACCAGCTTGCCCCAGCCCTCCTTGGGGTCGGGCTCGCCGCCCATCGCCTTCGCCAGCGCCTCGCGGCTGGGGTGCTCGAGGACGTCGATCCCGGAGCGCTCGAGGATCGCCTCGCGCAGCGTGATCCGCCGCCAGGGCGGCGCGAAGTCGATCTCGACGTCGCCGCGCGCCACCTTGGTCGTGCCCAGCACCCGCTCGGCGACTTCGGCGACCAGCAGCTCGAGGTCGTGCGCCGTCTTCTCGTAGTCGGCGTAGGCCTCGTACCACTCCAGCATCGTGAACTCGGGGTTGTGCTTGTGCGAGACGCCCTCGTTGCGGAAGTCCTTGCCGAGCTCGTAGACGCGGTCGATGCCGCCGACGACGAGCCGCTTGAGGTAGAGCTCGGTCGCGATCCGCAGGTAGAGGTCGCGGTCGAGCGCGTTGTGGTGGGTGGTGAAGGGGCGCGCCAGGGCGCCGCCGTAGAGCGGCTGCAGGACCGGCGTCTCGACCTCGACGAAGCCGTGTTCGTCGAGCCAGCGGCGGGTCTCGGAGATCGTCGCGGCGCGGATCTGGAAGATGCGGCGGCTCTCCTCGTTGGCGATCAGGTCGAGCTCGCGGCGGCGGAAGCGGATCTCGACGTCGCCGAGCCCGTGGAACTTGTCGGGCGGCGGGCGCAGGCTCTTGGACAGCAGGCGCCAGCGGTCGATCGCCAGCGAGAGCTCGCCGCCGCGGCGAGTCGCCATCGCCGTCCCCTCGACGCCGACGATGTCACCGAGGTCGAGGTCGACCAGCAGCTCGTAGGCCTCCGGCCCCAGCAGGTCCTCGCGCGCGTGCAGCTGGATCTGGCCGCTACCGTCGCGGAGGTCGAGGAAGCAGGCCTTGCCGTGGCCGCGGCGGGCGACGATCCGCCCGGCGACGCGGTGCCTCGACTCCGTCTCCATCCCCGCAGCCAATCCCTGGTGCGCGGCCCGCACCTCGGCGATGTCCTCCCGCTGGGAGAACTCGTGCGGGAACGGCTCGACCCCGGAGTCCCTGATGCGATCGAGCTTCTCCCGGCGATCGCGAAGAACGTCGGAGAGCTCGTCGGTCAAGCGCGCTCGATTTTCGTGATTTTCAGTTTTTTCTTCGGCCCGCGCGGAACCTCGACTGTGACGACGTCGTTCCGTTTGTGGCCGAGCAGCGCCTTGCCGATCGGCGACTCGTTGGAGAGCTTGTGCTCGAGCGGGTTCGCCTCGGTCGAGCCGACGATCTGGAATTTCTGCGAGTCGCCGGTTTTCTGGTCTTTGACGTGGACGACCGAGCCGAAGCCGACCTCGTCGGTGGCGGCGGCCTTCTCGTCGATCACGGTGGCGCGGCGCAGGCGCTCTTCGAGCTGAGCGATCCGGTTCTCGAGCAGGGCCTGTTCGTTCTTGGCGTCGTCGTATTCGGCGTTCTCGGAGATGTCGCCGAATTCACGCGCCTCTTTGATCCGCGCCGCGACCTCGCGGCGTTTCGTCGTCGAGAGGAACTCGATTTCCTCTTTCAGTTTCTCGAGACCCTCGGGGGTGATGACCGCCTGACGACTCACGTTGCACTACCTCACTTGCTTTTTGGGTTGGGGAGAGCCGAGCGCGGCTCCCTGACCGAAAAAATGCCCACGATGCAGCCTTCGGCGGCAGCACCCGGGCACGGAGTCGCGGGATTATAGCGAGGGTGTTATGCAACCCCGGCCGGGCGCGCCAGAGCAGCGATCAGCGCCCTCGCGCGGTCCAGGTCGGCGCTGCGCTGGAGCTCGTCGACGACCTCCGGCGGCGCCTCCAGGCGCTCGGTGTACCAGGGGTAGAACTTGCGCAGGTAGCGCTCGGCTCGCTCGCTGCCGAGGTGCTCCTCGGCGCGGTCGATCACCCAGAGCAGCTCGGCGCCGACCTCCTCGCGCCGCGGCGGCGCGGTCCGCTGCCCGGTCAGTTCCTCGAACAGCCACGGGTTGCCGAGCGAGCCGCGGGCGATCATCACCGCGGCGGCGCCGGACTCGCGGTAGGCGCGGCGGGCCGACTCGGCGTCGGCGAGACCGCCGGAGACGATCACCGGCACCTGCACCCGCTCGACCAACTCGCGGGTCAGGGCGTAGTCGGGCGAGCCCTTGTGACCCTTGGTCGCCGCCCGCGGGTGGAAGCCGATCGCCGCTGCTCCTCCCTCCTGGGCCAGCCGCAACGCCAGCTCGAAGCCGGAGTGGTCGCCGGCCTCGATCCCCGAGCGCAGCTTCACCGTCACCGGCAGGCCGCTGCCCTCGCGGGCGCCGCGGACGAGGGCGAGAGCGAGGTCGTGGTCGCGCAGGAGCTGGGCGCCGGCGCCGGTCTTACGCACCTTCGGCACCGGGCAGCCCATGTTGATGTCGATCAGGTCGGCACCGGCCGCGGCGGCGATTTCGGCGCCGGATCGCATCACCTCGGCGTCGTGGCCGAAGAGCTGGATCGAGACCGGGTGCTCGTCGGGGTGGATCCGCATCAGGTCGCGCAGGGTGCGCTCGTTGCGGTAATGCAGAGCGAAGCTGGAGACCATCTCGGAGACCGCCAGGCCCGCCCCGTGCCGTTTGGCCTGCAGGCGGACGAACCAGTTGCCGATCCCCGCCAGCGGCGCCAGCAGGACTCGGTTGGCGATGCGGATGCCCCCGATCTCGAAGGGCTCGGTCAGCGGCGGCTGCTCAGGCGTTGCGCTCATGAATCAGGCGCAGGCCGGTCAGCGTCAGCAGGTCGTCGACCTCGTCGATCGTCTCGGTGAAGGGGACGACGGTCGAGGCGTAGCCGCCGGTGGCGAGCAGGCGCGGGTTCGGCAGCTCCTCTTCCATGCGGCCGACGATGCCGTCGATCAGCCCGGCGAAGCCGAAGATGAAGCCGGAGTTGATCGCCCCGCGCGTCGAGCGCCCGATCGCCTGAGTCGGCTGTTCGAGGTCCATGCGGGTGATCCGCGCGGCGCGTTCGATCAGGGCGCTGAGCGAGGGCGCCAGGCCGGGCCCGATCGCGCCGCCGAGGTACTCGCCGTCGCCCGAGACCGCGTCGATGTTGATGCCGGTGCCGAAGTCGACGACGATGCAGGCCTCGCCGAAGCGGTCCCAGGCGGCGATCGCGTTGACCAGCCGGTCGGCGCCGACCTCGAGCGGGTTCTCGATCCTGATCGGCATCCCGGTCTTCACCCCCGGGCCGATCGTCAGCGCGTCGACCCCGAGGTAGCGCTGCGCCATCTGCTCGTACTGGCTGCCGAGCGGCGGCACCACCGAGGAGACACAGACCGCGTCGACGTCGGCGAACTCGAGGTCGCAGAGCGAGAACAGCGTGGCGATCTGGGCCGCCAGCTCGTCGCCGGTCTGACCGGAGCGCGTCTGGAAGCGCCAGTGCTGGGAGAGCTCGGCACCCTCGAAGGCGCCGAGATGCGTCTGGGTGTTGCCGACGTCGACCGTGAGCAGCATCGGGCGATTATCGCTGGCGCCGCCCCGAAGCGTGCGCGAATTGCGACTGGCTGGGTAGCCAAACCCGCGCATATGTGCATAGGATCGTGACGTGAACGCGCGCCTCTACGTGATCCCCGCCTCGCACCCGAGCATCGCCGCGCAGCTGATGCTCGAGCACAAGGGCATCGCCTACAAGCGGACCGACCTGATGCCCGTCGTCTCCAAGGGCGCGCTGCGCGCGCTCGGCTTCCCCGGCAACACCGTGCCGGCGCTGAAGATCGACGGTGCCAAGGTCCAGGGCTCGCGCCAAATCGCCCGCGAGCTGGAGCGGCGGGTGCCCGAGCCGCCGCTGTTCCCGGCCGATGCCGAGCGGCGGGCCGCGGTCGAGGAGGCCGAGCGCTTCGGCGACGAGGAGCTCCAGCACCCGATCCGCCAGCTCCTCTGGTGGTCGATCAAGCGCGACAAGGAGCCGCTGCGCAGCTACTCCACCGGCGCCAAGCTGGGCATCCCGATCGGGCTGGCGATGAAGACCGCGGCGCCGATCGTCGCCCTCTCCGCCCGCTTCAACGAAGCCAGCGACGAGAACGCCCGCGCCGACCTCGCCAAGCTGCCGGGCCTGCTCGACCGGATCGACGCCTGGATCGAGGCCGGCGTGCTGGGCGGCGAGCAGCTGAACGCCGCCGACTTCCAGATCGCCCCCAGCCTCGGCCTGGCGATGACGATGGACGACCTCCGCCCCGCCATCGCCGCCCGCCCGGCCGGCGCCCTCGCCGAACGGGTGGTCCCGAACTACCCCGGCCGCACCCCGCCGATCTTCCCCCGCGAGTGGCTGGCGCCGCTCAGCGCCGGCGCTGCGGCCTGACTACAGCGAGCCGCGACGCTGCACCCGCTGCTCGTCCGCGGGCATCGCCGCCAGGGCATCGGCGAGCCGGGTGCCGTCGGGCAGGGTCAGCTCGGGGTCGAGCTCGAGCAGGGGAGCGAGGACGAAGCGGCGGGTGGTGACCTGCGGGTGCGGCAGCGTCAGGCGCTCGGTCCGCAACTCGAGGTCGCCGAGCAGGAGCAGGTCGACGTCGAGCGGGCGGGGGCTGTGGCGGGGCAGGTCGAAGGCGCGGCCGCGCTCGGCCTCGACCGCCTTGCAGGCGTCGAGCAGCGCTTCGGGCTCGAGCTCGGTGCGGATGCGGACGGCGGCGTTGAGGAAGTCGGGCTGGTCGAGGATCTCCCCCACCGGCTCGGTTACGTAGGTCGAGGAGACGGCCTCGATCGTCATTCCGCGGGGGGCCAGCAGCTCGAGGGCGGCGCGCAGGTGGCCGGCGGAGTCGCCGACGTTGGAGCCGAGGCCGAGGTACCCGGTGCGCTCCTGCGGCACTAGTCCTCGGCCGCGTCGTCGTCGCCGGCGCGTTCCAGGGTGATCTCGACCGCGACCTCCTGGATCGCGAGCGGCAGCGGCGGCTCCGGCTTGGCGGCCCGCACCCGCACCGAATCGCAGCCGTAGCGCTCCATCAGGCGCTCGCCGACAACCTGCGCCAGGCGCTCCAGCGTGCGGTAGCTGCGCTCGGTCGCGGCGAGGGCGACGATGTCGCAGACCTGCGAGTAGTCGATCGTGTCCTCGATCCGGTCGGTGAGGACGGCGTCGCAATCAGGGACGTCGAAGGAGATGTCGAACTCGAGCCGCTGCCCGACCTCCTGCTCGGCGTCGGAGACGCCGTGGTGCGTGTAGATCGAGAGGCCGCGCAGCTCGACTTCGGCGCTGGTCTCGATCCCGTTGTGCGGTTCCTGGTTCACGCCGTCACGGAACCTACCCGAGTACCGCGTTCGCCACCGCCAGCGCCTGCGCGACCTCGGCGACGTCGTGGACGCGGAGCACGTCGGCGCCCTCGGCGGCGGCGAGAACCGAGGAGGCGATCGTGCCACCCAGCCGCTCGCTTGCGGCGGAGCCGTCGCCGTCGCCGAGGAAGCTCTTGCGCGAGGTGCCGACGACGATCGGGCGCCCCAGCGCGCGCAGCTCGCCGAGCCGGCGCAGCAGCTCGAAGTTGTGCTCGGCGGTCTTGCCGAAGCCGATCCCCGGATCGACCCAGATCCGCTCCTCGGCGATGCCGGCGGCGAGCGCGGCCTCGATCCGAGCGGCGAGGAAGGCGCGGACGTCGTCGACCACGTCGTCGTAGCGGGGCTCGCGCTGCATCGTCCGCGGTGTACCGATCATGTGCATGAGGACGACCGTCGCCCCGCCCTCGGCGCAGACCGCCGCCATCCCCGGGTCGCCGCGCAGAGCGGTGACGTCGTTGACGATCGCCGCGCCCGCCGCCAGCGTCGCCGCGGCAACCGCCGCCTTCGAGGTGTCGACGGAGACCTCGGCGCCCGTCCCGGTCAGCCCTTCGACGACGGGCACCACCCGCGCCAGCTCCTCGGCCTCCGCCACGGGCTCTGCCCCCGGCCGCGTCGACTCCCCGCCGACATCCAGGATCACGGCCCCGTTCCTCGCAAGCTCCTCGCCATGGGCAATCGCGGCCGCCGGGTCCAGGTATAGCCCCCCGTCCGAAAAGGAATCAGGGGTGACGTTTACAACTCCCATTAGTTTCATGGCGACGCGTCCTGACCAAGCATGGCAAGGACGCAGGGAGCGTGGCGTGCTCTGCACGCGAGCGACCGAGGACGCCGCCAGGCGCCGGTCAGGACGCGTCGCCGCCGGCGAATCCGGGGCGGGGGCGGGGCGCCGGGCGCGGCTCGCGCGCCGGCTTTTCAGGTTCGGCGACGGGCTCCGCGGGCGGCGTCGGCTCCTCGTCGTCGTGGAAGACTTCCTCCTCCGGCTTGCCTTCGAGCAGGGCGACGAACTGGTCGGCGTCGATCGTCTCCCGCTCGAGCAGCAGCTTGGAGACGCGCTCGAGGTCGTCGCGGCGTTCGTTCAGCAGGCTCTTCGCCGTCTGGTGGGCGCTCTCGACGATGCGGCGGATCTCGTCGTCGATCTCACGCGCGATCTCGTCGGAGTAGTCGGGCTCGGAGGAGAACTCGCGGCCGAGGAACGGCTGCCCCCGGTCATGGCCGAAGACGCGCGGGCCGAGCCGCTCGGACATGCCGAAGCGCATCACCATCTGCTTCGCGGTCTCGGTCACCTTTTCGAGGTCGTTGGAGGCACCGGTGGTGATCTCACCGAAGACGATCTCCTCGGCGGCGCGCCCGCCCAGCGTCATCGCCATCGTGTCGGTCAGCTCGGCGCGGGTGGTGAGGAACTTGTCCTCGGTCGGCAGGCTGATCGTGTAGCCGAGCGCCTGGCCGCGGCTGATGATCGAAATCTTGTGGACCGGGTCGGTGTTCTCCAGCAGCTGGCCGACGATCGCGTGCCCGACCTCGTGGTAGGCGGTGACGAGCCGCTCCTTTTCGCTCATCACGCGGGTCTTCTTCTCCGGCCCGGCGATCACCCGCATGATCCCCTCCTCGAGCTCCTTCATCGAGATCTCGCGGCTGCCGGAGCGGGCGGTCAGCAGCGCCGCCTCGTTGATCAGGTTGGCGAGGTCGGCACCGGTGAAGCCGGGGGTCTGGCCGGCCAGCGTGTCGAGGTCGATTTCGCGCGCCAGCGGCTTGCCGCGGGTGTGGACCTCGAGGATCTGCTTGCGGCCCTTGCGGTCGGGACGGTCGACGACGACCTGGCGGTCGAAGCGGCCGGGCCGCAACAGCGCCGGATCGAGGATGTCGGGGCGGTTGGTGGCGGCGATCAAGATGATGTTGTCCTTCATCTCGAAGCCGTCCATCTCGACCAGCAGCTGGTTCAGCGTCTGCTCGCGCTCGTCGTGACCGCCGCCCATGCCGGCGCCGCGGTGGCGGCCGACGGCGTCGATCTCGTCCATGAAGATGATGCAGGGAGAGTTCTGCTTGGCCTGCTCGAAGAGGTCGCGGACGCGGCTGGCGCCGACGCCGACGAACATCTCGACGAAGTCCGAGCCGGAGATCGAGAAGAACGGCACCCCCGCCTCACCGGCGACGGCGCGGGCGAGCAGCGTCTTGCCGGTGCCGGGCGGGCCGTAGAGGAGGACCCCCTTCGGGATCCGGGCCCCCAGCGCCTGGAACTTCTTCGGGTTCTCGAGGAATTCCTTGATCTCCTCGAGCTCCTGCACCGCCTCGTCAACGCCGGCCACGTCGCGGAAGGTGATTTTCGGCGCGTCGACCGACATCCGCTTCGCTTTCGATTTGCCGAAGTTCATCACCCGCGAGCCGCCGCCCTGCATCTGGTTCATCAAGAAGATCCAGAAGCCGAAGAAGAGGACGAAGGGCAGGATGTAGGTCAGCAGCGAGAGGATGCTCGAGCCGCCGGTGCCGTGGACTACGGTCGTGACTTGCTCGTCTTCGAGGAATCCGATCAGCCGTTCTTCGGCGTTGGGCGGGTAGCCGGTGGAGAAGCTTTCGCCGCCCGCGGCTTCGGTCTCCTTGACGTCGAGCGTCGAGTCCTTGACGTTGATCGAGACTTCCTCGATTTCGCCCTTGGCGATCATGCCCGTCTTGGGCTGCGTCAGTTCGCCGTAGTTGTGGCCCTTGGTGCTGTCGCCCGTACTGATCCAGCGCTGGGCGACGAACGCCAAGATGACGACCAGAAGGATCGGAAATGCCGCGCTTTTGAAAAACCGCCTCAAGGGAATAAATCAGCGTACCAGGGGGGATTTGCCGTCTATTCGGCCAGGGCCGCCACGTAATTGAGGTTGCGGTGGCGTTGTGCGTGGTCGAGCCCGTAGCCGACCGCGAAACGGTTGGGAATCTCGAACCCTATGTAGCGGGGCGAGAGGTCGACGCGCAGGCGCTCTGGCTTGGTCAGCAGCGCGCAGACCTCGAGCGAGGCGGGGTTGCGCGCCCGCAGGTTGCGCATCAGGTACTGCAGGGTGAGGCCGGAGTCGATGATGTCCTCGACGATCAGCACGTCGCGGCCTTCGATCGGCGCGTCGAGGTCCTTGAGGATCCTCACCACGCCCGAGGAATCGGTCTGCGAGCCGTAGCTGGAGACCGCCATGAAGTCGATCTCGCAGGGGACGTCGACGTTGCGCATGAGGTCGGCAAGGAACAGCACCGCCCCCTTCAGCACGCCGACCATGAACAGGTCGCGGCCCGCGTAGTCGCGGCTGATCTCCGCCCCCAGCTCCGCGACGCGGCGCTGCAGGTCCTCACTGGAGACGAGGGTCTCGCCGATCGCCGAATCGTTCACTTGGCCGCAGTCTACGTACCCCGCCGACGGGCCGAATTGTCCACCGATGGACGACAAATCGGCCCGTCGGCCTCTGGGGGCTCAGGGGCGCTCGGCGCGGATGACGCCGCGCTCGAGGACGGCGCGGACGCCGCCGCCGAGATCGAGCATGGCGCCGCCGTTGCGCAGCGCCGCGACCTGGTCGGCGAAGCGGGCGGCGCCGGGCACCGGGCGGCCGGCGGCGTTGTCGGCGAGCTGCTGGATCACGAGCCGCCGCAGCGCCGGGTGCAGCTCACGCAGGCGCTGCTGGCTGATCGTCCCCCGTCGCACCTCGCCCGAGCCGGTCAGCTCGGCGGCGACCAGCGCGTCGAGGACCTCGGCCTCCTCGCGCAGCAGCGCAGCGGTGCGCAGGACGTTGGCGGCGGCGGCGGGGTGCGCCTTCGCCAGCTCCGGCAGCAGCCCGGCGCGGATCCGGTTGCGGGCGAAGGCCGGCTCCTGGTTGGTTGCGTCCTCGCGCCAGCACAGGCCGCGGCGCTCGCAGTAGGCGGTCACTTCCTCCCTCGTGGTGGCGAGCAACGGCCGCGCCAGGATCCCGTCGCGGGGCTTCATCCCCAGCAGCGCCCGCCGGCTCGGCGAGGAGGCGAGCCGGTAGAGGATCGTCTCGACCTGGTCGTCGGCGGTGTGCCCGGTGACGATCGTCGCCTCCAGCGGCAGCGCGATCCGCGCCGCCGCCTCGTAGCGCGCGTCCCGCGCCCAGGCCTGCAGATTGCCCGGCCCCTCCGGGCGCCGCGGCCGCCTCACCTCGACCTCGACGCCCATCGCCTCGCAGAGCTCGACGCAGAAGCGCTCGTCCTCGGCGGCGGCGTCGCGCAGGCCATAGTTGACGTGCAGCGCCCGCACCACGCCGGCCCCCCGCGCCCGCACCGCGAGGTCGAGCATGCAGACCGAGTCGCGCCCGCCGGAGAGCATGGCGAGGACCGCGCCCTCGCCCAGCAGGCCCTCGGCGCGCACGCGCTCCAGCAGCGGGTCGGTCTCCATGGAACCGAGTCTAGGAGCGGTCCGCGGCGCGGACGAGGAACAGTTCGGTCGGCACCGGGAAGCCTTTCAGCGGCACCTGGCCGATCGCCTCGCAGTCGAGCGCGTCGTTGCCCGCGATCGCGTCGACGACGCGGTCGGTGACCAGCACCTCGCCGGCGAGGGCACGGTTGACGACCCGGTGGGCGAGGTTGACCTGGCTGCCGAAGTAATCGCCGTCGCGGTACACGGCGGCGCCACAGTGGATCCCGACCCGCGGCTGCGGGCGCTGCTCGAAGCGGTGCAGCAGCTCGACCGCCCAGGCCGTCAGCGAAGCGGCATCCGGGGAGACGACCATCACCTCGTCGCCGATCGTCTTCACGATCGTCGCCTCCGGCGGCAGCGTCTCCTCGACCGTGCCGACGAAGGTCTCGACCACGTCGAGCGCCTCGATGTCGCCCTCCTCCTCGGTGTAGCGGGTGAAGCCGGTGAGGTCGATGAAGCAGAAGGTGACGATGACCTGGCCGAGTTCCATTTCCGTGGTGTTGACCTCCGCTTCGGACTCCATGTGGCCGACCACGTCCTGCTCGATGTAGAAGCGCAGGTAGCGGTTGTGCAGGTACTCGGTCAGCGGCGCCGCCAGCGGCAGGACTTCGGCGGCGAGGTCGCCCATCGCCTCCGCCATCTGCAGCTCGGGGACGCCGTCGCGGATCAGCGGTTCGTGCACGTAGAGGTGGAAGAGCCTCACCTCGGCCTCGGCGATGCGGCGGATCGACTGCACGTAGACGCGGACCAGCTGCAGGAAGGCGACCAGCGGCAGGCCCGCCGCCAGCACCCGCGCGCAGAGCCGCAGGGCGACGGTGTCCTCGGCGGTGAGATGCCCCTGCCGCGCTTTCGGCGTGCCGAGCATGACCAGGATGCGTTCGATCAGCTCCTGCTCGAGCCCGGTTTCGCGGGCGATCATCGGCACCGTCACCTCGCCCTCGTCTTCGGCGAACAGCTCTTCGGCGAAGCCGAAGGCGAGCCGGCCCTCGCGGCCCGCCTTGCGGAGATCCTCCAGCGAGTAGCCGCGAGCGCGCATCCGCGCCACGACCCGGGCCTGGGCCGCCGCCGTCGCCGTCCAGCGGCCGCGGCGCACCGGGATGATCTTCTCCTCGGCCCAGCGTTTCAGCGTGCTGGCCGGAACGCCGGAGCGGCGCGCCGCCTCGCTCAGTGAGATCCGCTCGTCCACGGGAGGCGAGGCTAACGGCTGGGACTTCGGATGAGGTTTGCGTGGAGTGGTGGGCGCTTGGTCCGTCTCGCGGTTGAGCTTCCGGGGGCCTGGACCTCGTCTAGGCTCCCGCCGCGATGCCGGTCCGGTTACGTCCCACTGCTCCGATTGCCGCTGACGCGATTCTCGTCGGCGATCCGGGACGCGCCTTGATGTTGGCTCAAGAGCTGCTGAGGAAGCCGAAGATGAGCAATCACGCGCGGGGGCTGTGGGGGTATTCGGGACAGACGCCGGATGGTGCGGACCTCACCATCCAGTCGACCGGGATGGGCGGACCGAGCGCCGCGCTTGTCCTCGCCGATCTGGCCGAGCTGGGTGTGCGGCGCGCGATCCGGATCGGGACCGCCACGGCGCTCGGCGAGGACCGGCCCGGTCAGCTCGTCGTCATTGACGCCGCCCACTTCGGCGCCGCCGCGGGCGAGCCAGCGGCGGCGCCCGACCCGAAGCTGACCGAGGCGCTGGCGGCGGTGCTCGGGAGCGCAGCCCGGCCGGGCGAAGCGGTCAGCTTCGACACCCTGCACCCGCCGGGATCGGCGCCGGCAGCAGCGGGCGAGGTGGCCGACATGCAGACGGCGGCACTGCTGCACCGCGCGGGCGAGCTCGGCGTCGAGCTGGCGGCGGTGCTGATCGTCGTCGCGGCCGCCGATGGGACGCAACTGGCCGAGGAGGAAGAGGTCGAGGCCGCAAAACGGGCCGGATCGGGCGCCGCGGCCGTACTCTCAGCCTAAAGTCGAGGGTTAGTCTTTAGTTTTTTTCTTGGCCTTCTCGCGCCTCAGGGCGCCGATCTCACGGCTCAGGTCGTCGATCTGCTCCTCGACCTCCTCGAGCCGCTGCGAGAACGAGCGCAAGCGTCGCTCCAGCCGTTCGAGGTCGCCTGCCGAGGAGAGATTGAGGGCGCTCATCGCCGCCTGCTGGGCCTCGATCGCCTTCTCACGGGCGCCGAAGGCAGCCGAGATCGCGTTGTGCAGGGTCGGGTTCTCCAGCAGCGCCTGCGCCAGCTCCCCCAGCGCCTGCTCAGAGCGCGCCCGAAGCCCGTCGTGCTCGGCTTTCAGCCCGTTTTCGTCCTGGTCTTCGTAGGTCACGCCCCCGCCTTTCGCAGCTCGTTGACATCAGCTTAACGAGCGCATCCGGTTCGATTGAAAACCTGCCGCGAGCGGGCATGAAGCGGCACTTGATTAAGTCCTTGTTGGGGGGCCGCCAGGGCCGTTGTAGACATCTGCCTGAGCGGGTAGCTTGGACCCTCGTGGTGCCCGGGGAGGGTGCAGTTCGAATTTCCGCGGTTTGCGGCAGCGGGCATCGAGGCGCAACGGGATGAGATCAAGCCGACTCGCACTGATCGTAGTGCTCGCCAGCTTCCTGGCGATCGCGTCCTGGGCCGGCATCGCCGGCGCCGACCCGCTTGCGCCCGCAACCTCCGAAAGCGGCACCACGGGCGCGTCGGGCGCCACCGGAGCGACCGGCTCACCGACGCTGAGCGTGGCCCCTTCGCTGACTGCGCCCGCCTGCTCGAACGGGCTCGACGACGACAGCGACGGCCTCGTCGACGAAGCCGACCCCGACTGCGCCTCGCCGAGCGACACCGACGAGGCGACCGAACCGGCAGCCGAAGGCGGGAAAGGCAAGTCGAAGAAGAATGACGCCCCGCAGCACGGCGAATCGCTCGGCGTCGGGGCCGGTGGCGAAAACCGCAGCGGCGGCGTCGCCCACACCGAACCGCTCGGCGACACCAGCGGCGGCCGCGGCCACGACGGCGGCCTCACCGCTCCCGGCGCAACCGGCGGCGGCGACCAGCCGCTGGACGAAAACGGCGACGGCGGCTCACCGCCCTTCACCGCCGGCGGCGCTCCGACCAACGGCAACCCGACGACGACGATCGCACCTTTCGGACCGGCGCCGATCGGCGTCCCCAATTTCGTCATCGACTCGTTCGAGATCCCGCCCTTCCTGCTGCCGATCTACCAGGCCTGCGGCACCGAATACGGGATCCCCTGGGAGGTGCTGGCCTCGATCAACAAAATCGAGACCGGCTTCGGCACCAACCTCAACGTCTCCAGCGCCGGCGCCGTCGGCTGGATGCAGTTCCTCCCCTCCAGCTGGGAAGCCTTCGGCCTCGACGCCAACGGCGACGGGCGCAAAGACCCCTACAACCCGGTCGACGCGATCTGCGCCGCCGCCCATTACCTGAAGCTGGCCGGCGGCTCCAAGCACCTCTACGAAGCGATCCTCGCCTACAACCACGCCGACTGGTACGCGCAGGAGGTCCTCCTCTACGCCCGCGCCTACGGCCGCCTGCCCTCCGGCCTGGTCGGCTCGCTGACCGGCCTGACCGAGGGCGCCCACTTCCCGGTCGCCGCCGACGCCCGCTACGCCGACGACATCGCCGCCCGCGAGTCGCTGCAGAGCTCCGAAAGCAGCATCACCGGCAGCGCCGCCGAAGTCATCTCCTCCTCGCCGACGCGGCGCGGGATTAACGTCTTCGCCGCCGAGGAATCGCCGGTCGTCGCCGTCAACGACGGCGTCATCCGCAAGCTCGGCTACTCCAAGGACCTGGGCAAGTTCGTCGTCCTCGAAGACACCTACGGCAACCGCTACACCTACGCCGAACTCGGCAAGATCGTGCGCGACCGCCGTTACGTGGTCACCTCCTCGGGCGAGGAAAAGCAGGTCCCGGTCGAATCCGAGAACCTGCGGCCGCGGCTGCGGGCGCTGCCGAGCCGCGGCGCCGGCCACGGCGCCAGCGCCGAGAGCGAGGGCAAACAGGTCGACACCAAGCCGCCGACCGAAGAGGAAACCGAAGCGATCGGCAACGACGGAACCCTAAGGGTCGGGTCGAGGGTTATAGCTGGGACGGTGCTGGGCAAGATCGGCCCCGCCGAGGAAGGCGTCGACCCGCATCTGAACTTCTCGATCCGCCCGGCCGGCAAAGGCGCTCCGAGCATCGACCCGAAGCCGATCCTCGACGGCTGGAAGCTGCTGGAAGCGACGGCGATCTACCGGGCCAAGGGCAAGAACCCGTTCAACTCGAAGCTGAGCGGCGCCGGGGTCCTGCTCCTCTCCAAGGAAGCACTGCAGCGCCGGGTGCTCGCCGACGAAGGGCTCGACATCTACCAGTGCGGCCGTGAAGACATCGCCAGCGGCAAGATCGACCGCCGCGTGCTCGCCGTGCTCGAGTACCTGCGGACCAAGGGCTTCACGCTGCGAATCAGCGCCCTCGAGTGCGGGCACGGCTACCTGACGACCTCGGGCAACGTCTCCGAGCACAGCACCGGCGACGCCGTCGACATCCCCGAAATCAACGGCATCCCGGTCACCGGCCACCAGGGCCCCGGCACCGTCACCGACGAGCTGATCAGGGACGTGCTGCAGCTGCAGGGCCCGATGCATCCCCATCAGGTGATCTCGCTCGAGGACCTGCCGGGAGAAACCAGCTTCGCGATGTCCGACCACTACGACCACGTCCACATCGGCTACCACCCCGCCGGCACGAATCCGTTCGAAGTCGAATTCTCGCCGCTGCTCAAACCGGACCAGTGGCAGCGGCTGATCGACCGCCTCGGCCAGATCGAAAACCCCGACGTGCCGGTGAAGCCGTCGAAGTACTCCGAACCGGACTCCAAGCAGGAACGGGGTGCGATCTTCGGCGGCAGCGGCGGCGAAGACTAGGCCGCCCGGCCGACCCGACGCGGCAGATTCCGAACCCTGGCGCAGCTATTCGGATTCGTCCAGCTCGACTTCGCCGGCCCGTTGCCGCTGGCCGACGGTCGCTACCTCTCGCGCGGCGACGGCGGTGAGGAGAGCGTGCTGGTCGTCGCCACCATCGGCGTGACCCCCGCCCCGCCGCGGCGGCGCCGGCGGCCGCGCCCGGTCGAAGCCGGCAGCGAGCCGAGCTCGCTGCCGCTGGTGCGGGTGACGGCGATCCGGGCCCATTCGCCCCTCGCCGATGAGCAGGCAGCCTCGGCCTGGCTGGAGCGGGCGAGCGCCGATGAGGAGCAGGTCGACGAGCTGCTCGCCGAGGCCGTCGCCCTGCTCAATCGCGCCCTTCACGCCCGCGCCGTCGCCGCTGCCGACAAGGCGCTGCCCGCGGTCGAGGCCGAACGCGCGGTCGCCGTCCGCCTCGGCTTCGGCAGCGGCGAGGAGGTCGCCGACAGTCGCTTCAGCGCCGCCCGCGAAGTCGACGCGGCGAGCGCCAGCTCGCGCCGGCGACGGCGCGAAGACGAGCTGCGACCGCAGGAGCGGCTGGCGGCGATCCTCGCCGGCCGCGAGCGGTTGAACGCATGCGAGACCCTGCTGCTGCGCGCCCGCGCCGACCTCGATGCCGGCCGCGAGCGCGAGGCGGCGCTGCAGCTGCGCCCCGGGCTCGAGGCGCTCCTGCACGAGCTGCGCGGCGCGATCGACGATCCCGGCCACGAGGCGGACATGGCCGCGCTGGCTGGTCGCCGCGAGCAGGTCGGGGAGGCCGCGACCGCGGCGCTCGCCGGGGAGCTGACCTCGGCCCAGACGCAGGACGTGCGCGAGACGCTGGCGCTGGCCGAGCGCGTCCTGCGCCGCCGCCGCGTCTTCCGCGGCTAGCCGAGCAGTTCCACGATTGGCCGCTGAGGGTCTCAGTTGCGGGACGCGCGGGTCGTGTGGTTGAGCTTTTCCGCAAATAGTCCGGGAAAGCTCAACCACACTCAGCGCTTCCGACGTTGACCCCACCCTGGTGTGGTCGATGTCGGATCCGCTTCGAGGCGGGCGGGCCGGCGCACCTACCTGC
>JBEHWY010000085.1:0-16178 GCA_048498975.1 Actinomycetota bacterium | reverse complement strand
CGCAACCCCTCCTGGCAAGTGAGAGGGGTTGCGGCCGCCCTGGTCACGGGGGCCGGGGGTGGGATCGGGCGCGCGATTTGCCTTGAGTTGGCGCGACAGGGATGGAAGGTCGCCGCTTGCGATTTGGGGGCGGGTGCGCTGGAGACGGCGGAGATGGTGCGGGCCGCGGGCGGCGAGGCGGTGGGTCTTCTCTATGACGTGCGGGACGGGGCGGCGGCGAAGCAGGCGCACGCCGAGGCCGAAAAGGAGCTGGGACCGGTGACGGCGGTGGTGGCGAACGCGGCGATCGTCGATCGGGTCGCGCCGGCGGAGAGGATCGGCGAGGAGGAGTGGCGGACCGAGGTCGACGTCAACCTGACCGGCGCCTTCCTCTCCCTGCAGCCGGCGATCGAGTCGATGAGGGAGCGCGGCGGCGGCCGCCTGGTGGCGATCTCCTCGACCGCGGCGACCGACGGCCTCGCCGGCCAGGCCGCCTACGCGGCGGCGAAGGCGGGACTGCTCGGGCTGGTGCGGACGCTGGCGCTGGAACTGGCCGGGGACGGGATCACGGTCAACGCCGTGCTGCCCGGCATGGTCGGCACCGAGAAGGTCGAAGCGATGCCCGCGGAGGTGCGCGACCGCGCCCTCGCCCGGGTCCCGATGAAGCGCTTCGCCACGGTCGAGGAGGTCGCCGGCGTCGTCGCCTTCCTCTGCTCCGACGCCGCCGCCTACGTCACCGGCACCTGGCTCCCCGTCGACGGCGGCATCGGCCTCTCCGGCCTAACCCTCGGCCGCTAGGTGAGTGAGGACGTAGTTCCTCCCGCATACCGGGAGGAACTACAGACGGGCCACCCCCTGGCCCCTGGGAGGGGAGGCGGTGAGTGCGGACTTATCCCCGCATACCGGGGACAAATGCGCGCTCACCGAGCGTCCCGCCCCCGGCGGCGCCCGGGCGTGGAGCAGGGGGTCAGCAGGTCGTTAGGAAGCGGTCGAGCAGGTCCTCGATCGCGGTGCGGTCGAGGGTGGGGGTGGTTTCCTGGAGCTGGTCGACGGAGACGCCGTCGAGGAGGGTGATCAGCTGGGCGGCGTGGGTGGCGGGTTCCTCGCAGCCGCTGGCGCGGAGGAGGAGCTCGGCGAGGCCGGCGAAGCGCTGGCGGGACTCGTCCATCACCTCGTGCAGGGCGGGGCGGCGGGTCGACTCGAGGGCCAGCTCGTAGCGGGCGGCGAGCAGGGGGCGGGCGGCCGGGTCGAGGATCCGGTCCATCGTCGCCAGCAGCAGCAGCTTGACCTGCTCGGGGGTCAGGGCGACGTCCGCTCCGGAGACCTGCTCGACGTCGGCCGGGGGCGGCAGGTCGAGTTCGGCGTGGCGGCGCGCGGCGGCTTCGAGCAGCGCCTCGCGGCTGCGGAAGTGGTTGGAGGTCGAGCCGGCGGGGAGGCCGGCGGCCTCGTCGACGGCGCGGTGGGTGAGGCCGCGCGAGCCGCTCTCGCCGAGCACGGCGAGCGCCGCGTCGGCGATCTCTGCGCGCCGCCGCTCGGGCTCGGGGGCGCTGCGCTGTCGCCTGCCGGATCCACTTGCCACTCTCCCCAGGTTAGTCAATTGCAGGACTTTCACTACGAACGTAGTAGTTTCGCGCGTGCGAGCTCTGCGGATGACGGTGGCGGCGCTGGTCGCGGCGGTGGCCGCGGTCTTGCACGATCCGGAGACCCGGGCGCTGCCCTTCATCGCCCTCGGGCTGCTCCTCTTCGGCACGATCTTCTACTGGCGGGCAGAGGGCTGGACCCTGATCGAGTCGCTCTACTTCTCGGTGGTGACGCTGACCACGGTCGGCTTCGGCGACCTCACCCCGACCAGCGACTTCGTCCGCGCCGTCACCGTCGTCTACATCCTCGTCGGCGTCGGCATCCTGCTCGCCCTGATCACCGCCGTGATCCAGAAGTACGTCGCCGCCCGCCACGCCGGCTGACCCCCCGCTCGGACGGTTGTCCAGAGGCGTTGGAGGACCTGAACTACATATGTAGTATCAGCGCCCATGTCCGTCGAACACGTCGGTTCCCAACCCAGCTTCGCCCAGCTCCACGGCCTCGCCCGCTTCCGCGGCCGGCCCCACTTCGTCCTCTACTCCTGCTGCCTGGCGCTGGTCTTGGTCATGGCCTCGGTCACCAGCGTCAACCTGGCGCTGGAAGAGATCGCGGTCAGCCTGCGCGCCTCCGGCTCGGACCTGACCTGGGTCGCCGACGCCTACACCGTCGCCCTAGCCGCCCTGGTCCTGCCCTTCGGCGCCTTCGGCGATGACTTCGGCCGCCGCCGGGCGCTGATCATCGGCACCGTCGTTTTCGGCCTCGCCGCGGGCCTGGCCGCGACCAGCGGCTCGGTCGGGGTCCTGATCGGCTGGCGCGGGCTGATGGGCGTCGGCGCGGCGATGATCATGCCGGCGACGCTCTCGACCGTGACCGCCGTCTTCCCCAAGGAGCGCCGCGCGCACGCGGTCGCCGTCTGGGCCGGCTTCGCCTCCGCCGGCGCCGTCCTCGGCCTGCTGATGTCCGGCGCCCTGCTCGAACTCTCCGACTGGAAGTCGACCTTCGTCGCGATCGCGATCCTCGCCGCGATCTCGCTCCTCGCCACCTTGCTCTTCGTCCCCGCGACCAAGAACTCCGAGGAGGCCCACCCCGACATCGTCGGCTCGGTGCTGATGGCGGTCGGGATCGGCGCCATCGTCTACGGGATCATCGAGGGCGCCGACGTCGGCTGGGGGGCGACCGAGCCCGTCCTCGCCTACTGCGTCTCGGCCCTGGCCCTGATCGCCTGGGCGGTCTACGACGGCCGCATCACCTGGCCGCTGCTCGACCCGGGCCTGTTCAGGCTGCGCGGCCTCAGCAGCGGCACGATGACGCTGACCCTGCTCTTCCTCGCCTCCTTCGGCTTCTTCTACGTCGGCCTGCAGTACGTCCAGCTGGTGCTCGGCTTCGCGCCGCTGACCGCGGCCCTCGCCTTCCTGCCGATCGCCGTCGTCGTGATGCCGCTCTCGGCCTGGACGCCGACCCTCTCGGCCAGGGTCGGCAACAAGCCGGTGATGGCCGCCGGCCTGGCGCTGATGGGGGCCTCGCTGCTGCTGATGACCCAGATCAGCGCCTCCGACGAGTACCTCTCCTTCCTCTGGCCGATGCTGGTCTTCGCCTGCGGCCTCGCCCTCTCCAGCACCCCCTCGACCAACGCCGTCGTCGCCTCGCTGCCGGCCGCCAAGCAGGGCGTCGCCTCGGCGCTCAACGACGTCACCCGCGAGTTCGGCGCCGCGCTCGGCATCGCCCTGCTCGGCTCGCTGTTCAACAGCGGCTACACCGACGCCGTCACCGACGCCACCACGAAGCTGCCGGCGGGGACCGCCGCGATGGTGCAGGACTCGGCCGCGGTCGGCATCAACGTCGCCCAGAGCCCGAAGCTGGGCGAAGCCGGGCCGGCGCTCGAGGCGCAGGTCAAAGACGCCTTCATGACCGGCATGCACGAAGCCTTCGTCGTCGGCGCGATCCTGCTCGCGATCGGGACCCTCTACGTGCTGCTGCGGGCGCCCTCGCGCCACGCCCTGCCCGAGGGCGAGGGCGGCGACACGCTGCCGCAGACCCCGGCCAGCGTGATGCGCCGCGACGGCGTCGTCCCCGCCTACTCGCCGGTCGGCACCCCGCTCGAGGCGCAGCGCTCGGCGGTCGTGCGGATGGCGCTGGTGGCGCTGCCGCCGCGCCCGCACAAGGGAGAGCTGTGGCCACCGCCGAAGCCGCCATGGCTCGGCCGCCGCCGCCGCACCGGCGCCGGCAATCGGGGAGGAAGCGCATGAACAGCGAGAACGGCAACGGCCGCGAGGGCGGCGGCACCAACTCGGCCCTGGTCGTCGTCATCGTCGTCCTGCTCGTCGCGATCGGCGTCGGCGCCGCGATCGTGATCTCGGGCAAGGACTCCGAAACCGCCGGCACCACCGCCAAGGCCAACGTCACCGTCGACGGCGGCAAGGCGGGCAAGAAGGCGAAGAAGGACGCCGAACAGGCCTCCTCCTCCGGCGAGGAAAAGGAAGTCGAAGAGATCGAAGCGACCGTCAACGGCAAGCTCGGGGTGGAAGAGTCCTCGATCGAAACGGTGAAGATCGAAGGCGACGAAGCGACCGCGACGCTCGCCTCCGGCGGCGAAATCCCGCTGCGCAAGGAAGCAGGCCGCTGGGTGCCGCAGGTCAGCGCTCCCGAAGCCCGGCAGCTGGAGCTGGAAGGTCCGCAGGCGCAGCAGCCGGAAGTGGAAAAGCCCGAAGCCGCCCAGCCCGAAGTCGAAGTGCAGCAGCCGTCGACGCCCGAAGCGCAGACGCCGGGTGGCCCGCCCTCTAAGTAGTGAGCCGGCCCGGGAGCTGCGCCCGGGAGCCGATGTCGAGCTTGCGGTAGACGTGGCGCAGGTGCGTCTCCACCGTCTTCACGGTGACGAACAGAGCCTGCGCGATCTCCTTGTTGCGCATCCCGTCGGCCGCCATCACCGCGACCCGGTGCTCGCTCGGGGTCAGCGTCTCGCGGGCGTCGATGCGCTTGCCGGCGCGGCGGCGGGCGGCGCCGAGGTCGACCAGCGCCCGCGCCCGCTCCAGCCGCAACGACACCGGCAGCGCCACCGCGACCAGCCAGTCGACCTACGTGGCGGCGAACGGCGCGACGACGCCAAGGTCAGCTGCAAGGTCGTCAAGAAGGGCGGCAAGCTGAAAGGCGTGCGCTGCACGGTCACCTTCAAGACCGGCAGCGCCCGCCGCGCCCGCCCGCGAGCGCGGAAGCGCGTGGTGAGGACGTACTTCCTGCCGCTCCCGCGTGAAGGCGTATTTCCTCCCGGTATGCGGGAGGAAATACGTCCTCACGGGACGGGCCGCTCGCCTGGCCTGGGATGGGAGCGTGAGTGCGCACTTATCCCCGCATACCGGGGACAAATGCGCACTCACCGAGCGGCCCGCCGCCCAGGCCCCGGGGAGGGGAGGGTGCTCGCCGCCCTACCTGCCCATGGAGGGTGGCGAGCACCCTCCCCACGCGACGCCCCAGCTAAATCGTCACTCGCTCGCGCGGCGGCTTGACGACCATCTCGCCCGCGGCGACGCGGGTGCCGTCCTGGTTGGTCCAGGTCACCGCCATCGTCGCCCGGCGGCGCTCCGGGTCGAGGCTCGCGACCTCGACCCGGACCCGGATCGTGTCGCCGATGTAGACCGGCGCCAGGTACTCGACCTGGTTGGAGACGGCCACCGTCCCGAGCCCGGGCAGCTCGGTTCCAAGCAGGCCCGCGCAGAGGGAGAAGGTGAGCGGGCCGTGAGCCACCCGGGCTCCGAACGGGGTCTGTTTGGCGAACTCGGCGTCGACGTGCACGGGGTTGAAGTCGCCGGTGACGCCGGCGAACAGGTAGACGTCGCTCTCGGAGATCGTCTTGCGCGATTCCGCCGCTTCGCCCACCCGCAGCTCGTCGAAGGGGACCGAGTTCACCGCGCGCTCAGCCCATCGGGAACGAGCGCGAAGTGCAGCCGCCGTCGGCGAGCAGCGCCGTGCCGGTGCAGTAGCTGGCCTCGTCGGAGGCGAGGTAGAGGATCCCGTAGGCCATCTCCTCCGGCAGCCCGGCGCGGCCCATCGGCACCATCGCGTATTTGGTCGCCTCGTCGCTGAACAGGCCGATCGCCGGTTCGATCATCGGCGTGTCGATGAAGCCGGGGCAGATGCAGTTGGCGCGCACGCCCTGCTTGGCGTAGGTGATCCCCAGCGAGCGGGTCAGGTTGATGATCGCGCCCTTGGCCGCGGTGTAGGCGTGGGCGTCGTAGAGCCCGGTCAGGCCGGCCATCGAGGCGACGCTGACGATCGAGCCCTTTTCGCGCTCGAGCATGTGCGGCAGCGCCGCGTGGATCATCGTGAAGTAGCCCTCGAGGTCGACGCCGTTGATCACGTCGCGCCAGTTCTCGACCGAGGCCTCGTGCGCGGCCGCCATCGTGCCCGGGTTTTCTTCGCCGTACTTCCACCCGACGCCAGCGTTGCAGACGAGGATGTCGATCTGGCCGTAGGCCTCCAGCGCCGCCTCCATCACCTTCTCCGGAGTGCTGTCGTCCTCGAGGTCGGCGGCGACGACCATCCCGGTGCCGCCGTGGCGCTCGACCTCTTCCAGGCTCTCCTTCAGCCGTTCCTCGCGCCGCGCCGTGCCGACCACCTTGGCGCCCTCGCGGCCGAACAGCTCGAAGCTGGCGCGGCCGATGCCGCTGCTCGCGCCCGTGATTACCGCGACCTTGCCGGCGACGCGGCCGCTTCCCGTTGCACTCATCTTCTCTCCTCCGATCGGAATGACGACTGCATCCGATCCTGGCGCCGGAGGCATCACCGGGCGGCCGCTTTTCGGTGCCGGCTTGGAGCAACCACAGGCGCGGCCGCCGCCTGCGGGTGGAGTGGCGCGGATTCCGCGGTATCACTCCCCTATGGGACGGGAACGGAGAGCCGCCGCGTCAGCCGAGCAGGTGCGCGGTGTCGTTGAACGAGACCAAGATCCAGCGGCCGTCGGGCATCCGGAACAGCCGCGTCAGCGAGCCGTTGGCGTTGTGGAGGAAGGCGAAGGGCTCGCTGCCGCTCACCTGCCGGCAGAACTCGGCGATCACCGCCGAGTGGGTGAAGGCGACGGCGACGCCGCCCGGGGCCGCGGCCGCGGCGACCGCTTCGACGCCGCGCCGCACCCGCGCCGCGAACTCGGCTGCCGGCTCGGCGCCGGGAACGAGGCTCCAGTTCTGCTCGCGCAGGACGCGGAGCAGCTCGGGGTCGCCGCTGGCGCCGCGGGCGTGGATGCCGTGGCCCTCCCACTCGCCGAGGTAGACCTCGACCAGGTCGGCCAGCACCGTCGCCTCCAGCCCGTGGCCCGCCGCGGCGCCCGCCGCCGTCTCGCCCGTGCGCCGCAGCGGCGTCGCGAACACGGCGCTGACCGGCTCACTTGCCAGCCGGCGCGTCACCGCCTCGGCCTCGGCCCGACCGCGCTCGTTCAGCGGAGGATCGGAGCGACCCCCGATCAACCCGTCAGCCGCCGGCGGATCGCAAGCACCATGGCGCACCAGGATCACCTCCTGGGCGCCCTCCGGTGCGGTCAGCGCCCGCTGGAAGTCGATCTTCACGCGCCTATGATCGCCAGGGACCGGCGCGCCCGCCAGCGAGGAGAGCTACCTACATGGAGATGACCCCAGAGACGATCAAGGCGCTGCTTGACGCCTTCGACAGCAGTGACTGGCGCGAGATGGTCGTGACCGTCGGTGACGACCGGTTGCACGTCTCCCGCGATCCCTTGCCCGAGGGCACGCTGCTCGGCCCCCCGGCCACGCCACCGCAAGCCTCCGCCCCTGCGGCGTCCCAAGCTGACGGCTCCTCGGGGGGTGCATCCGGGGGTGGCACTGTAGGGGGGCCCACCCCTGAGGAAGCTTTAGCTACCGGAAGGGGTGGGGGGTCCCCTGCAGTGACAGGACCCGCGGATGCACCCCCCGCCGGAACGCCGATCGAGTCGCCGTCCGTGGGGTTGTTCTGGCGCGCCCCGGCTCCCGGAGCTGCTCCGTTCGTGGAAGTTGGGGACCGGGTCGCGAATGGGCAGACGGTCGCCATCGTCGAGGTGATGAAGCTCATGAACCATGTGGCCTCCCCTGTCGACGGCGTCGTCACCGCCATATTGGTGGACAACGGCGCCCCGGTCGAGTTCGGACAGCCGATAGTCGTCGTCGATCCGAACGGCTGAACGGGCGGGGCCGCCGAGCATGGCCAAGCTGCGCCGAGTCCTGATTGCCAACCGCGGCGAGATCGCGGTCCGCGTGATCAAAGCTTGCTTCGACGAGGGCATTGAGTCAGTCCTAGCTGTCTCGGAGGCTGACAAGGGCAGCCTCGGCGCGCAGCTCGCGGACCATGTCGTCGTGATCGGACCCGCTGCCGCTGCCGAAAGCTATTTGGACCTCAACCGCGTGGTCGCGGCGGCGAAGGTGACCGGGTGCGACGGGCTGCATCCCGGCTACGGGTTCCTCTCCGAGCGCGCCGAGCTGGCGGCCGAGTGCGCGGAGGCGGGCATCGCCTTCATCGGTCCCTCGGCCGAGGCGATGCGCCGCAGCGGCGACAAGGCCACCGCCCGGGCGCTCGCCAAAGACCTCGACGTCCCGATCAACGAGGGCTCCGACGTGATCGAGAGCGAGGAGGCCGCCCGCGCGGTCGCCGCCGAGGTCGGCTACCCGGTGCTGCTCAAGGCCTCGGCCGGCGGCGGCGGGCGCGGGATGCGGCTGGTCGAGTCCGAGGCGGAGCTGGGCGGCGCCTTCGCCGCCGCCCACGGCGAGGCGCAGGCCGCCTTCGGCGACGGCCGCCTCTTCGTCGAGCGCTACGTGCGCCACGCCCGCCACGTCGAGGTCCAGGTCCTCGGCGACGGCCGCGGCGGCGCGGTCCACCTCGGCCACCGCGACTGCACCCTGCAGCGCCGCTACCAGAAGCTGGTCGAGGAGGCGCCGGCCTACGGGCTCTCGGCGGCGCTCGACGAGCAGATCACCGGCGCCGCGGTGCGCCTGATCGGCGCCCTCGATTACGCCGGCGCCGCCACCTGCGAGTTCCTCGTCGACCCCGACCGGGGCAGCGCCGGCTTCCTCGAGATCAACGCCCGCCTGCAGGTCGAGCACCCGGTCTCCGAAGTCGTCACCGGCGTCGACATCGTCCGCGAGCAACTGCGGATCGCCGCCGGGGAAGGGCTCTCGATCTCCCAGGACGACGTCCATATCTCCGGCCACGCGATCGAGGTGCGGATCAACGCCGAGTCGCCCGCCCGCGACTTCGCCCCGACCCCCGGCACCCTCCTCACCTGGGCGCCGCCGCAGGGCACCGACGTCCGCGTCGACACCGCCTGCTTCCCCGGCTGGTCGGTCCCGCCCTACTACGACTCGCTGCTGGCGAAGCTGATCGCCTCCGGCCCCGACCGCGAGGCGGCGCTCGCCCGCACCCGCCAGGCGCTGCGCCACCTGCGCGTCGAGGGGGTCGAGACGACCGCCGACTTCGCCCTCGACCTGCTCGAGCACCCCGACGTCGTCGCCGGCAACGTCCACACCAAGTGGGTCGAGGAGGAGTTCATGGACAACTGGCTGGCCGCCGCCGCGGCCGAGGAGGGCTGAGCGATGGCGCGGATCGAAGTCGTCGACCAGACGCTGCGCGACGGCCAGCAGAGCTACTGGGGGATGCGGATGCGCGCCGGCCAGATCCTGCCGGTCGCCGCCGCGATCGACTCTGCCGGCTACCGCGTCGTCGACCTCACCGGCAGCTCGATCTTCGAGGTCCTGGTCCGCTTCCGCCAGGAGAACCCGTGGAAGGGGCTCGACGCGATCCGCGCCGCGCTGCCGAACTCGACCCTGCGCGCCGGCACCCGCACCAACGGCATCGTCGGCATGAACGTCACCCCGGACTCGATCGTCGAGCTCTGGATCCGCACCCTCGCCAAGCACGGGATCGAAAGCCTCTGGATCTTCGACTGCCTGCACGACGCCGAGAACATGGTCCGCGTCGCCAGGATCGCCCGCGACGCCGGCCTCGCGCCCTCGCCGCAGCTCAACTTCTCCGAGTCCCCGGTCCACACCGACGACTACTACGCCGACGTCATCTCCCGCATGCTCGCCGGCGGCGCCGCCGAGACGATTCTGCTCGGCGACGAGGCCGGGGTGCTGGGCCCGGAGCGGGCGCGGCGCTGGATCCGCCTCTGCCAGGAGCGCGCCGCGCAGGGTGGGGTGCCGCTCGAGATGCACTTCCACAACCGCACCGCGATGGCCAACCTCAACCACATCATCGGGGTCGAGGAGGGAGTCACCATCGTCCACTCGGCGATCTCGACCCTGGCCAACGGCGTCTCGATGCCCTCGACTGAGGTCACCGTCGACAACATGCGCCGGCTCGGCCACGAGGTCGCGCTCGACGACTCACGCTTGGCCGAGGTCGCCGAGCACTTCGGCGGCCTCGCCGACGACGAAGGCTTCGCCCGCGGCGCCCCGGTCGAGTACCAGGTCGCCAACGTCCAGCAGCAGTTCCCGGGCGGGATGATGGGGACGCTGCGCGAGCAGCTGAAGCAGGTCGGGATGACCGAGCGGCTGCCGGCGGTGCTGGAGGAGGCGATCCGCGTCCGCGAGGAGATGGGCTGGCCGATCATGGCGACGCCGTTCTCCCAGCTGGTCGGGATCCAGGCGCTGCTCAACGTGGTCCAGGGCGAGCGCTACGCGACGATCCCCGAGGAGAACCTGATGTACCTGGCCGGCTGGTACGGCAAGCCGCCGGGCGAGGTCGACGCCGAGGTGCTCGAACGCGCCGCCGCCAACCCCCGCGGCAAGGAGATGATCGAGGTCGGCCACGCGCCGCAGCCGAGCCTGAAGGAGATCCGCGCCGAGTACGGCGAGAACCTCTCCGACGAGGAGCTGCTGCTGCGCTACCTGATCCCCGGCGAGGACGTCGAGAACATGTACCGCGCCGACAACCCGATCGAGTCGATCCGCCCGCTCGGCGCTCCGGCCGGGATGCCCTGGCTGAAGGACCTGCTGCGCAATTCCGAGGCGCGCGGGCTGAGCGCGAGCCGCGGCGGCGTCAGCGTCACCCTGAGGCGGTAGGCGCCGTGGACCTCGCCCACGAGTTCACCTTCAACGCCCGCCTGGCGCCGAAGGTGGTGGTCGGCGACGGGCCCTTCGGCAACCGCCGCATCCGCGAGGTGCTGGGCGGCGAGGTAACGGGGGAGAGGATCAACGGCAGCGTCGGCACCGGCGGCTCGGACTGGGTCCTGGTCGGGCCCGACGGTTGGGGCCGGCTCGACGTGCGGCTGACGATCAACACCGACGACGGCGCCGCGATCTACGTCCAGTACCTCGGCCTGATCGAGTACAACGAGGCGGCCCACGCCGCCAACGCCGGCGAGCGTTCCAGCGACTACGGCGACCATTACTTCCGCACCGCGCCGCGGCTGGAGACGGGCGACCCACGCTACGCCTGGGTCAACCAGACGCTGTTCGTCGGCGAGGGCCGGCTGCACCCCGGGCCGGTCGTCGAATACCGCGTGTATCGCCTGCTCTGAAGCCCTTTTCCAGGGCCGTTGGTGAATCTCCAAGCGGGTTTGGGGGACCTTTCCCGCCTGCCGATCCGCGCTCATACGCTAGCCCCAAGTCCGGCTTTGCTACCCGAGGAGGAGAGTCGATGAAGCACAACGCCCGTCGCACTTTGGGCATGTCGAAGTGGCCCCTGTTGGCCATTTTCGGTCTGCTCGCGTGCGTTCTGGTGTTCGCGGCCTGTGGAGGCGGCGGTTCGTCCAGTTCTGAATCAACCGAATCGACCAGCGCTGAAGAATCTGGCGGCGCGGAAGAAAAGGTCACTGGGGAACCGATCGTCACCTGGACCTACACCGACGTGAACACCGAAGGTCCGCAGTACAAGAACATCGAAGAAACCGAGCGCGTCTACCAGGAATGGATCAACACGCACGGCGGTATCGCCGGGCGCCCGCTCGAGGCCCATTTCTGTGACGCCCACGGCACCCCGACGGGCGTGTCTGCCTGCGGACGTGAAGCAGTCGCCGGTGGGGCAGTCGCCCTGGTCGGCAACTTCACCTTCACCGGTGACGCAATCGTGCCGATCCTGGAAAAGGGCAACACCGCGCTGTGGGGTAACTGCTGCGCAATTGCCCCGACCGAATTGACCTCGAAGATCAGCTTCCCGATGGGCAACCAGCCCCTCTACTCGGTTGGTCTGGTCAAAAAAGCGGTCGAAGACGGGTGCACCAACATCAACGGCGTGATCATCGAAGGCGCTGAAGCCTTCATCCCGCTGATGGAAAACGCGGCGAAAGCCGAAGGCACCAAGATCAACAAGTTCGTCACCTTGCCGGCAACGGCACAGGACTACAGCCCACAGGTCGCGGAAGCGACGTCGGGCGGGGCTGACTGTCTGGTGATGATCGTCTCCGAAACCCCGTACATCGCCTGGATGCCGGCCTTTGCCCAGTCCGGGTCGGAAGCGAAAATGTACGGCCCGCAGGGCAATTTCAACGAAAACGCCGTCAAGGGCTTCGAAGAAATTGTCGAAGGCGACGTCAACGCCGGCATGTACCCGGACATCTCCACCCCCGCGTGGAGCGAATACCGGGAAGCGCTGGACAAGTACGAAGCCGATCCCAACCAGGACTACAACAGCCTCGGTGGGATGGGGACCTGGGCCGCTTACGAAGGGTTCAAACAGGTCGTCGAAAGCATGAGCGGAACGATCGACAACGAAACGTTCCTGAAAGCGGCCGAAACCGCGAAAATCGACCTGCCGGGGATGGTCCCGCCGCTCAACATGGCGGAAAACTGGGGCAAAACCGGTGGGCCTGAAGGGTTCGAACGCCTCGTGAATCGCTGCGTCGTCTTCAGCGAATTCAAGGAAGGCAAGCTGGTTCCCGCCAGCACCGAATTCACCGACGTGTCCGAAATCGCCGGTGGCACCAAACCGATGGATTGCGGGCCGCCGTTCGGCTGATCGCAATGAGTCGTCGGCCCCGGGCCTAGCGCCCGGGGCCCGGCGGCCCCTTCACGGATCGAAAGAGAGCACTCGTGGAAGAAGTCATCCGTTTCGCGCTTCTGGGGTTGGGCATCGGCGCCACCTACGCGCTCGCCTCCCAGGGCCTGATCATCATCTACCGGGGTTCGGGGGTACTTAACTTCGCCCTCGGCGCGATCGGGATGGCCGGCGCCTACGTCTGGTGGGAGCTGACCACGAACCAGGGCTGGCCCTTCCTACCCGGCCTCATCGCCGGCGTCGCCTTCGCCGCGGTGCTCGGCGCTCTAGTCCACCTCTTCATCATGAGACCGCTGCGCCACGCGGCGCCGCTGGTCCGGGTCATCGCCACCCTCGGCGTGCTGATCACGATCCAGTCGATCGCGATCCTGCGCTACACGGCGACCTCCAAATTCGTCCCGTCCGACCTGCCGACGGACATCGTCCACATCCACAACACGATCGTGATCTCGGCCGACCGCCTGATCCTGCTCGGCATCTCGATCGTGCTGACCGGCGGGCTCTGGCTGATCTACCGCTACACCAAATTCGGCCTCTCGACCTCGGCCGTCGCCGAGTCGGAGCGCTCGGCCTCGGCCCTGGGCCTCTCGCCCGACACGATCGCCGCCCTCAACTGGGCCTTCGGCTGTGGCCTCGCCGGCCTCGCCGCGATCCTGATCGTCCCGATCGTCACCCTGCAGCCGGCGGTCCTCACCAACCTCGTCCTCGCCGCCACCGCCGCGGCGCTGGTCGCCGGCTTCCGCTCCTTCCCGATCGCGCTCGTCGCCGGGCTGGTGGTGGGGATCGCGCAGACCGAGGTCACCCGCTACGTCGAACAGACCGGCGTCGGCACCGCCGTCCCTTTCCTCCTGATCGTGATCTGGCTCGTGATCCGCGGCCAGGCGCTGCCGCTGCGCGACTACCTGCTGCAGCGGCTGCCGACGATCGGCACCGGCCAGATCCACAAGGCCGGGCTCGGCTTCGGCGTGCTTGTCGGCGTCGTCCTGCTCTCGGTGATGACGCCGATCTGGATCGACGCGATCACGGTGACGATCTGCGTCGCGGTGATCCTGCTCTCGATCGTCGTCCTCACCGGCTACACCGGGCAGCTCTCGCTGGCGCAGTTCGCCTTCGCCGGCTTCGGCGCCTGGGTCGGCGGGCGATTGCTGGCGACGACCGACCTGCCGTTCCTGCTCGGCATCCTCATCGGCATCGTGGCGACGATCCCGCTCGGCATCCTCTTCGGGTTGCCGGCGGTGCGAACGCGCGGGATCAACCTCGCGATCGTCACCCTCGGGCTGGGCAGCGCGGTCGAGCTCGTGCTGTTCGGCAACACCGACTTCACCGGCGGCTTCGGCGGCACCCAGATCGGCGAACCGAGCCTCTTCGGGCTCAACATCAACGCCGCCGCGCACCCGACCCGCTACGGGTTGATGGCGCTCGTTTGCCTGGTCCTCGTCAGCCTCATCGTCGCCAACCTGCGCCGCGGGCGATCCGGGCGGCGCCTGATCGCGGTGCGCACCAACGAGCGCGCCGCGGCGGCGCTCGGGATCAGCGTCCCCGGCGCCAAGCTCTACGCCTTCGCCGTCGCCGCGGCGATCGCCGGCCTCGGCGGCATCCTGCTCGCCTTCCGCACGCCGTCGATCAACTTCGCCGAATTCACCTCGTTCAACTCGATCACGATGGTCGCCTTCGCGATGATCGGCGGCATCGGCTACCTGTTCGGGCCGGTGATCGGCGCGACCCTGGCGCCGGGCGCCTTCTCCGAACGGCTGCTGAACTCGATCGACAGCGGCATCGGCAAGTACATCCCGCTGATCGGCGGCGTCTCGCTGATCCTCCTCGTGCTCGTCAACCAGAACGGGATCGTCAAGGAGCAGATCGCCCAGATCGCCTTCCTGCGCCAGAAGCTCGGCGGCCTGATCCCGTTCCTGGCGCCGAAGGAGAAGGAGCCGCGGACGCTGCCCGAGAGCACCGGTTCCGGCATCCAGGTCGAGAAGAGCATGACCCTGGAGGTCAAGAACCTGACCGTGAAATACGGCGGCACGGTCGCCGTCGACGCGGTCTCGCTGACCGTGAAGCCGGGCGAGGTCGTCGGCCTGATCGGCCCCAACGGCGCCGGCAAGACCTCGCTGATCGACGCTGTCACCGGCTTCACCAAGATGGCGCCGGGCTCCCAGCTGCTGCTCGACGGGGTCGACATCAGCCGCTGGTCGGCGACCAAACGGGCGCGGGCCGGGATGTCGCGCTCGTTCCAGTCGCTGGAGCTGTTCGAGGACTCGACCGTGCTCGACAACCTGCGCGCCGCGTCGGATCCGCGCGACATGGGCTCCTACGCCCGCGACCTGGTCTGGCCGGTCAACGTGCCGCTGCCCGACTCGGTGGTCAGCACGATCCGCGAGTTCGAACTCGAGGACGACCTCGACCGCCTGGTCGAGGACCTGCCCTACGGGCGCCGGCGGCTGCTGGCGCTGGCTCGGGCGGTCGCGACCCAGTCCAGCGTGCTGCTGCTCGACGAGCCGGCCGCCGGCCTCGGCGACGCCGAGACCGCCGAGCTCGCACACCTCGTCGGCCGCCTGGCGAGGGAGTGGGGGATCGCCGTGCTCCTGGTCGAGCACGACATGAACTTCGTGATGTCGGTCTGCGACGAGCTCGTCGTGCTCGACTTCGGCCGCATGATCGCGACCGGCAAGCCGGCCGAGGTCCGCAACGACCCGGCGGTGATTGCCGCCTACCTGGGCGAAGAAGAGGACGCGCACACCAGCGCCGCCTCGGCCGCGGCAACTCCCAGACCGACTGGAATCCCGAACCCGGAGGGTGCCTGATGGACAACGGCGCGAGCAGGAGCGGACCGGTGATCTCGGTCCGGGGGATGTGCACCGGCTACGCCGGCCAGCCCGTCGTCCACGACCTCAGCTTCGACGTCATGCCGGGCGAAGTCCTCTGCCTGCTCGGCCCCAACGGGGCCGGCAAGACGACGACGATGCTGGCCCTCGCCGGCGAACTGCCGCTGATCGAGGGCGAGCTCGAGTTCGCCGGGATCAAGCCGAAGGCGCCGCTCTACAAGCGCGCCCGCAACGGCATGTCCTACGTGACCGAGGAGCGCTCGGTGTTCAAGGGGATGACGCTGCGCGACAACCTGCGGATCGGCGGCGTCGACGTCGAAGAAGCGGTGGCGCTGTTCCCCGAGCTGGGCAAGCGGATGAGCGTCCGCGGCGGCCTGCTCTCCGGTGGCGAGCAGCAGATGCTGACCCTCGCCCGCGCCCTCGGCCGCAAGCCCCGCCTGCTGCTCGCCGACGAGCTCTCGCTCGGCCTCGCCCCCCTCGTCGTCGACCGCCTCCTGCAGGCCGTCCGCCGCGCCGCCGACGAGCAGGGCACGGCGGTGATCATGGTCGAGCAGCACGCCCACAAGGCGCTCCACTACACCGACCACGCGATCGTCATGCGCCGCGGCCGCGTCAGCCTCGACCTCACCGGCGAGCAGGCCCGCACCCGCATCGAAGACGTCGAGCAGGCCTACCTAAGCGCCTCCGGCGACATCACCGCCGGCGAGACCAAGCTCAAAGAAGGCGTCCACGAAGACGTCTGATCAGGCGTGGCTGAGATAAACCGCGAATAGCGCGGATTTCCTCAGCCACGTTCCTTGGGTCGGCGGGCGGCCCGGCGCACCC
>JBEHWY010000084.1:0-16476 GCA_048498975.1 Actinomycetota bacterium | reverse complement strand
TCGCGGGCGCTGAGCAGGATCCCGGAGAGCGCCTGGATCGTGGCGCGGGTGGAAACAGCCCTGGAGACGACCGAGAGCTTGGCGACGAGTTCTTCACGTTTGGTCGTGAGCTTCAAGTTTCTAATCCCTTATCGAGTTGGAATAGGGCTTGTGGAAAAAGCTTCGGGCGTGCCAGATTCGGCCTGGTGCCGCCGTTTTCTCCCTGTGGAAGCGGCTGTGGAAGGCGCTGATTCTTGCACTGCGAGCGGCCATCAGCGCCGCCGTCAGCCCTGGTCACGCAAAGGGCTGTGGATTGCGCCGCGCAGCTCGGCGACGCGAGAGGCGAGCTCGGTGTCCTCGGCGAGGCTGGCTTCGAGCCGCCGCACGGAGTTGAGCACGGTCGAGTGATCGCGGCCGCCGTAGAGGCGACCGATCTGCGGCAGCGAGAGGTCGGTCAGCTCGCGGGTGAGATAGATCGCGACCTGGCGAGCGCGAAGGGGGGTCGCCGCGCGGCTGGAGCCGACGAGCTCGGCGCGGGAGATGCCGAAGCGCTCGGCGACGAGCTGCTGGATCTCCTCGACGGAGGTCGCTTCGGCGGAGCGGGCGCGCGGCACGACCTCGGCGATCAGCTCGGAGCTGAGCGGGCGCGCCATCAGCGAGGCGTGGGCGAGGACGCGGGTGAGGGCGCCGTGGAGTTGGCGGACGTTGGCGTCGATCCGGTGGGCGAGCTCGGAGAGGGCGCCGGAGTCGGCGATCTCGACCCCGGCCTCCTGGACCAGGCGGCGCAGGACGGTGAGGCGGGTCGCCAGGTTGGGCGGCTCGACGGCGACCGTCAGCCCCCACTCGAAGCGGTCGCGCAGGCGGGTGGCAAGCGTCGAGAGCTCACTGGGGATGCGGTCGGCGGAGAGGACGATCTGGCTGCCGGACTCATAGAGGGCGTTGAAGGTGTGGAAGAACTCCTCCTCGGTCGAGGGCTTGCCTTCGAGGAACTGGACGTCGTCGATCAGCAGTACGTCGATGTCGCGGTAGCGGGCCTTGAAGGCCTCGGCCCCGGAGGAGCGCAGGGCGGCGACGAACTCGTTGGTGAAGGTCTCGGCGGTCGTGTAGCGGACGCTGAGAGCGGGCGCGTTGGCGTGCAGGTAGTTGGCGATCGCAGCCAGGAGGTGGGTCTTGCCCAGTCCCGGGGGGCCGTGGAGGAAGAGGGGGTTGTAGGCCTCCGACGGCGCCTCGGCGACGGCCAGCGCGGCCGCGTGGGCGAGGCGGTTGCCGGGACCGATGACGAAGCGCTCGAAGGTGTAGTGGGGATTGAGCTCGGTGCCGGAGTCCAGCGCCGCGTCGGCCGCCGGGGCGCTGGCGAAGCTGACGCGGCTCAGCGTTGCCCCGGAGTCGGCGAGGGCTTCGGCGATCAGTCCCGAGTAGCGCCGCTCGGCCCAGGCGCTGATGCCCTCGGGGGCGCTCAGGAAGAGGGTTTCGCCGTCGCTGCCGGTTGCTTTGAGCGGCTCCAGCCAGAGCCGGAAGGTGGACTCGGGAACGGCGGCCCGTAGATGGTCCTGGGCCGCCTTCCAGAGGGCATCGAGTTCGTGTCGTGGGGAGTCATCTGGCACCTGGCGGGCGACGATAGCGGCGCCCCTCAGGCACGGATCGGACCGCCCCGCAAATCCCGCAGAAAAGATTTTGGCCGCGTCCGTATACTTCCGCCGGCATGAAGCGGACCTACCAGCCGAAGAAGCGCAAGCGGGCGAAAACCCATGGCTTTCGTGCGCGGATGAGCACCCGCGGCGGCCGCGCGATCCTCAAGCGTCGCCGGGCCAAAGGGCGCAAGCGCCTCACTCCTTAAATGGCGTCGAGGCGACGTCGGCTGTCGCGTAGCGGCGAGTTCGATCGCGTCTACCGTGATGGCTCTTCCCAAGCGACCCGATACCTCGTCCTCTACACGTTCCCGCGCAGCGACGAGGAGCGCGAGGAGGCGCGGCTCGGTGTCTCGGTCAGCCGTAAGGTCGGCGGCGCCGTCGACCGCAATCGGGTCAAGCGAGCGCTGCGCGAGGCCTTCTGGGGACTCTCGGACCAGCTGCCGGCGGGGCACGACTTCGTGATCGTCGCCAAGGCGGAGCTCGCCGACCTGGTCGAGAAGGAGGGCACCGCGGGCGTGACCAAGAGCCTGGAAGAGGCTCTCGCCAACCGAGCCGCCAAGGGGCGTTCCACGTGAAACGGATCGTCCTCGCGCCTGTGCGCGCCTACCAGCGGTGGATCTCCCCGAGCCGCCCCCGGCGCTGCCGCTACGAGCCGACCTGCTCCGCCTACGCGGTCGAGTCGGTCGAGCGTTTCGGCGTCGTCCGCGGCCTGATTCTCGCTGCCTACAGGCTGCTGCGCTGCAACCCCTTCAGCCATGGTGGCTTCGATCCGGTGCCGAATCGGTTTACTCTGCGCGGCCTCGGCCACGTCCACCCGGCCGACTACCACGGTGAGGCCCACTCTTGATCCTGCCTGACGCAAACATCCTGCAGCCGCTGATCGACGTCGCGAACGCGGTCCTCAAGTTCTTCCACGACAACGCCGGCCTCAGCTGGGGCATGTCGATCATCGCCCTGACCGTGACCGTGCGGGCGCTGCTGATCCCGCTCACTTACAAACAGCTGAAAGGCATGCGCGCCCTGCAGGCGCTGCAGCCGCAGATCAAAGAGCTCCAGGCGAAGTACAAAAACGACAAACAGCGCATGCAGCAGGAAATGATGCGCTTCTACAAAGAGAACAAAGTCAACCCCTTCGCCTCCTGCATCCCCCTCGTCGCCCAGATCCCGGTCTTCATCACCCTCTTCTACGTCCTCCGCCACGAGCTGCTCGAAGACATCTGCGGCAGCCCCCACTGCAACCCGGGGAGCGAAGCGTCCTTCCTCTTCATCCATGACCTCACGGCGAAGGCGACCGGGGCGGAACTGATCGCCCTGATCGTGCTCTACGTCGGCACCCAGCTCGCCTCGGGCTACTTCATGTCGGTCACGGCCGACAAAAGCCAGCGGACGATGATGTTCCTGCTACCGCTGATCTTCGTCCCCTTCATCCTCAACTTCCCCGCCGGCCTGATCCTCTACTGGATCACGACCAACTTCTGGACGATCGGCCAGTCCTTCGTGATCCAGCGAATAGTCCCGGCGCCGGTGGCTGCCACGCCTGAGGGCGCAACGGCGATCGCGGCGACGAAAGCGCCGCCGCCGCCCCCGAAAAAAAAGAAACGAAAGCGGCGCTAGCGCGTCAGCCCCTGGGGCGCTTCTTGGCGATCCCCGGGCGGCGAGGCAGGTCGGCAGGGGTCGGGCCCTGCTTGCGGATCACGTGCAGGTGGCGGTGCTCGGAGCCGGCGCGGTTGCCGACGTCGAGGACCTGCTCGGGCTGCATGGCGAGGGAGTCGGCGGCACGCTCCAGCTGTGCTTCCTCCTCGGGGTCGCGCCGGCCCTTCCAGGCGACGAGGACGCCGCCCTCCTTCAGCAGCGGCGACGCCAGCTCAGCCAGGGTCGAGAGGCGGCCCACGGCGCGGGCGGTGATGACGTCGTAGGCCTCGCGGCCGTCTCCCGCCGCGAGGTCCTCGGAGCGGAGGTTGAGCACGGCGGCGTTGGTGATGCCCCCTGCGTCGATCGCGCGACGCATGAACTCGCACTTGCGCCCGACCGACTCGACCAGGTCGACGTGGCTCGCGGGCAGCGCGGCCGCCAGCGCGAGGCCGGGGAAGCCGGCGCCCGCTCCCACGTCGGCAATCCGGCTGGCCTCGCGTAGCTCGGCGACCTCGAGCCCGGTGAGGCTGTCGGCGACGTGGACCCGCCAGGCGCGTTCGTCGACGACCGAGCTGACCGATGCCCGCTCCTCGGCGAGCAGCTCGAGGACCTTGGCCAGCGCCTCGCGGCCTGCCGGATCGAGTAGCGCGAGCGGGTCGCCGCTCACGGGACGCTCACTCGGAGACGAGCGGCGCGACGATCACGCAGCGGTGGGGCTCGTCGCCCTCGCTGTAGGTCTCCACCCCGGCGCGGCCTTTCAGCCTTTCGTGCACGACGCGGCGCTCCTGCGCGCTCATCGGGTCCATCTCGACGACGCGGTTGTTGCTCAGCGCCTGCTCGGCGGCGCGGTCGGCGCGGCTCTCGAGCGTCTCGCGCCGCCGCTCGCGGTAGCCGGCGGCGTCGACGAGGACGCGTTTGCGCTCGCGCATGCCGCGGAAAGCGGCCTGGTAGCAGAGGAGTTGCAGGGCGTCGATCGTCTGGCCGCGTTTGCCGATCAGCAGGCCGTAGTCCTCGTCGCCGACGACGGTCAGCGAGATCGACTCCTCGTCCTCCTCGACCTCCACCTCGCCGTCGAGGTCGAGCTCGTCGAGGACGCCCTCGACCAGCTCGCGCGCGCGCTCGGCGGGGGTATCGGGCCAGTCGCTGGTCTCGGACACGGGCAGCAGGCTATCCGACCGCTCGCCGGCCTGCGCAGACAAATAGTCTGGCTGCCGATGGGGAAGGTCTACGCGGTCGCGAATCAGAAGGGCGGGGTCGGCAAGACGACCACGGCGGTCAACCTCGCCTCCTGCTCCGCCGCTTCGGGCCAGCAGACCCTCCTGGTCGACCTCGACCCGCAGTGCAACGCCACCGTCGCCCTCGGCGGCGGCCGCGAGATGCACCCCTCCTCCTACGACTGCCTGACCGGCGAGGTCTCGGTCGCCGAGGCGGCCCGTCCCGCCGGCCCCGACAACCTCTGGCTGGTGCCCGCCAGCCGCGACCTCGCCGGCGCCGCGGTCGAGCTGCCGCGGATCGAGGGCTCGGAGACGCGCCTGCGCGACCGCCTCGGACCCGTCCGCGAGCGCTTCGCGATGACCTTCCTCGATTGCCCGCCGGCGCTCGGGCCGGTCAGCGTCAACGCGCTCGTCGCCGCCGACCGGGTGATCGTGCCGGTGCAGGCGGAGTATCTGGCGCTGGAGGGCCTGGTTCAATTCCTTGAAACGCTCGGGTTGATTCGGCGCCAGCTGAACCCTCAACTCGAGGTTGCGGGTTTGCTGATCACGATGTACGACGAGCGCACGAGACTGGCCCAGGACGTCGAGGCGGAGCTGCGCGACCATTTCGCCGAGATGGTCTTCGAGACCGTGATCCCGCGCAGCGTCCGCGTCGCCGAGTCGCCGAGTTATGGTCTGCCGGTGACCGAGCACGCACCGACCTCTACCGGCGCCGTCGCCTACCGGGCGCTGGCCAAGGAGCTCGCCAGCCGTGGCTAGCGGCACGAAAAAAGGCGGCCGTCGCGGCCTCGGCCACGGCCTGGCGGCGATCCTGCCCGAAGCCGAGCCCGGCGAAGCGGGAGAGCTGCGCGAGCTGCCGGTCGGGCTGATCAAGCCCAACCCCGAGCAGCCGCGGACCCACTTCGACCCGGAGGCGCTGAGCGGCCTGGCGGCCTCGATCGAGGCGACCGGCGTGGTCTCCCCGCTCCTCGTCCGGCCCCTCGCCGACGGCAGCTACGAGCTGGTCGCCGGCGAGCGCCGCTGGCGCGCGGCGCAGCAGGCCGGGCTGGAGAAGGTGCCGGCGGTGGTCCGCGAGCAGGCGAAAGCCGAGCGCCTGCAAGCGGCGCTGATCGAGAACATGGTCCGCGAGGACCTCAACCCGGTCGAGGAGGCGCGCGCCTGCGCCGCCCTGGTCGAGGACCTAGGCCTGACCAAAGAGGAGCTGGCAAAACGGGTCGGCCGCAGCCGCCCGGCGGTCTCCAACCTGATCCGCCTGCTCGAGCTGCCCGACGAGACGCTGGAGCTGCTCGAGAACGGCGAGCTCAGCGAGGGCCACGGCCGCGCCCTGCTCGGCGCCCAGGGCAACGACGTCCGCCGCCGACTCGCCCGCGACGCGGTGCGGGCCGGCTGGTCGGTCCGCGAGACCGAGAACAGGGTTCGGCTGGCTAGCCAGCCAAGGATCAAGCGCCAGCAGCCGGTCGACCCGGAGGAGGCGGCCGCACTGGAAGCCGCCGGCGACGACCTGGAGTCGGCGCTCGGCCACGAGGTCCGGGTCCGCCAGCGCAAGGACGGCTTTGCCGTCGAGCTCTACTTCGAAGACGTCGCCGAGGCCCACGCCCTCGCTCGCGCCCTGCGCAAACGGGCCCGCTGATCCGTCCCGCCCGACGCCGCTATCATCGCCGTCCCCGGGCGATTAGCTCAGTTGGTTAGAGCGCGTCTCTGATAAGGACGAGGTCCCTGGTTCGAATCCAGGATCGCCCACTAACCCCGACCCTATAATCGAACGCCAACCACGGTCGGGAGCGTTCCTCTTGCAGCAGATGCAGATCTACGGTGTCAGCTTCGACATGGTCGGCAAGCAGCCGATCGTGTTGCTGAAGACCGTGGACGGCAACCGCTTCCTGCCGATCTGGATCGGTCACCCCGAGGCGGCGGCGATCCTGATGAAGCTGCAGGGGGCTTCGACGCCGCGGCCGATGACGCACGACCTGCTCTCCGACGTGCTCGAGAACCTCGACGCCAAATGCGAGCGCGTCTCCGTCACCGAGCTGCGCGACAACACCTTCTACGCCTCGATCACGGTCTCGGTCAACGGCGCCGAGGTCGAGATCGACTCGCGGCCCTCCGACGCGCTGGCGCTCGCGGTCCGCGTCTCGGCGCCGATCTTCGCCGCCGAGGAGGTGATCGAGGAGTCCGCGATCGAGTTCGAGCACGAGGTCGAGGACACCGAGGAGGTCGTCGACAAGTTCAAAGAGTTCCTCGACGAGGTAACCCCCGACGACTTCGCCGCCGGCGATTCCTAGACGAGCGCCAGCTCGACGATCCGCTCGACCAGCTGCTCGAACGACATCCCCGCCGCCTCGGCGGCCTGGGGGAGGAGGCTGGTGTCGGTGAGGCCCGGGATCGCGTTGGCCTCCAGCACCCAGGGGCCATCGTCGTTGAGGATCAGGTCGATGCGGGCGAAGCCGGTGCAGCCGAGCACGCGGTAGGTGGCGAGGGCGGCCTCGCTCACCGCGCGCGCCTGCGCCGCGCTCAGCTCCGCCGGGCAGACGAAGCGGGTGCGGCCGATCGCGTAGCGCGCTTCGAAGTCGTAGCGGTCGCCCTCGGCCGGGATCGCCTCGACGATCGGCAGCGCCTCGTCGCCGACGACGCTGACCGCCAGCTCGCGCCCGTCGACGAAGCGCTCGAGCAGCACCCGGTCGTCGTAGCTGAAGGCGGCGACCAGCGCCTGCGGTACCTCGCCGGGCGCGGCGGCGAACTTGACGCCGAGCGAGGAGCCGCCACGGCTTGGCTTGACGACCAGCGGGAAGCCCAGCGTCTCCTCGATCCGGCCCAGCGCGTCGGCGGCGCCCAGTTCGCGGAAGGCGGCCTGGCTGAAGGCGAACCAGTCGGGGGTCGGGATCCCGGCCTCGCGGATCGCGTGCTTGGCCAGCGACTTGTCCATGCAGCGGGCGCAGGCGGCGGCACCGGGCCCGGTGTAGGGGATGCCCAGGATCTCCAGCAGCTCCTGGGCGGTGCCGTCCTCACCGCCGACGCCGTGCATCGCGACGAAGGCGACGTCGGGCCGCTCGCCGAGCCGCTTGACCAGGTCGCCGCCGACGTCGATCGGCACCACCTCGTGGCCGAGCCGTTCGAGCGCGTCCTCGACCCGGGCGCCGGAGCGCAGCGAGACGCTGCGCTCGAGCGAGCGCCCGCCCTTGAGGACGGCGACCTTCAAGCGCCCGCGCCCCCGGCCTTGCGAAACGGCACCACGTTCTCCTCGGTCGTGGTCGAGGCCTCCGGCCGCGGCACCGGCATCGTGTGTTCGCCGGTGAGGGCGCGGTAGAGCTCGACCTGCTCGCCGATCACCTTGCCGATGCGGCGAATGCCCTCGCGGATCTCGTCCTCGTCGACACCGGAGAAGTTGAGCCGCATCGAGCTGCCGCCGCGTCCGTCGACGTAGGCGGCCTGGCCGGGGACGAAGGCGACGTCGGCGCGGAGCGCCTTCGCCAGCAGGTCGGCGGTGTCGATGTAGTCGGGCAGCGTCGCCCAGATGAAGAGGCCGCCCTCGGGTTCGGTCCAGGTCGCCTCAGCCGGGAAGTGCTCCGCCAGCGCCTCCAGCATCGTGTCGCGCCGCCGCCGGTAGAGGCCGATCAGCTCCTCGATGTACTGGCGCCAGCGGCCTTCGGCGAAGTACTCGCGGACGAAGTACTGGGTCAGGGTCGAGGTGCAGAGGTCCGAGGCCTGCTTGCCGAGGACGATCTTCTCCATCAGCGGCGGCGGCGCCACGCACCAGCCGAGGCGGATCCCGGGGGAGAGGATCTTCGAGAAGGTGCCGACGTAGACGACGAAGTCGCCGCCCTCGAGCTGGTAGAGCGGCGGCAGCGCCTCGCCGCTGAAGCGCAGCAGGCCGTAGGGGTTGTCCTCGACGACGATCAGCTCGCGAGCGCGGGCGATGTCGACCAGGGCCTGGCGGCGGGCCAGCGACATCGTCACCCCGGCGGGGTTCTGGAATGTCGGCACCGTGTAGATCATTTTCGGGCGGCGGCCGTCGGCCTCGAGCTGGTCGAGCAGCGGCTCGAGCTCCTCGACCCGCATCCCGTCGCGGTCGCACTCGATCTGGATCACGTCCGCCTCGTAGCTGCAGAAGACGGGCACGGCGCCGGGGTAGGTCGGTGCCTCGCAGATGACGACGTCGCCCGGATCGACCAGCACCTTGGCGATCAGGTCGAGCGCCTGCTGGCCACCGGTGGTGACGATCACGTCGTCGTGGTCGGGCAGCATCCCCTCGGCGCCCATCACCTGCAGGATGCAGTCCTTGGTCTCCTCGAAGCCCTCGGTCGGCCCGTACTGGAGCGCCTCCGCCGCCGACTCCTGGGCGATCCGCGTCATCTGCGCGGCGAAGCTCTGCGGCGGGAAGGTCGAGGTGTCGGGAAGGCCGCCGGCGAGCGAGATCACTTCCGGCCGCGCGGTGATCGCCATCAGGTCGCGCATCGCCGAGGAGCGCATCACCTGGGTGCGCGAAGCGAACAGCGCCGCGTAGCGGGCCAGGTCCCTGGTGCTGGTGTGGGCGCGGCGACGATGGGGGGGCTGCGGCGTTTCGCTCATCCCGCAAGTGTGCCGGATAGACGCCCGGCCGCCCAGCCAGTTAGGTTTTCGCACGTGGACGTTCTGAAAGAGATAGGCGTCGGCATCGCGATCGGGATGGTCGCGGGCACGACCGGCACCCACGGCTCGGCTCGGGGGCGGATGACGATTCTCGCCGCGGTGATCGGGCTCGTCGCCGGCTTCCTCATCGACGGGGTGGTCGGTGCGCTGGTGGCGATGGTCGGTGCAGCCGCGGCCTGCCTCGTGATCAGCGACGTCGTCGCCGGCGCCAGCCGGCGCCAGGGCGGCGGTACCGGAGCACTCGGCTTGCTGGTCACGCTGGCGGCGCTGATCGTGGTCGCGATCGCGCTCCTGCTCCCGATCCTGATCGTCCTCGTCATCGCCGGCCTCGCCTGGCTGGCGATCTCGCGCCGCCGCCGCGCCCAGCGCAAACACGCGGGCCTGCGGGTCCTGCGCTAGGCGCCGCCGCCCGCCCGGCGGTCGCCTTCCTCCATCATTGGTCGCCGATGGCGGCCGAGAAGAAGCTGGTGCTGACCTACGTCGACTCGCTGCGCACCGACATGCTCGAACGGACGGTCGCCGAGGGGCGGGCGCCGACCTTCGCGACGCTGCTCGAGCGCGGCGTGCTCGTGCCCGACTGCGTCTCCAGCTTTCCCTCGGTGACGCCGGTCGCCTGCTCGGAGCTGGTCACCGGCGTCGGCGCCGACCGCCACTGGATCAGCGGCATGAACTGGTACCACCGGCTCGAGCGGCGCTACGTCGAGTACGGCTCCTCGCTCGACGCGACCCGCGCCTTCGGCGTCTTCCGCGCCCTCTACGACCTCGTCTACAACATGAACCTCGCCCACCTCAGCCCCGAGGTGGAGACGCTGTTCGAGCGGCTCGACGACGAGGGCGCGCGGACGGCCTGCACGCCGTTCCTGATCTACCGCGGGCGCCACCGCCACGAAGTCTCGCTCGAGGGGCTGCTGCGCCGTGCCGTCGACGCGACCAAGCTCAAGTTCCGCCACCACACCTGGGGGCCGGGCGACCTCTTCTACGGCGACCTCTACGCCAGCCGCGAGGTGCCCTGCAAATCGACCTCGATCCCCGGCAACCGCGACGAGTACGCCGCCTGCTGCGCCGCCGAGCTCGCCGCCGGGGACCTCTTCGACTTCCTCCTGCTCTCGCTGCCCGACAACGACAACTACTCGCACCGGCACGGGCCCCAGGCCTCGGTCGAGTCGATCGCCAAGGCGGATGCCTGCTTCGGCCGCTTCGTCGAGGCGGCGGGGGGGATCGATCGCTTCCTCGCCGACCACGCCCTGATTCTCGTCGCCGACCACGCCCAGACGGAGGTCCACCGCGGCCTGCCGCTGGCCGAGCTGCTTGCCCAGCGCTGGTCGGTGCTGCAGCCCTCCGACGAGCGGCCCGAGCTATCGCAGCTGGCGGTCAGCCCGACCGGGCGGGCGGCGCACGTCTACCTGCTGCCGGGTGAGGGGAAGAGGGCCGAGCCGGGCGCGGTCGGCGAGCGGCTGGCGGAGATCGAGGGCGTCGACCTGGTCTGCCGGCTGCAGGGAGCCGACGGCGCGCCGCTGCGCCGCGAGCAGCCGGGGATGCCGATCGGCGGCGGCGAGTGGGCGGTCGTGGAACGGCGCGAGGAGGTGCTCCGCTTCCGGCCGGGCGGCGAGATCGGCGACCTGCGCGGCGGACGCTGGCAGGTCGAGGGCGACCCCGCCGTGCTCGAGGCGAGGGTCGAGGACGAGGTGCTGCGCAGCGAGACCTACCCCGACCCGCTGGCGCGGGTCTGGTCGGCGCTGACCGCGCCGCACTCCGGCGACTTCGTCGTCTCGCTGGCGCTCGGCTTCGAGGCGGTCGACTGGGGCGGCGACTCCCACGTCGGCGGCGGCAGCCACGGCTCGCTGCACGCGGGCGATTCGCTCGGCCCGCTGCTCTTCGTCGGCTGCGGCCCCGAGTCGGCGGACGCGAAGGAGCAGTGGACGCTGCGGGACGTCGCCCCCGCCGTGCTCGACTACTTCGGCGTGGCGGAGAGCGGCAGTTGAGCCGCCTGCTCGTCGCCCTCGTGCTGGTCCTGGCGCTGGCCGCGCCCGCCGTGGCTCACGCCGACGAACTGAAGGAATCGGAAGCGAAGGTCAGCCGCTCGGAAGCCCTCGCCACCGCTGCCAAGGACCCCAACGTCGCCAAGGAGCGGCGGCAGCACCCCGACCTCTCCTCGACGGTCAACTGGGTCGACGGGCACTGGGAGGTCGCCTGGTTCGGCGGGGGGAAGGAGGTGGCGCTGGTCCTGGTCGATCCGGAAAGCGGCGAGGTGAAGGAGTCCTGGACCGGGTACCAGGTCGCCTGGAAGATGGCGCGCGGCTACTCGGGGTCCTTCGGCCACAAGCTCAACGCCCCCTACGTCTTCCTGCCGCTCTGCGCGATCTTCCTCGTCGGCCTGGTCGACTGGCGCCGCTGGCGGCGGATGGTCAACCTCGACCTCCTGGTCCTGCTCGGCTTCGGGGTCTCGCACTTCTTCTTCAACCGCGGCGAAATCGGCGTCTCGGTGCCGCTGCAGTACCCGGTCCTGATCTACCTGCTGGCGCGGGCGCTGTGGATCGGGTTCCGCGGCGGCGGCGGCCTGCGACCGTCCTGGCCCGCCGTCTGGCTGCTGGTCGCGGCGCTGTTCCTGATGGGGTTCCGGGTCGGCCTCAACGTCGCCGACTCGGGCGTCGCCGACATCGGCTACGCCGGCGCGGTCGGCGCCGACCGCATCGCCCGCGGCGAAGCGGTCTGCGGCAACCTCCCCAACGACATCCCCGAGGGCGACACCTACGGCCCGGTCAACTACTACGCCTACGTGCCGTTCGAGCGGATCTGGCCCTGGTCGGGCGAATGGGACGACGTGCCCGCCGCGCACGCCGCCGCGATCACCTTCGACATCGCCACCTTCGCGCTGCTGATCCTGCTCGGCCTGCGCATCCGCCCCGGCCCCGCGGGCCGCCGCCTGGCCGCGACCCTCGCCTTCGGCTGGGCCGCCTATCCCTACACCGCCTTCGCCCTCGAGGCCAATAGCAACGACGGCCTCGTCGCCATGCTCCTGGCCGCGATCCTGGTCCTGCTTGCCAGACCGGCGCTCCGTGGAGCCTTGGCGTCCCTGGCGACCTTCGCCAAGTTCGCCCCCGCGGTGCTCGCGCCGATGCTCCTGACCTACGAACGCCGCAGCCGCTCGCTGCTGCTCTTCGCCGCGGCCTTCGCCGCCGTCTCGGCGCTGGCGATGCTGTGGCCGGCGATCGACCCGGGCCTGAAGACCTTCTGGGATCGCACGATCGCCTTCCAGGGAGGGCGCAACTCGCCGTTCAGCATCTGGGGCCAGGCCCCCTCGCTCGAATGGCTGCGCTCAGCCCTGCTCGGCGCGACCGCCGTGCTCTCGCTCGCCCTCGCCTTCGTGCCCCGGCGCAAGTCGCTGGTCCAGGTGGCGGCGCTCGGCGCGGCGCTGGTCATCGCCCTGCAGATCACGATGCACCACTGGTTCTACCTCTACATCCCCTGGTTCTACCCGCTGCTGCTGGTGGCGCTGGCCGCGGTTTCGGTCAGGCCGCAGGCGGAGCCGGGACCATCAGAGGCTGAATCGAGTCCGCCAGCCCTCGTTGGTTGACCTCGACCACGGCGCCCATCACCCAGACGTCCTCGGTCGCGGTTTCGAAGCGGGTCGGCATCTGCGTCATCAGCGCCCGCAGCGCCTGCTCCGGTTTCACGCCGAGCACGCTGGCGCGGGAGCCGGTCATGCCGACGTCGGAGATGAACGCGGTCCCCCGCGGCAGCACCCGCGCGTCGGCGGTGGGGACGTGGGTGTGGGTACCGAGCACGGCGGCGACGCGACCGTCGAGGTGCCAGCCCATCGCCACCTTCTCGCTGGTCACCTCGGCGTGGAAGTCGAGCAGCGCGGCGTCGGCCTCGACCCGGGCGAGGATCTCGTCGGCCACGTCGAACGGCGAGCGGGCGACCTTGAGCCCGGCGCCGCCGCTGAGGTTGATCACCGCGACCCGCATCCCGGCCACCTCGACCACGGTGTGGCCGCGGCCGGGGTTCGCCTGCGGGTAGTTGGCGGGCCGGATCACTCGGTGCTCGCGGTCGAGGAACTCGTAGGCGTCGCGGTGGCGGTAGACGTGGTTGCCGGTGGTGATGACGTCGGCCCCGGCGCCGAACATGTCGTTGGCGGTGCGCTCGGTGATGCCCATGCCGCCGGCGGAGTTCTCGCCGTTGACGATGACCAGGTCGGGCGCGTGCGCCTCGCGCAGGCCCGGCATCGCCTCGCGCAGGCCGCGTCGGCCGGGACTGCCGACGACATCGCCGATGAAGAGCACGCGCATGGTCGAATGACCCTATCTGCGAGATTGGGAGGGGTGAAGCGCTCGACCGATCCGGGCGAGATCTTGGCGCGGGCCGCCGCCTATCCCTACGAGGCCCCGCTGCGCTCCTTCCTCCAGCTCGGCGCCGAGACCCGCGAGCTGAAGCAACTGCCCGACCTGACTGGGCGGCAGGCGCTGCTCTGTTACGGATCCAACGCGGCGCCGGCGGTGCTGGCCCGCAAGCTGGCGCCGCTGCCGGCGGCGCCGTTACCGGTCCTGCGCGCCGAGCTGGCCGGGTTCGACGTGGTCTACTCGGCCCACGTCTCGCCCTACGGCGCGGTGCCGGCGACGCTGCAGCGCAGCCCAGGAACGACGACGCCCGTCTTCGTCGCCTTCCCGAGCCGCGAGCAGGAGAAGCTGCTGAGCGCGACCGAGCCCAACTACGAGCTGCGCCGCCTGCACGGCCTGTCGCTGCGGGTCGACGGCCTCGGCGAGCTCGACGAGGTCGACGCATACGTGAGCCGGCACGGCTGCCTCGCGCTCGACGACGGCGAGGTGGCGCTGGCCGCGGTCGCCGCGGTCGGTCGCCGCTTCCCGGCGCTCGGCCAGGTCGAGGTGCTGGAGCGGGTGCGCCACGTCCTCGCCCCCGAGCTCGACCTCGAGGCGTTCGTCGCCTCCGGCCTCGACCCGGGCCTGGCGGCGGCGCGAACCGCCGTCCTGCGCGGCGGCTCGCGCGCGCTTCAGTACTAAGGAGTTTTTTTTGAACGATAAGTTGCAGGCGAGTCAATGCCCAAGCATGCACGGGACCCGATCTTCGTTCTCGATTCGCACGAGCGCTTCCGGCCTATCGCGGTCGAGAGCGTCGAACAGGTCCCGGCAACGCTCATCGGGAAGGGGGGTGCCAAGGGCGGAGTGGTCACGCTCTCGGCACTACCCCCCGATGGTGGTCGGATGGACTTCCCGGCCAACCCCGAGAGCCAGGAGGAGCGGCTGCGCCCGACGCTGGGCGGCGTCGGCTACAAGCGTGAAGTCCAGGGCGGCGGCCTGACCTGGGTCCAGTACTGGCTCTGGTACCTCTACAACCCGAAGGTCTTCGTCGTCACCGGCAACCACGAGGGCGACTGGGAGTTCGTCCAGGTCGGCTACGCCGGCGAGCACCCGGTCTGCATGACGGCCTCCCAGCACCACTCGGGCGGGGCGCGGATGTGGTGGGACGTCGAGCGCAGCGACGGCCGCCCGGTGGTCTACGTCGCCCGCGACTCGCACGCGAACTTCTTCCAGCCGGTCGACGAACTGCCGGAGATCGGCGACGAGGGCGACGGCAAGGGCGCCGTGCTCGACGACCTGCAGTGGCACGAGTTCGGCTCCTGGGCGACCTGGCCGGGGCGCTGGGGCGCCTCCGACGAAGCCGGCCTCTCGCCGGAGTCGCCGGGCTGCCAGGGCGAGCGCTGGAGCGGGCCGCACCGCTATCACTCGAAGGCCGAGTACCAGCGCCCCCACGTCTGATTCGGGTCAGACCGAGCTGAAGCGGCGCAGGGCGAGGCGGGCGAGCACGCCGTAGGCGAGGGTGAGGATCGCCAGGTGCACCAGCGGCAGGCCGATTCCCGGCCCGGCCGAGTCGAGCGCCGCGGTCATCGCCCGCAGCGCCGGCTTGAAGGGGAAGAGCGCGGTGAGGATGCCGATCGCGTCGTAGAGGCCGTGCCCGACGCTGCCCGCCGGCACCAGCGAGAGGAGGGCGACCGGCAGCGTCACCATGAAGGCGAGCAGCGAGACGGCGCGGACCTCGCGCGCCGCCGCCCCGAGCGCCGCCCCGGCCGCCCCCAGCGCCGCCGCGCCGAAGACGATCGCGACCAGCCAGAGGCCGAAGCGCCCCCATTCGAGCGGCACGAAGAGGGCCAGGCCGCCGAGCAGCAGCAGGGTGACGAGGAGCCCGAGGGCGATCCCGAGCAGCACCTTCTCGCCGAGCAGCGCGGCCGGCGAGACGAGGCCGCGGGTGAGCCGCGGGAAGGCGTTCTCCTCGCGCTCCAGCGCCAGCGAGCCGGCGACGAGGAGGACGGCGACGAAGGCGAGGGTGAGGGTCGCGGCGACCGCGATCGCGAACACTTCCAGCGGCGGCGAGCTGCCACCGACGGCGACCCGCTCGACCGCGATCGGTTGAGCCAGGCGGGCGATCAGCGGCGCGGCGATGTCGAGGTTGTCGCGGGCCTGGGTGGCGAAGCGGGTGACTTCGCGCAGCGAGGCGCGCAGCGCCGGCGAGAGCGCCGGTTCCAGCGCGGTCAGGATCTGGGCGGTGGCGCGCAGGCCGAGGATGTGGACGGTCTGCCCGAGCACCGGCAACTCGCCGCCGTCGATCAGCAGCTGCAGGTAGTGGCCGCCTTCGCTCGCGATCCGCCGCGCGATCGCCAGGTTGGCCTGTGCCAGCAGCGTGTCGATCCGGTCCTTGACCAGTTCCGACTTGATCGGGTCGTCTTCGTTGACGAGGACTTCGACCTCGGGCACGCCGGGGGAGAGGCTGGAGAGCGAGTTGATCTTGTCGACCAGGTCTTCGGGCAGGACCAGCGCCGCCAGCACGTCGCCGGACTCGACCCTTTCCACCGCTTCGTCGCGGTCGCCGACTTCGACGCACTCGACGCGCCTGCAGATCCGCTCGCGCACGTTGGCGGCGGGCAGCTGCTGGCCGCCGACGGTGACCCGCGAGTCCGCCGGCACTTCGTTGAGGAAGGCGACGCGCGGCTTCGACGGCCCGCCGGAGATGGCGAAGCCGACCAGGACCGCGATCAGGATCGGCCAGGCGACGAGCAGCACCGCCTGCAGCGGCGAGCGGCGCAGGATCTGCAGGTCCTTGAGCAGCAGCCAGCGCACCGCTCAGTGCCCCCGGTGGTGCAGGTAGGCGACGAAGGCGGTCTCGAAGTCGCGGTCGGCGGCCTCCGGCGCCTCGCGGCGGACGGCCTCGCGCAGCCCCTCGGCGGAGCCGTCGAACAGCGCCTCGCCGTCGGCGAGGACGAGCAGGCGCTGGCCGTAGCGCTCGGCCTCCTGGATGTCGTGGGTGGAGAAGATCACCGTCGTGCCGGCGGCGGCGAGGCCGGCGACGAACTCCCAGAGCCGCGCCCGCTGCCGCGGGTCGAG
>JBEHWY010000083.1:0-16520 GCA_048498975.1 Actinomycetota bacterium | reverse complement strand
TGCAGGAAGGTTGCGGTGTGGGACCGGGACGCCGCGCGCCAGGAAGCAACACAAGAAACGCCGCGGCACTTCTCTCCCGAACCCACGGCGCTCCCCGGATCGAGTCGTCCCCGGACCACACCTGCTTGGGGTCCGGGGACGGCTCGATCCGGGCAGGTCTGCTCTTCAACGTACAAACGTCTGTGATAGCGTACAAGCCATGGCCCCCACTCAGACCAAGTCCGTAGATGCGTCCGGGTCGCCCCCGGTAACCCAGGGCACCGCCCGCGCCGCGGACCCAGCCCCCACCGTCGGCCCCCGCATCCACGCCCTGCGCGAGGCGATGGGCTTCTCGCTGCGCGACCTCAGCGAGCGCTCCGGCGTCAGCGCCCAGATGCTGTCGCAGGTCGAGCGGGGGGAGACCAGCCCGACCCTGGCGGTCGCCGCCAAGATCGCCGCCGGCCTGGAGCTGACGCTGTCGCAGCTGCTGCGTCTCGACGAGGGCCAACACGTCGCCGTCACCCGCGCCGGCGCCCGCCGCCGCAACAAGCGCGGCGGCCACAGCTTTGAGGAGCTGACGCCGCCGCTGCCGGGGCAGCGCGCCGACGTCTCCGTCCACACGATGGAGCCGGGCGCCACCACCGGCGGCCGCGCCGACCCGCCGATGCACGAGCCCGGCAGCCGCGAGACCGCGGTCGTCCTCGCCGGGACGCTGGCGCTGGTCGTCGACGGCAGCCGCTACGACCTGCAGGAGGGCGACAGCGTCACCTTCGACGCCGACTTGCCCCATCATTTCGAGAACGACGGCGAGGAACCGACCCGGTTCATCGCCGTGATCGCCGCCGGCCTGAGGCGCGGCTAGGACCAGAGGAGAAGCGATGCCCAAGAACATGTTCGAAAAGATCTGGGAGGCCCACGAGGTCTCCGACGGCCTCATCTACATCGACCTGCACCTGGTCCACGAGGTCACTTCGCCGCAGGCCTTCGACGGCCTCCGCCTGGCGGGCCGCCCGGTGCGGCGCCCCGACAAGACGCTGGCCACTGCCGACCACAACACGCCGACCGACGGCACGATGGCCGCCCGGCTGATCGCCGACGAGCTCTCCCGCGTCCAGGTCGAAACCCTGGAGCGCAACTGCGAGGAGTTCGGCGTCCCGATCTACTCGCTGGGCTCCGACCGCCAGGGCATCGTCCACGTGATCGGCCCGGAGCTGGGTGTGACCCAGCCGGGGATGACGATCGTCTGCGGCGACAGCCACACCTCGACCCACGGCGCCTTCGGCGCGCTGGCCTTCGGCATCGGCACCTCCGAGGTCGAGCACGTGCTGGCGACCCAGTGCCTGGTCCAGAAGCGGCCGAAGACGATGCGCATCGTCTACAGCGGCGAGCTCGGCCACGGCGTCACCCCCAAGGACCTGATCCTGGCGACGATCGGCCGCCTCGGTACCGGCGGCATGACCGGCTATGCGGTCGAGTACGCCGGCCCCGCGATCGAGGCGCTCTCGATGCCGGGCCGGATGACGGTCTGCAACATGACGATCGAGGGCGGCGGCCGGGCGGGCATGATCGCCCCCGACGAGGCCACGATCGAGTGGGTCCGCGGCCGCCCCGGCGCCCCGGCCGACTTCGACGCCGCCGTCGCCGCCTGGCGCGAGCTGCCAACCGACCCCGGCGCCAGCTTCGACAACGAGGTCGAGGTCGACGCCGGCGCGATCTCGCCGATGGTCACCTGGGGCACGACCCCGGGGATGGTCGTCGAGGTCACCGACTCGGTCCCCGACCCGGCGGCGATGGACTCGCCGGTCGAGCGCGAGCAGGCCGAACGCGCCCTCGCCTACATGGGCCTGAAGGCCGGCACGCCGATGACCGAGGTCGCGCCGGAACGGATCTTCATCGGCTCCTGCACGAACTCGCGGATCGAGGACCTGCGCGAGGCCGCCGAGGTACTCGACGGCCGCAAGGTCGCCGAGGGCATCCACGCGATGGTCGTCCCCGGCTCCCAGCAGGTGAAGAAGGCCGCCGAAGCCGAGGGCCTGCACGAGGTCTTCCGCAGCGCCGGCTTCGAATGGCGCGAGGCGGGCTGCTCGATGTGCCTGGGGATGAACCCGGACACCCTCGCCGAAGGCGAGCGCTGCGCCTCGACCTCGAACCGCAACTTCGAGGGGCGCCAGGGCAAGGGCGGGCGCACCCACTTGGTCAGCCCGAAGATGGCCGCCGCGGCCGCCGTCGAGGGCCATTTCGTCGACATCCGAGACTGGAGCTAGAGCATGCGACCACTGGACATCATCGAGGGCAAGGTCTCGGTCCTGGACCGGGCCGACGTCGACACCGACCAGATCATCCCCAAGCAGTTCCTCAAGCGGGTCGAGCGGACCGGCTTCGGCGAGTTCCTCTTCTACGACTGGATCCGCGACGGCGAGATCGAGCTGGAGCCGAACCCGATCCTCGTCACCGGGCCCAACTTCGGCTGCGGCTCCTCGCGCGAGCACGCCCCCTGGGCGCTGGAGGACTTCGGCTTCCAGGCGATCGTCGCGCCCTCGTTCGCCGACATCTTCTATTCCAACTGCACGAAGATCGGGCTGCTGCCGGCGATCCTCGACGAGGCGCACTGCAAGCTGGTCGCCGAGGCGGGGGAGGCGCGGATCGACGTCGACGACGAGACCGTCACCTGCGCCGCCGGCGTCTTCGAGTTCCAGGTCGAGCCGGACGTCAAGCACCGGCTGCTGAACGGCCTCGACGACATCGGCATCACGCTCGAGAACGCGGGCGCGATCGACGCCTTCGAGTCGACTCCGGCCGGCGCCTACGGGCCCGTCACCACGAGCCTCTGATGGCCGCGCGCGTCCGCGAGTGGGACGCGGCGACCTACCAGCGGATCTCGGTCCCCCACGAGGAGTGGGCCGAGGCGGTGCTGGCGCGGCTGCCGCTGAACGGCGATGAGACGGTGCTCGACGCCGGCTGCGGCACCGGCCGCGTCACCCGGATGCTGATCGAGCGGCTGCCGGACGGCCGCGTGATCGGCGTCGACGGCTCCACCCAGATGATCGAGAAGGTGCGCGAGATCCTCCGCCCGCAGGACGAGGCATTCGCCGCTGACCTGACCAGGCTGGAGCTGCCCGAGCCGGTCGATGCGGTCGTCTCCAGCGCCGTCTTCCACTGGATCGACGACCACGAGGCGCTGTTCGCGCGGATGCGCGCGGCGCTGCGCCAGGGCGGGCGCCTCGCGGCCCAGTGCGGTGGCGCCGGCAACATCGACGAGTTCCGCCGGGTCGGCGCCGAGGTCGCGTCCCGCCAGCCCTACGCCGCCCACTTCGAGGACTTCGACCAGCCCTGGAACTATGCCGGGGCGGAGGAGACCGAGGCGCGCCTGCGTGCCGCCGGCTTCGCCGGGGTGCGCTGCTGGCTGGAGCCGTGGGAGGTGACTCCGCCCGAGCCCGCCGAGTTCGCCCGCACGATCCTGCTCGGCGCCCAGCTCGAACGCCTGCCGGAGGAGTTGCGCGAGCCGTTCGTCGCCGACGTCCTCGCCGCCGCCGGCGAGCCGCTGCGGCTCGGCTACGTCCGCCTCAACATCGAGGCCGTCGCCGCCTGAGGCGGCGGCGCCGCGAGCACCTGCGCCGACGCGTAGAGTGCCGACCTCGATGAGCGACTCCCCGCGCATAGTCGTCCTTCCCGGCGACGGGATCGGCCCCGAAATAGTCGCCGCGGCGATCGAGCTGCTGAACGCCCTCGGCGAGTTCGAGTTCGACCAGCGGCTGATGGGCGGCTGCTCGATCGACGAGCACGGCGTCGCCCTCACCGACGAGGTGCTGGAGGCCTGCAAGGCGGCCGACGCGGTCCTGCTCGGCGCCGTCGGCGGTCCCAAATGGGACACCACCGACCCGAACGCACCGCGCCCCGAGCAGGGGCTGCTGGGGCTGCGCAAGGGGATGGGCCTCTACGCCAACCTGCGCCCGGTGCGCCCGAGCCCGGCCCTGGTCGGCGCCAGCCCACTGCGCGAGGAGCGGATCGCCGGCACCGACCTGCTCGTCGTCCGCGAGCTGACCGGTGGCATCTACTTCGGCGACTCCGGCCGCGACGGCGACACCGCCCACGACACCTGCGAGTACACCGCCGCCGAAGTCGAGCGCATCGCCCGCACCGCCTTCGAGGCCGCCCGCCGCCGCGCCGCCAGCTCCGGCCGCCGCCCCAAGGTCACCTCGATCGACAAGGCCAACGTGATGGAGACCTCGCGGCTCTGGCGCGAGGTCGTCACCCGCGTCGCCCCCGAGTACGACGACGTCGAGCTCGACCACCTGCTGGTCGACAACGCGGCGATGCAGCTCGTCTCGCGCCCGGCCGACTTCGACGTGATCGTCGCCGAGAACCTCTTTGGCGACATCCTCAGCGACGAGGCGGCGATGCTGACCGGCAGCCTCGGGATGCTGCCCTCCGCCAGCCTCGGCGCCGTCGGCGCGCCCGGCCTCTTCGAGCCGGTCCACGGCTCGGCCCCGGACATCGCCGGTCACGGCGTCGCCAACCCGCTCGCGACCTTCCTCTCGGTGGCGATGATGCTGCGCCACGGCCTCGGCCGCGCCGAGGACGCCGCCCGCATCGAGGCCGCCGTCGACGCCGTGCTCGAGCGCGGCCTGCGCACCCCCGACCTCGCCGCCGGCACCGTCGCGCAGCCGCCGATGGCCGACGTCCCGGCCGAGGTCGAGGTCGGGACCGCGGAGATGACCTCCGCGGTCCTCGAGGAGCTCGGCTCCTAGACCTCGTCCCGGGTCATGGCGCTAGGGCGCCGTGACCGCCCACTGGCCGTAGGCGACGACTTTGCCGTTCGCTTTCGCTTTCGCCGCCAGCCCGAAGCCGAGCCGCTGGTTGTTCTGCGCGGTCAGGCCTTCGGCGCCTTCGTCGAGATTGACTTCTTCGGTCACGTAGATGCAGAGGTTGCCGTTGGTGGCCGACGGGGCCGAGCCGCTGCCGATCCCGGCGCAGTTGGCCGTCGCCGGTCCGCCTTTGCGCACGACCGTGACCGCAGGCGGGTTGCCGCTGATCGGGAACTGGTAGCTGATCGAGTCGCTGAGCAGCTCGTTTTCGGCCGTATTGCCGGCGATGTAGAACACGCCGCGCAGCGTCTGTCCCGGCTTCAACGCGCCCAGCAGCGGCGCCACTTCCGGCCCGAGCTTGGCGTTGGTGACCGATTCTTTGCCGAGTTTCGCCGTCGTCACGCTTTCGTTGGCGAGTTTGTTGGCGGTGACGACGCCGTTCTTGATGTTCTTCGCCAGCACCGCGTTTTCGGCGATCTTGCTGGTGCCGACGACGCCGTTGCCGAGGTTCCCGGGCGTCACCGAGTTGGGCCCGAGCTTGCCGGCGACGACCGACTTCGGCGCCAGCTTGCCGGCGGTGACGGCCTGCTTTCGCAGCTTCGCCGCGGTCACGGCGCCGTTCTTGAGCTGGCTGGTGCCGACGCTGTTCCGCGGCAGCCCGGCGGCCACCGCGACGCCGCCGAGGGCGACGAAGAGGGCGATCGAGCCGATTACGTTGGCGTAGGTGAGTCTGGGGCGCAGCTTGCGCATGTGGGGTGCTCCTTTCGTGTTTCCATGGTCTTCGCGGCTGCGGCGGCCGGTCCCTGCTTTCTACGGGGCGGTCACCGCCCAGAATGCGAGCACCCGGTTGGCGGTGCTGGGGGCGCTGAAGTTGGCGATCACGCTCGCGCCGAGCGCGCTGTTGCTGCTCGCCTCGAGCGAAAGCGCCGGGTCTTCTCCCTGGGCCAGCGCGACATAGACGCAGAGATGCCCCGGCGCGGCTTCCGGGGTCTGCTGCCCGTGGTTTTTGAACGTACGGCCTGGGCACCAGGCGCTGCTTTCCCCGACCCCGAGAATCTGCCCTTCGGGCAGGAAGGGCAGCTCGACGGGGTAGCTGATTCCCTGCCGGAAGAAGGTCCCGTCGCCGCCGACGTCGATCTGGCCGCGCTCGGTTTCCCCGGAGCGCAGCGCAGTTGGCAGCGCCGGAACGTCGGCGGCCAGCTTGGCGGCGGTCACCGAGCCGTCGGCCAGTTTGTCGGCGGTGATCGCCCCTCTGGCGATGCTGGCGTTCACCACCGCCTCGCCGGCCAGGTTGGTCGGCCCGACCGCTCCTTCGGCGAGCCGGTCGCTGACCACCGCACCCTGAGCGATCTTGCCGGCCCGAACCGCTTCGGCGCCGAGCTTCGCGGTCGTCACCGCGCCCTGCCTGAGCTGGTTGGTGCCGACGCTGTTGCGCGGCAGCGAGGTGGCGGCGAAGGCGACGCCGCCGAGGGCGAGGAACAGGGCGAGCGAGGCGATCACGTTCGCATAGGTGATGCGAGGACGTAGCTTTCTCATTGGGGCTCCTTTGATCCGCTTCCTGACCGTTTTGCGGCCCGAGCGGTGGACAGCGTCGTTTGATCGGGCATACTTCCCCAACATGGACACGGCCGATTTGATTTGGCATAACGGCGATTTCGTCGCCTGGGAGGACGCGAAGGTGCACGTGCTGACGCACGGGCTGCACTACGGAACCGGCGTGTTCGAGGGCATTCGCTGCTACGAGACCGAGCGCGGCCCGGCTGTCTTCCGCCACCGTGAGCACCTCGCCCGGCTCGAGAAGTCGGCCGAGCTCTACTACTTCGAGCTGCCCTACAGCGCCGAGGAGCTGCGCCTGGCGACCAACGAGCTGCTGCGCCGGATCGGGCTGCGCTCGGGCTACATCCGCCCGCTCGCCTTCCGCGGCTACGGCGAGATGGGCCTCTACGCGCAGGGCGCGCCGATCGACGTGATCGTCGCCGCCTGGCCCTGGGGCTCCTACCTCGGCGACGAGGGCAAGGAAAAGGGGATCCGCACCAAGGTCTCCTCCTGGCGCACGATCTCCGGCGACAGCCTGATCCCGCATGCCAAGGCCTCGGGCCAGTACCTGAACTCGATCCTCGCCAAGACCGAGGCGACCAAGGCCGGCTACGAGGAGGCGATCCTGCTCGACCAGCACGGCCACGTCTCCGAGGGCTCCGGCGAGAACGTCTTCGTCGTCCGCGACGGGACCCTGATCACGCCGGGCCACACCTCGGCGATCCTCGACGGGATCACCCGCGCCTCGATCGTCCAGATCGCCACCGACCTCGGCTACCGGGTCGAGGAAAGGGCGCTGGCCCGCGCCGAGCTCTACCTCGCCGACGAGGTCTTCCTCACCGGGACCGCCGCCGAGCTGGTGCCGGTTCGCGAGATCGACGACCACGAGCTGGGCGAGCCCGGCGAAATCACCCGCGTGATCCAGGCCAAGTTCGAGGACGCCCTGCACGGGCGCGCCGAGGAGTACCTGGAGTGGCTGGACTTCGTCGACGTGCAGGTCGACGCGGCGGATAAGGTCGAGAGCTGATGCACTCTCACCGCGAGCGAATCGGGCGAATTACCGCAGCCGCCTAGCGGCTGGCGCGGCGATCCCTGCCGCGCGCCCGGGCCACCGCGCCCACCCGATTCTTCCGACTCGAAAGGCATCACATGGACCAGGTAAAGCTCTACGACACGACCTTGCGCGACGGCATGGGCGGCCGCGGCATGTCGCTCTCCGTCGGCGAGAAGGTGAAGGTGGCCGAGGCGCTCGACGCGCTCGGCGCCCACTTCATCGAGGCCGGCTTCCCCAGCTCCAACCCCAAGGAAGCCGAGCTGTTCGAACGCCTCGCCGAGCTCGAGCTGGCGCAGGCGACGATCTCCGCCTTCGGCATGACCCGCCGCCGCGGCGTCCGCGCCGAGGACGACGAGGCCCTGCAGGGGCTGGCGAGCTGCTTCGCGCCGGTCGTCTGCCTGGTCGGCAAGAGCTCGACCCTGCACGTCGAGAAGGTGATCCGGGTCAGCCGCGAGGAGAACCTGGCGATGATCGCCGACTCGATCGCCTTCTGTCGCGCCCAGGGCAAGCGCCCCGTCTTCGACGCCGAGCACTTCTTCGACGGCTACCGGGAAGACGCCGCCTACGCGCTCGAATGCGTGCGCGCCGCGGCCGAGGCCGGGGCCGAGAACGTCAGCCTCTGCGACACCAACGGCGGCAGCCTGCCCGATTTCGTCGCCGCCGCGACCGCCGCGGTGCGCGCGGACCTCGGCGACGCGGTCGAGCTCGGCATCCACACCCACAACGACGGCGAGTGCGCGGTGGCGAACTCGCTCGCCGCCGTCGGCGCCGGCGCGCGACTCGTGCAGGGCTGCGTCAACGGCTACGGCGAGCGCTGCGGCAACGCCAACCTGGCCTCGATCGTGCCGGCGCTGCAGCTGAAGATGGGCTTCGCGGTGCTGAGCGACGCGCAGCTCGAGAGCCTGACGCCGACCGCCCACTACCTCGACGAAATCTGCAACCTCGTCTCCGACCCCGACCGCCCCTACGTCGGCCGCAACGCCTTCGCCCACAAGGCGGGGATGCACGCCGCCGGGGTCGCCGCCGATGCCAGCACCTTCGAGCACATCGACCCCGCCCAGGTCGGCAACCAGCGCGACATCCTGCCCTCCGAGCTCTCCGGACGGGCGACGATCCGCGCCCAGGCCGAGCAGGCCGGGCTGCCGATGAGCGACGAGGCCGCCGCCCGCGCGGTCGAGCGGCTCAAGCAGCGCGAGCACCAGGGCTTCCACTACGAGGCGGCACCGGCCTCCTTCGAGCTGCTGCTGCGCCGCGAGTCCGGGTCCTACGAGCCGCTGTTCACGCTGGAGAGCTACCGGGTGATCACCGAGAAACAGGCCGGGGGAGAGGTGCAGACGGAGGCGACGATCAAGATCGTCGTCGACGGCGAGCGCTACGTCCGCACCGCGGAGGGCAACGGTCCGGTCAACGCGCTCGACATGGCGCTGCGCGCGGCGATCACCGACCGCCACCCGCACCTCGCCGAGATCGAGCTGACCAACTACAAGGTCCGCATCCTCGACCAGGACCACGGCACCGGCGCCGTCACCCGCGTCCTCCTCGACTCGGCCGACTCCGAGCGCGAGTGGGGGACGATCGGCGTCTCGGAGAACATCATCGAGGCCTCCTGGCAGGCGCTGGTCGACTCGCTCGAGTTCGCCTTCCAGCCCCGCGCCGCGCAGGCGGTCCATGGCTAGCGGCGAGCCGGCGCCGATCCCGCTCGCCCAGCCCGAGCTCGGCCCGCGCGAGGAGGAGCTGGTGCTCGAGGTGCTGCGCTCGGGCCGGCTCAGCCTCGGGCCGACCGGTGAGCGCTTCGAGCGCGAGTTCGCCGCCTGGCTCGGCAGCGAGGACGCGGTCGCCGTCTCCAGCGGCACCACGGCGCTGCACCTCGGCGTCCGCCAGCTCGGCTGGGGCGAGGGCGACGAGGTCCTGACCAGCCCCTTCAGCTTCGTCGCCTCGGCCAACTGCCTGCTCTACGAGCGCGCCCGCCCCGTCTTCTGTGACGTCGACCCGGTGACGCTCAACCTCGACCCCGAGGCCGCCGCGGCTGCGATCGGCGAGCGCACCGCCGGCATCCTGCCGGTCCACATCTTCGGCTACCCGGCGGCGATGCCCGAGCTCGAGGCGCTGGCCGAGGAGCGCGGGCTGGAGATCCTCGAGGACGCCTGCGAGGCGCTCGGCGCGGTCGACTCCGAGGGGCAGCGCGTCGGCACCCGCGGCAACCTCGCCACCTTCGCCTTCTACGCCAACAAGCAGATGACGACGGGGGAGGGAGGGATGATCGTCCCCACCTCCGGGCCCTCGGCGACGCGGCTGCGCAGCGAACGCAACCAGGGCCGCGCGGTCGACATGGGCTGGCTCGACCACGACAGGCTCGGCTTCAACTACCGCCTCTCCGACGTGGCCGCCGCAGTCGGCATCGCCCAGGTCGAGAAGCTCGACCAGCTGCTGGCGCGCCGCGCCGCGGTCGCGGCGATGTACGAGGAGCGGCTCGCCGGCGTCGAGCGGGTGAGGACGCCGATCGCCGGCCGCGGTGCAGAGCGGCGCAGCTGGTTCGTCTACACCGTGCGGCTCGACCCGGCCGTCGACCGCGACGCGACGATCGCCCGCCTCGCCGAGCGCGGCATCGCCAGCAAGGCCTACCTGCCCTGCATCCACCTCTTCCCGCACCTGCGCGAGCTCGGCTACCGCGAGGGCCAGTTTCCGGTCGCCGAAGCGGCCGCCGCCGAGTCGCTGGCGCTGCCCTTCTTCCCGGCACTGGGCGAGGCCGAGGTCGACCGCGTCTGTGAAGCGCTGGCCGCGTCAATACGATCCGCTCCCTGATGGCCCGCTTCCGCAAAGACCCCGACCCGCGCTTCTGGCGGCTCAACCGCTCGCTGCCCTTCGACTGGCAGCTGGCGATCTACGACCTCGACCAGTCGCGCGCCCACGCCCGCGGCCTGCACCGGATCGGCGTCCTCGATGCCGGGGAGCTGGGCGAGATGGAAGCCGGCCTGGATCGCGTCCGCGCCCGGATGGGCGAGCACGGCTTCGCCTTCGAGGAGTCCGACGAGGACATCCACATGGCGATCGAGCGCCTGCTCGGCGAGGAGATCGGGCCGCTCGCCGGCAAGCTCCACACCGGTCGCTCGCGCAACGACCAGGTCGCGACCGACGTGGCGATGGTCGTCCAGAACCACGCGCTGAGCGCGATCGAGCTCTGCGGCGGCGCGATGGAGAACCTGCTCGCCCTGGCCGAGAGCCACCGCGACTGGCCGATGCCGGGCTACACCCACCTGCAGCGCGCCCAGCCGGTCTACCTCGGCCACCACCTGCTCGCCTACTTCTGGATGCTCGCCCGCGACGTCCTCCGCTTCCAGTTCGCGCTCGACAGCGCCAGCGTGATGCCGCTCGGCTCCGGCGCCCTGGCCGGGGTCAACTGGGAGATCGATCGCGAGACGGTCGCCGAAGACCTCGGCTTCGAGCACATCAGCTTCAACTCGATCGACGGCTCCTCCAACCGCGACTTCGTCCTCGATTACCTCTCCGCCGCCGCCACCTGCGCGATGCACCTCTCGCGGCTCGGCTCGGAAATCGTCATCTGGTCGAGCTCGGAGTTCGGCTTCTGCGAGCTCGACGAGTCCTTCTCCTCGGGCTCCTCGATCATGCCGCAGAAGAAGAACCCCGACTCGGCCGAGCTGCTGCGGGCCAAGAGCCCGCGCGTCGCCGCCTCCCACCAGACCCTGCTCGGGGTGATGCATGCCCTGCCGCTCACCTACGGCAAGGACATGCAGGAGGACAAGGAGCCGCTCTTCGACGCGATCGACACGGTCGAGGGGCTACTCGACGCGACCGCCGGGATGCTGGAGGGGATCGTCTTCGACCGGGCGCGGCTGGAGGAGGCCTCCGGCGACGAGATGCTGGCGGCGACCGAGGTCGCCGACCTGCTGGTCCGCCGCGGCGTTCCCTTCCGCGAGGCACACGGGATCGTCGGCGACCTGGTCCGCGACGCCGTCGCCCAGGAAAAGGCGCTCTCGGAACTGACCCCTGAAGAGCTGCGGACGCGCTCCGAGCACCTCAACGACACCTACTACGAGGTGCTGCAGCGCTCCAGCTGGCTGGAGTCGAAGCGGATCGCCGGCGGCACCGGCTCGGCGCCGCTGGCGCGGCAGATCGAGCAGGCGCGGGCGACGCTCGCTGTGGTGAAGGCGCGCGTGCGAGAGGAACGAGGCTGAAGCGGGAGTCTCCAGGGTTCGGAGGCCGGGCCCAACGGCTCGCAGAGCCGTTGGGGGCTGATTTCTTCGACCGCTCGGTTCACGCCGTCGCCCGCGAGCTGATCGGCTGCCGCCTCTTCTACGACGGCTGTGGCGGCACCATCGTCGAGACCGAGAGCTATGAGCGCGAGGACCCCGCCTGTCACGCCTACGTCGGCGAAACCGAGCGCACGCGGGTCCTCTTCGGGCCGCCGGGCCGGGCCTACGTCTACCTCTCCTACGGCATCCACAGCCTGCTCAACTTCGTCGCCGAGCCCGAGGGCGAGGCGGCCGCGGTGCTGATCCGCGCCCTCGAGCCGACCGCCGGGCTGGAGCGGATGCGCGAGCGCCGCGGGCCCAAGCACGCCGACGCCGGGCTCTGCTCGGGGCCGGGCAAGCTGACCGAGGCGCTCGGCATCGGCCTCGCCCAGAACGAGGCCGAGCTCGACCGCGACCCCTTCCTCGTCCTCGGCCCCGAGCCCGGCGCCCAGGCCGAGGTCATCGCCAGCCCCCGGATCGGGATCACCAAAGCCGTCGACCGCCCCTGGCGCTTCTCGGCGGCGGGCTCGAAGTTCGTCTCCAAGCCCTGGCCGCGCCAGGGCTGAGGGCCGGAGAGCGGGGACTTTTCGCGGCGGCTGCCGGCGGGCGTGAGCGGGAGCGCCCCGTGAGCGTGCATTTCTCCCCGCCCAAGCACTGAGCGCCACCTTGTCCCCGCTATGCGGGGACAAACCCGCTCTCACGCCTCGGCCCAGCACCGGGCGAGCACCCTCCCCGGCACGCCCGGCCGCGGACCCGCCGTCTAGCCGGCGGTCACGCCGCCACCGCCGCCGCCACCTTCGGGCGTGACTTCCGGTGCCGCTTCTTCGGGCGCGGCTTCTTCTTCGACCGCCCCTCCGCCGCCTTCTTCGGGCGCGTATTCGCCGCCGCCTTCTTCTTCGGGCACGTATTCTTCCGACCCTTCGTAGGGCACGTATTCGGATTCTTCGCCCGATTCTTCTTCGTCTTCGCCGTTCTTCTTCTGCGCCTTCTTTTCCGCCTTTTCGGCGGCGTGTTCGGCTTTGATCTGCTGCCAGGCGTTCATCACGCTGGCCCAGATCAGGGCCGGGAAGGTGCCGCCCATCACCGGCCCGCCCTCATACAGCGTCGTCATCGGCGTCGTCGAGTCCGGGTAGCCGACCCAGACGCAGGCGGTGACTTCGTCGCCGATACCGCCGCAGAACCAGGCGTCGCCGTTTTCCTCGGTCGTCCCGGTCTTGCCCCACTCGCTTTCGGCGCCGATGTCGGCATGCGTGCCGGTGCCGCTGGAGACGACGGTTTCCATGATCCGCTTCGTTTCTTCAACCGTGCCCTGCTCGAAGACCTGGTCGTGGGTGGAGTCGTTGTCGCCGCCCTTGATCACCTTGCCGTCCTTGTCGGTGACTTCGGTGAAGGCGACCGGGCTTTCGCCGGGCTCGGGGGCGAGCGTGCCACTGACGCGGTCGCCGTTGTTGCCGATCGTCGTGTAGGCGTAGGCCCAGCCGAGCGGGCTGACGCCTTCTTTGAGGCCGCCGAGGACCATCCCCGGGTTGGTCGAGATCGGGTCGAGGTAGCCGGCCTTGTGGATCGTCTTCGCGATCGAGCGCGTGCGGTCCTCGATCGTCTTCCCTTCCAGCCCTTCGAGGCCGAGCTGGGCGTAGATCGAGTTGTCGGAGTAGGTCAGGCCGCATTCGATCGAGCAGGAGCCCAGGTAGGAGTCCTCGTCGTTGTGGACGACGTAGGTTTCCTTGCCCTTTTTGCCGAAGTGGAATTCCTGCGGCGCCGATTCATAGGTAGTGCTCGGCGAGATGCCCTCTTCGAGGGCGGTGATCAGGGTGAAGGGCTTGATCGAGGAGCCGGGCTGGCGGCGTCCCTGGGTCGCCAGGTTGAACGGCTTAGTCGAGAAGTCGGGGCCGCCGACGAGCGCCTTGATGCCGGCGTTGTGGTTGTCGATGACGACGACCGAGGCGGTCGCCGGCAGGTAGCCGAGGTAGGAATTGACCGCTTCTTCGGCCGCTTCCTGCAGGTTGAGGTCGAGCGTCGACTTGATTTTGAGGCCGCCGAAGAAGGCCTTCTCGGGCCCGTATCTTTCGAGCAGCTGCTGGCGCAGGTAGGCGGTGAAGTAGGGGGCTTTGGAGTCGAGCGTCGGCGGCTGGATCGAGCTCGGCGGCGGCAGCGCCTGCTTCAGCCCTTCCTCCATCTGTTCTTCGGAGATGTAGCCCTGTTCGTACATCTTTTCCAGCACCACGTTGCGGCGGAAGAGGGCGTTTTCGGGGAAGGCCTTGGGGTTGTAGGCGCTCGGCGACTGGATGACCCCGGCCAGCAGCGCCGCCTCCCAGGGCTCCAGCACGCTGGCGCAGGGCTCTTCTTTGCTGCCGCAGCTGGGGTGGGCGGCGCCGAAGTAGGTCTCGGCGGCGGCCTCGATCCCGTAGGCGCCTTCGCCGAAGTAGACGGTGTTCAGGTACTCGGTGAGGATCTTGTCCTTGCTCCAGTGGCGCTCGAGTTTGTAGGCGAGCGCCGCCTCGCGGAACTTCTCCAGGACCGTGCGCCGGCCTTCGGCTTCGAGCGCGTGCTTGACGAACTGCTCGGTGATCGTCGAGGCGCCCTGTTCGGCGCTCTGGCTGAGAACGTCCTTGACCAGGGCGCGGGCGATGCCGGGGAAGTCGACCCCGTTGTGTTCGTAGAAGCGGGCGTCCTCGACCGCGACCACCGCGTTCTTCATGTTGGGGGAGATCTGCCCCGAGCTGAGCAGGATTTTGTTCTGGTCGCTGGAGAGCGTGCCCAGCAGTTCCCCGTTGTCGCCGAAGACTTCGCTGTTCTTCGATGCCTTGTACTGGGCGAAGTTGTAGATCGCCGGCAGGTCCTGGGAGACCGCGGCCATCATCCCGAAGACGATCGAGAACAGCGCCAGGACGCCGAGCCCGAGCAGCACGAAGAGGAACCGCAGTTTTTTCAGCCGTGGCTTCGGGGGCTTCGGGGGGGCCGCGATCGAGAGCGGTTCGTCGCCGCCTCGACGTCGCCGGCGCTTGAAGGGAAAGCGAGGCATCTAAAGGAGAACAACGGCCGCCGGTGATCGGAGCTATGGCCGTTGTGTGAGGGCGGCAGTCTAGCATTGCGCCCTTGCCCGACTTGACGAAGAACGCCGTCGACGTGCTGCCCGAGGGGCGCCTGGCCGAGCAGCTCGCGCTGGGCCGGCCGCTGCGGGTCAAGCTCGGGATCGACCCGACCACCGCCGACATCCACCTCGGCCACACGGTGGTGCTGACCAAGCTGGCCGAGTTCCAGCAAGCCGGCCACACCGTCGTCCTCATCATCGGCGACTTCACCGCCAGGGTCGGCGACCCGAGCGGCCGCTCGGCGACGCGGCCGGTGCCCAGCGCCGAGGAGATCGAGGCCAACGCCGCCACCTATCAGGAGCAGGCCTTCAAGCTGCTCGACCGCGAGCGGACCGAGGTCCGCCGCAACAGCGAATGGCTGCGGATGGAGCCCGAGGGCCTGCTCGGCCTGCTGGCGCAGACGACGGTCGCCCGCCTGCTCGAGCGCGACGATTTCCAGAAGCGGATGGCGGCCGGCCATCCGATCGCGGCGCTGGAGCTGCTCTACCCGCTGCTGCAGGGCTACGACTCGGTGGCGATCGAGGCCGACGTCGAGCTGGGGGGGACCGACCAGAAGTTCAACCTGCTCTTCGGCCGCGACATCCAGGTCGCCTACGGCCAGACGCCGCAGTCGATCCTGACGATGCCGATCCTGGTCGGCACCGACGGGACCCAGAAGATGAGCAAGTCGCTCGGCAACTACGTCGGCGTCACCGACCCGCCGCCGGAGATGTTCGGCAAGGTGATGTCGATCCCCGACCCGGCGATGGAGGAGTACTACCGCCTGCTGCTCGGTGCTGAGCCGCCCGCGGCGCCGCCCAACGAGGCCAAGCGGGAGCTGGCGCGGCGGATCGTCGACCGCTTCCACGGCGAGGGCACCGGCGCCGGCGCCGAGGCGCACTTCAACCACGTCTTCGTCCAGCGCGAGGTTCCCGCCGAGATCGACGAGCTCCAGTTGGAGGCCGGCAATGGCGCTGTGCAGCTGCCGGCGTTGATCGGCGCCGGGTTCGGCGTCAGCTCGAGCGAGGCGCGGCGCCTGATCAAGCAGGGGGGCGTCAAGCTCGACGGCGAGCCGGTCGCAGCCGACGTTCTAGAGCTGCCGCGCACGGAGTTGGTCGGTAGGGTTCTGCAGGTCGGCAAGCGCCGTTTCGTGCGCTTGGTCGACGGCGACGCCTGAGGCTGGCCGCGCCAAGCTTGGAAACCTGCTTGACTTCCGCCTCCGAGGGCGCTACCTTTATTCGCCCTCTGGGGCTCCCGTGTGGAGCCCCGGCGTCTGAGAGCGGCGAGTCCCGCCGCGGAGGCGCAACGGTCTTTGAAAACTGAGCAGCGTGCACTCCGTAGGCCCAACCAATGGCCTGCGGAATGTTTGAGCCCGACCCATTCGGTGCGCCAGCGCGCCGGATGGTCTTGATTTACCTCGTCATACCGGCCGCCGTACTTGTGTACTCGGCGGCCACTAAGGCATGACAGGCTCTCTGTAGAAGTACATTTCACGGAGAGTTTGATCCTGGCTCAGGACGAACGCTGGCGGCGTGCTTAACACATGCAAGTGGTGCGACGAACCAGGGCTTGCCCTGGGGCAAAGCCGCGAACGGGTGAGTAACACGTGGGTAATCTGCCCCGATGACCGGGACAACCCGAGGAAACTCGGGCTAATACCGGATGTTGTGCACAGACTTAAGCCTGTGTACTAAAGGAAGCTTCGGCCTCCGCATTGGGAGGTGCCCGCGGCCCATTAGCTTGTTGGTGGGGTAACGGCCTACCAAGGCAACGATGGGTAGCTGGTCTGAGAGGACGATCAGCCACACTGGGACTGAGACACGGC
>JBEHWY010000082.1:0-16658 GCA_048498975.1 Actinomycetota bacterium | reverse complement strand
CGTCGACCAGTTCGCCGGTCGGCGCGTAGATCCGCACCGTGCCGTCGTCCTCGACGTCGATCTCCGCTTCGAACTCCTCGCAGAGGGCGCGGATCGTTTCGCCGCCTTTGCCGATCACGGCGCCGATCTTCTCCGGGTCGATCTTGATCGACTCGATCGCCGGCGCGTGCTTGGACAGCTTCTCGCGCGGACCGTCGATGGCCTCGGCCATCTTGCCGAGGATGAACATCCGGCCCTTGTTGGCCTGATCGAGCGCGTCACGCAGGATGTCGAAGGTGACGCCGGTGATCTTGATGTCCATCTGCAGGGCGGTGATGCCCTCGGCGGTGCCGGCGACCTTGAAGTCCATGTCGCCGAGGTGGTCCTCGACGCCGGCGATGTCGGTGAGGACGATGTAGTCCTCGCCCTCCTTGATCAGCCCCATGGCGACGCCGGCGACCGGCGCGGTGACCGGGACGCCCGCGGCCTGCAGCGCCATCGAAGAGGCGCAGACCGAGCCCATCGAGGAGGAGCCGTTGGACTCGAGCGTCTCGGAGACGACCCGGATCACGTACGGGAAGTCCTCTTCGTTGGGAATCGTCGCCGCCAGGGCGCGCTCGGCGAGGGCGCCGTGACCGATGTCGCGACGCTTCGGGCCGCGCATGAAGCCGGCCTCACCGACCGAGAAAGGCGGGAAGTTGTAGTGGTGCCAGAAGCGCTTGGTCGTCTGCAGGCCGAGCGTGTCGATCCGCATGTCCATCCGCGTCGTGCCGAGCGCGACGTTGGAGAGGATCTGCGTCTCGCCGCGGGTGAACAGCGCCGAGCCGTGCACGCGCGGGGAGATGTCGACCTCGGTCTCGATCGGCCGGATCTCGTCCTGGGCGCGCCCGTCGGGACGCTTCTTTTCGACCGCGATCGCCTTGCGGATCGTGTCCTTCTCGATGCTGTCGAAGGCAGCGCCGACCTCGGACTTGCGGGCCGAATCGGCCTCCTCGTCGCCGCTGGGGGGCGCGTACTGGGCGACGACCTCGTCCTTGACCTTGTCGATCGCCTCGTAGCGCTCGAGCTTGCCCTCGGTCGCGATCGCGTCGACCAGCGCCTGGCCGTGGGAGCCGCGGATCTCGCTGAGCAGCCCCTCGTCGATGCTCGGAGCCTCGACGACCAGCTTCTCCTTGCCGGCCTTGCCTTCCAGCTCCTCCATCGCCGCGACCAGCTTCTTGATCTCGCTGTGGGCGATGTCGAGGGCGTCGAGGATCTCGGCCTCGGTGACGCCGTTGGCGCCGGCCTCGACCATCAGGATCGCCTCCTTGGTGCCGGCGACGATCAGGTCGAGGTCGAGCTCCTCGTGGTCCTCCTCGTTGGGGTTGACGACGAAGTCGCCCTCGAGCTTGCCGATGCGGACGGCGCCGACGTGGGCTTCGACCGGGACCGGCGAGATCGCCAGCGCCGCCGAGGCGCCGTTCATCGCCAGTACGTCATAAGGGTGCTCCTGGTCGACCGACATCGGGATCGCGACCAGCTGCGTCTCGTAATGCCAGCCCTTGGGGAAGAGCGGCCGGATCGGGCGGTCGATCATGCGCGCGGTCAGCGTCGCCTTCTCGCCCGAGCGTCCCTCGCGACGGAAGAACGAGCCCGGGATCTTGCCCGCGGCGTACATCCGCTCCTCGACGTCGACGGTGAGGGGAAGGAAGTCCACGTCGCGAAGGTTGCCGACGGTCGCGGTACAGAGGACCATCGTGTCGCCCTGGCGAACGACTACGGCGCCGCTCGCCTGCTTCGCGAGTTTCCCGGTCTCAAAGGAGATCTGGCTGTCGCCGACGTCCGCCGAGACGCGGGTCACGTCAAACATGCTCATTTAGTTGTCCTACCTCCGGCCGCCCGGTTGACGGCCATCTGCTTTCAGAACTCTCGTTCTCTTTCGTCATTAAGAGTAACGGACCGCCCCTCGGCGTCGAAGATCGCAGGAGTCCCTGCAACTCCGGCTCTTATCCCGGACTCGAAATCGCGGCGGACGCGGGCTGCGACCGGCTCAGAGCGGCGATCGGCCTCGAATCGCGCCAGATCGAGACCGAAGCGCTCGACCCGCTGCCACAGATGCGGGTCGTCGACGTGGCCGCGATCGGCGTAGAGCGAGTCGACGAACTCGAAGAAGGCGCCCTGCAGCCCCGCCGCCTCGGCGGCGCCGTGCAGAGCCGGCGAGCGCGGGTGCTTGCTGCGCACCGGGAAGTGACGGAAGGCGATTTGCGCAGGCGCTTCGCGCAGCTGCGCCCAGCTCGCCGCACAGTGCGGACAGCCGAGGTCGGCGTAGACGATCCGCAGCGGGCCCTCGCCGCAGACGTGGTCGTCGGCCCGGAGCGGCGGGACCGGGGCGCTGCTCAGGTCCATCGCGCCGGGGCGGCGCTAGGCGAGCGCGTCGAAGATGAGGTTGGCGCCGGGGAACTCGCCGGGGCTCGGCGATTCGTAGGCCCAGGCGACGTTGCCGTCCTCGTCGACGAGGACCAGCGTGCGGTTGGCGAAGCCGAGGTCGAGGTAGGAGCCGTAGGCCTTGGCGACCTCGCCCTTGGGCTCGAAGTCGGCGAGCAGCGTGGTGTCGATCCCGAGCTTCTCCTGGAAGGCCTTGTGGGCCCAGGAATGGTCGATGCTGACGCCGACGACCTCGACGCCCTTCTCGGCCAGCTCCGGCTTCACCTCGTGGTAGATCGAGAGCTGGTCGGAGCAGACCGGGCTGAAGTCCATCGGGTAGAAGACGAGCAGGACCTTGCGGCCGGCGAAGTCCGCCAGCGAGACGTCCTCGCCGTCCTCGTTGCGCAGGGTGAAGTCCGGCGCCTTCTCGCCGACCGCGATCATCGACGCAGGCCGAGATCGGCAACCAGGGCGCGGTAGCGCTCGAGATCCGTCTTTTCGAGGTAGCGCAGCATCCGGCGGCGCTTGCCGACGAGCATCAGCAGCCCGCGGCGCGAGTGGTGGTCCTTCTGGTGCGTGCGCAGGTGGCCGGTGAGTTCGTTGATCCGCTCGGTCAGCAGCGCGACCTGGACCTCGGCGGAGCCGGTGTCCCCATCGCCGCGACCGTACTTGCCGATCAGCTCGCTCTTTTTCTCTTTGGTCAGGCTCATGTCGTCAGTTCTCTCTCAAAAAAACCGTGGCCCCGGACGGGTCACGGCCGCTGGAAATTAGCACAGACGCGCCTGGCGTCCTCGACGTCGCGGTGCATCTGGGCGATCAGGGCCTCGACCTCGTCGTAGCGCTTCTCGCCGCGCAGTCGCTCGACGAAGGCGACCCGCAGGGTCTTGCCGTAGAGATCCTCTTCGTGGTCGATCAGATAGGTCTCGACGAGAATGCCGCGGCCGCTCTCGAAGGTCGGCCGCACGCCGACGTTGACGGCGGCGGGGATGCCGTCGGCGAAGGCGGCGTAGATGCCGTGGCCGGGGATCACGAGGCGGTCGTCGGGGACGATGTTGGCGGTCGGGAAGCCGAGCTCGCGGCCGCGCTGATCCCCCTTCACGACTGTGCCCTCGATCATGAACGGGGCGCCGAGGCAACGGCGCGCCTCGGCGACGTTGCCGGCGGCGACGTCGGCCCGGATCCGGGTCGAGGAAACGGTCTCGCCGTCGACCTCGACCAGCGGCTCGACGCGGGTGCTGAACTCGGTATGGCTGCGCAGCATCTCGGCGTCGCCGCGTGCTTTGGCGCCGAAGCGGAAGTTCTCGCCGACGGAGACATGGGTCGCAGCCAGCTGCTCGATCAGCACCTCCTCGATGAACTGCTCGGCGCTGCGCTGGGCGAACTCCTCGTCGAAGGGGATCACGACCAGCTCCTCGACGCCGAGCCCCGCGATCACGTCGCGCTTGACCGAGAAGGGCATGATCAGCTTCGGCAGCGCCGCCGGGTGCAGGATCTGGAGCGGGTGGGGCTCGAAGGTGAGGACGGTGTCGGAGCCCTCGATCACCGCCTGGTGGCCGCGGTGGACGCCGTCGAAGGTGCCGATCGCGACCTTGCGCGGCCGCGGCTCGGCGTCGGGCAGCGGCGTGACCTTCACCGCAGTGCCTCCGCCACGGCCGGCACCAGCTCGCCGACCTGCTCGACGGTGAACTCCCTCTCGGCGTCCTCGATGCGAAACGGCCCGACCGCGGTCCGCCGCAGAGCCGAGCAGTAGGCGTCGCCGAGGGTCTCGACCAGGGTGCGGACGTAGGTGCCGGACGAGCACTCGATCTCGTAGTGGGCGAACTCGCCGTCGCTGGCGAGCAGCTCGGCGCGGTGCACCTCGACGTCGCGGACGGGGGTCTGCACGACTTCGCCGCGATGCGCCTTCTTGTAGAGGCGCTCGCCGCCGACGCGGACGGCCGAGGTCATCGGCAGCCGCTGGCGCACGGTCCCGGTGGGGAGATCGAGCGAGGTCGGCAGCACGCCGGTCTCGGTCAGCTCGCCGTCGGGGTCGCCGGTGCTCGAGCGCCAGCCGAGCCGCGCCGTCGCCAGGTAGGTCTTCGGCAGCCCGACCAGGAAGCGCTGCAGCTTGGTCGCCTTGCCGAGCAGCACCAGCAGCAATCCGGTGGCGAAGGGGTCGAGGGTGCCGGCGTGACCGGCCCGCTCGCCGCGCTCGCGGCGCAGGCGGACGACGACGTCGTGCGAGGTGACACCGGCGGGCTTGTCGACGAGCAGCAGGCTCACTCGCCGAGCTGAGCGACGACCTCATCGCAGATAAAGGTGACGAGCTCGTCGAACTCGAGGTCGCTGGAGAAGCCGGCGGCGCGCTTGTGGCCGCCGCCACCGTGCTTGCGGGCGATCGCCGAGACGTCGACCTCGCCGTCGCTGGAGCGGAGGCTGACCTTGCGCGCGGCGCGGCCGCGGCTGCCGAGGTCGCGGACCATGGCGGCGACCCTCACCCCCTCGAGCGAGCGCAGGTGGTCGATGATCCCCTCCGTCATCTCCTCGCCGGCACCGGTCTCCTCGTAATCGACGGCGCTGATGTAGCTGGCCGCGAGCCGGCCGTCGCAGGCGCGGCGGATCGACTCGAGGGCGCGAGCGACGAGGCGGAGCTTCTCGATCGGGACGTGCTCGTAGAGGCGCCGGTAGGTGTCGTCGACGTCGACGCCGGCGTCGATCAGGTCGGCGGCGATCCGGTGGGTGCGCGCGTTGGTGTTGTCGTACATGAAGTTGCCGGTGTCGGTGATCAGCCCGACGTAGAGCGCCGCGGCCATCTCCTGCGTGATCGGCACCTGCATCAGCGTCGCCAGCTCGTAGACGATCTCGGCCGTGCAGGAGGCCTCGACGTCGACCAGGTTGACGTCGCCGAAGCGGGTGTTGTCGTGGTGGTGATCGATGTTGATCACGTCGTTGTCGCCGGCGGTGAGGAAGTCGACGGGCATGCGGTCGATGTTGCCGCAGTCGAGGAAGATCACGGTGCGGTCGGCCATGTCGGCGGGCGGCTCGTGGAAGACCTCCTCCAGGGGCAGGAAGCGGTACTCGATCGGCAGCGGGAACTCCTTCGCCGCCAGGAACATCACCGAGTCCTTGCCCAGCTGGGTCAGCAGGTGGTGCATGCCCAGCAGCGAGCCGAGCGCGTCGCCGTCGGGCCCCTCGTGCGCGGTCAGCAGGAAGCGGTCGCGGGCGCGCAGCTCGGCGCTGACGCGCTCGAGGTCGGAGGTGGCGAGGCCGGTGCCCTCGGCGCTCATCGCTCCTCCTCCCCCTCCTCGGGGACGTCCTCGAGCAGCTGCGAGATCCGCACGCCCTTCTCGATCGTGTCGTCGTAGTGAAAGGTCAAGGTCGGGGTCCGCTTCATCCTCGTCTCGGCTGCGATCCGGGATTGGATCACACCGTGGGAGGAGCGCAGCGCCTCCAGCGTAGCCACTCGATCATCCTGATCGCCGAGGACGCTGACGAAGACCTTGGCGCTGCGCAGGTCGGGGCTGGTTTCGACGGCGGTCACGGTCACGAAGCCGATGCGGGGGTCGCTGAGATCGCTCGAGATCGCCGAACCGATGACCTCGCGGAGCACCTCGTTGATGCGCCGCATGCGAGGACCGGGCATAGCTACTCGAGCGTCTGCTCGACCTGTTTCGTCTGGAAGAACTCGATCACGTCTTCCTCCTTGACGTCGGCGTAGCCGTCGAGCACGACGCCGCACTCCTGGCCCTCCTCGACTTCCTGCACGTCGTCTTTGAAGCGACGCAGGGAGGCGAGTTTGCCGGTCCAGATCACGGTGCCCTCGCGGATCAGGCGCACGCTGGCGCTGCGCACGGCCTTGCCCTCGGTGACGATGCAGCCCGCGATGCGGCCGACCTTGGAGGCTTTGAAGGTCTGTTTGATTTCGGCCTCGCCGACCGTCTCCTCGACCTCGACCGCCTCCAGCAGGCCCTCCATCGCGTTGCGCAGGTCCTCGGTGATTTTGTAGATGACCGAGTAGGTGCGGACGTCGACGCCCTCGCGCTCGGCGGCGCGGCGGGCGTCGGCCAGCGGCCGCACGTTGAAGCCGATGATGATCGCTTCGGAGGCCGAGGCCAGCATCACGTCGGACTCGTTGATGCCGCCGGTCTGCGAGTGGATGATGTTGATCGCGACCCGTTCCTGCGGGACCTTGGCGATCTCGTCCTGGAGCGCCTCCAGGGAGCCGGCGACGTCGCCCTTGAGGACGATGTTGAGCTCCTTGATCTCGCCCTCCTGGGCGCGGGCGAAGACCTCGTCGAGGCTGACCTTGCGGGCGTTGCGGCGGGCCAGGGCCTCGCGCTGCAGGCGGTCGGCGCGTTCGGAGGCCTGCTGGCGGGCGCGACGGTCGTTCTCGACCGCCTGGACGAACTCGCCAGCATCGGAGACGCCGTCGAAGCCGAGCACCTCGACCGGCATCCCGGGTCCGGCCTCCTCGACGCGGGCGCCGGTGAAGTCGTGCATGGCGCGCACGCGGCCCCAGTTCGGGCCGGCGACCAGCGAGTCGCCGACGCGCAGGGTGCCGCGCTGGACGAGGACGGTGACGACCGGGCCGCGGCCGGGGTCGAGCTGGGACTCGATCACGGTGCCGGAGGCGGGCGCGCTCGGGTTGGCCCCGAGTTCCTCGAGCTCGGTGACGAGCAGGATCATGTCGAGCAGGTTGTCGAGACCTTCGTGGGTCTTGGCCGAGACGTCGCAGAAGACGGTGTCGCCGCCCCATTCTTCGGGCTGGATCCCCTCCTGGGCGAGCTCGGTGCGGACGCGTTCGGGGTTGGCGCCCTCTTTGTCGATCTTGTTGACGGCGATCAGCATCGGCACGTCGGCGGCGCGGGCGTGGTCGATCGCCTCCTTGGTCTGCGGCATGACGCCGTCGTCGGCGGCAACCACGACCACGGCGACGTCGGTGACCTTGGCGCCGCGGGCGCGCATCGCGGTGAACGCGGCGTGGCCGGGCGTGTCGAGGAAGGTGACGGTTTTGCCCTCGTGGTGGACCTGGTAGGCGCCGATGTGCTGGGTGATGCCACCGGCCTCGCCGGCGGCGACCTCGGTCTCGCGGATCGCGTCCAGCAGCGAGGTCTTGCCGTGGTCGACGTGACCCATGATCGTCACCACCGGCGGCCGGTCGGTGAGGTCCTCGACGGCGTCGTCGAACTCGGGCTCCTGTGGCTCCTCTTCGGCGGCGCTGACGATCTCCAGCTTGCGGTCGTACTCGTCGGCGATGGCGCGGACCGACTCGTCGGTGAGCGTCTGGGTCAGGGTCGCCATCTCGCCCATCATCATCAGTTTTTTGATCACCTCGGCAGGGGCGAGGCCGAGGATCTCGGCGACCTCGCGGACGGTCGCGCCGGAGTTGACCTTGGTCGCCTCGGGCTCGATCGGGGTCGTCGGACTCGCCGGCGGCTCCTCGAGCAGCGGCCGGCGGCGGCGACCACCGCGGCGACGCGGCGGGCGCTGCGGGGGCGGCGCCCCCATCTGGTCGCGGCGGGCGGCCTGCGAGTCGATCACGACGCGGCGTTTTTTGGAGGATGCGCCACCACCGCCGGCGCTGCCCTGGGAGCCGGCCGCGCGCACGGGTTTGGTCGAAGCCTGGTTCGGTTTCGCGGCAGGTTTCGCAGCTGGCGCGGCGCCGGCGTCTTTTTTCGCCGGCGCGGCGGGCGCCGCAGCCGCGGCTTTCGGGGCTGGCGGTGCAGCCGCCTTCGGGGCGGGCGCGGCGGCTTTCTGCGGCGCCGGCGCTTTTTTCGCCGCGGCCTCGGCGCCACCGTTGCCCTTGGCGGCGGCGATCGCCTTCAGCGCGTCAGCCTCCTCGACGCTGGAGGCGGCGGCCTTGGCCTCGACCCCGGCGGCCTTCAGCGCCGCCAGCAGCTCCTTGCTGCTGACGCCCTGTGCTTTGGCGATCTCGTGAACGCGCTTCTTTGCCACTAGGCCTGCTCCGCCTCCTCGGCCACGGGCTCGGCCTCTTCTTCGGCGGCGGCCTCCTCGACCGCCCCCTCTTCAGCTTCCTCGACCAGAGCCTCTTCTGCGGCCTCGACTTCGTCCTCGGCCTCGGCGACGACCTCCTGGGCCAGCTCTTCGCCGACCTCCTCGGCCAGCTCCTCTTCAAGCTCCTGCTCGGCGGCCTCCTCGGCGATGACCTCGTTGACGACCTCCTCGGCGACAGCCTCGGCCACGGCCTCTTCGACCGCCTCCTCAACTGCCTCCTCGACGATCTCCTCCTCGGCCTCCTCGACGAAGTCGGCCACGGCGCGCTCGACGATCTCGTTCACCTGGCCTTCGTCGGCGTCGGGGTCGGCGAGGATCTCGATCTCGGCCTCGGAGACGCCGGCGAGGACCGCGACCTGGCTGGTCTCGAAGCGCGAGAGCGCCTGGTGCTGCGGCAGGCCGCAGTAGGTCGAGCCCGGGATCGCCGCGTTGGGGCAGCGGCGGCCGTTGGAGAGGAGCGCCAGGCAGCGGCCGTCGAACGCTTCTTCGCCCTCGACTTCGATCTCCTGTTCTTCGGAGGCGAACTCGGTCTCCGACTTGATGTCGACGCGCCAGCCGGTGAGGCGGGCGGCGAGGCGGGCGTTCTGGCCGTCGCGGCCGATCGCCAGCGAGAGCTGGTCGTCGGGGACGATCACGGTCGCCTGGCGCTCCTCGTCGTCGACGATGACCTCGCGCACGCGCGCCGGCGAGAGCGCTTTGGCGACGAAGCGAGCGGGCTCCTCGTTGTAAGGGATGATGTCGATCTTCTCGCCGCGCAGCTCGGAGACAACCATGCGGACGCGCGAGCCGCGCGGGCCGACGCAGGCGCCGACCGGGTCGACTCCATCGGCATGGGAGACGACGGCGATCTTCGAGCGGTAGCCGGGCTCGCGGGCGACGCCGACGATTTCGACCAGCTTGTCGGCGATCTCCGGCACCTCGAGCTCGAACAGGCTTTTGATCAGCTCCGGGCTGCGGCGCGAGACGACGATCGCCGGGCCTTTGGTCGAGTCGGAGACGTCGGTGATCACGGCCTTGATCCGCATCCCGTGGTCATAGCGCTCGTTGTAGACCTGCTCGGATTTGGGCAGCAGCGCCTCGACCCGCTCGCGCAGCTGGACCAGCGTGTAGCGCTTGTCGGACTGCTGGATGATCCCGGTGATCAGCTCGCCGACGCGGTCTTGGTACTCGTCGTACATCATCTGCCGCTCGGCCTCGCGGATCCGCTGCAGGATCACCTGCTTGGCGGTCTGGGCGGCGATCCGGCCGAAGTCGCTCGGGGTGACGTCCCTGGTCTCGATCTGGCTCTCGTAGGGAGCGAGCATCTCCGGGTCGAGCTCGGGGTCCTCGGGCTCTTTCAGTTCGCCGGTCTCCGGGTCGACTTCGGGCTCGTCCTGCTGCTCGACCGCTTCGGCCAGCAGTTTCTCCTCCAGCTCCGGCGGCAGGATCAGTTCGAAGACGAGGAAGTCGCCGGTTTCGTGGTCGAGGTCGACGCGGGCGTATTTGGCCGCGTTCGGAGTCTTCTTGTAGGCCGAGAGCAGCGCGTCCTCGAGCGCGTCCATCAACTTGTCGGCGGAGATTCCCTTCTCCTGCTCGAGCGCTTTGACTGCCTCGACGATCTCCTTGCTCACTGGGGCGACTCCTTGGTTTCAGACTTGGTGCCGGAACGGCCGTACTTGGGACCGGGCGAGGACACCTCGAGCGTGTAATCGGCGAGCAGGTGGCTGAGGTGGCGGGTGACCTGCTCGCAACGGGCCAGGTCGACGCCCTCGGGGTGGTCGATGAAGATGCGCAGCGTTTCGCTGCCGGGACGCTCCACGGCAAGCACGTCGAACTCGGAGTCGAGCTCGGAAAGCTGCTGCTGGATGTCGTCGGTAAGGGGGTCTTTCATGCCTGGTTCGGGCCGTAAAAAAAGTGGGCGAGGCCCACTTCGCGGTACTGCTTAGGACGGGAAGCTGCAGCCAGTATAGCCCGCTCAACCTGCGGGCTGTCCAGCATTTTTGCGAAGCTCCGCGACTTTGTCGAGGATCGCGTCGGCGATCGCCTCCTTGGCGGCGATCGGCACCTCGGTCTCTCCCCCGCGCTCGACCAGGGTGACGGCGTTGTCGGCGCTCTCGAAGCCGATCGCCGGGTTGGAGACGTCGTTGAGCACGATCAGGTCGACGCCCTTGCGCTCCAGCTTCTCGCGGGCGCGACCGACCGCGTCGCCGCCGTGCTCGGCGGCGAAGCCGACCACGGTCTGACCCTCGCGGCGGCCGGCGGCGAGGCCGGCGAGGATGTCCTCGGTCGGCTCCAGGCGCAGGTCAAGGCCCTCCTGGCGCTTCATCTTGCCGGCCGCGGGAGCGGCCGGGCGGAAGTCGGCGGGGGCGGCGGCCATCAGCAGCAGGTGGGAATCGGCGAACGCGGCGGTGGTGGCAGTGGCGAGCTCGGCGGCGGTCTCGACCTCGATCCGCTCGACGCCGGGCGGTGCGGGCAGGGCGACGTTGGCGGCGATCAGGGAGACGTCAGCGCCGCGGCGAGCCGCCGCGGCGGGGAAGGCGATCCCCATCCAGCCACTGGGGCGGTTGCCGATGAAGCGCACCGGGTCGATCGGCTCGCGGGTGCCGCCGGCGGTGACCACGACGCGGAGTCCGTCCCAGGGCTTCGCGCCCCCGGGCAGCGCAGCCTCGACCGCCGCCAGCAGGCGCTCGGGGTCGGGCAGGCGGCCGCGGCCGAACTCACCGCGCGAGGCGAGCCGGCCGGCGTCGGGCTCGATCACCTCCACCCCGCGCTCGCGCAGCGTCGCCAGGTTGGCCTGCGTCGCCGCGTCGCCATACATGCGGTCGTTCATCGCCGGCGCCACCAGGCGCGGCGCCGTGCAGGCGAGGAAGGAGGTGGTCAGCATCGAGTCGGCGGCGCCGCTGGCCAGCTTCGCGATCGTGTTGGCCGAGGCGGGCGCGACCAGGTAGGCGTCGCAGTTGGCGGCCAGCTCGAGGTGGCCGATCGGGTCGTGGCCCGGGGCCTCCTCGCCGGGGAAGGCGCCGCGCATCGGGTCGCGCTCGAACTCGGAGATCAGCACCGGAGCGCCGACGATGCCCTCGAAGGAGGCGGCGCCGACGAAGCGGGTTGCCGTCTCGGTCATCAGCACGCGCACGCCGTGACCGGCGAGGGTCGCAAGGCGCGCCAACTCGAGCGCCTTGTAGGCGGCGATCCCACCGCTGACACCAAGCAGGATTCGGGCCATCTGTGCTCCTGTTTGAGCGCCCCCGAAAGGGCGCCCGGTCGACCTAGGTGCGGTACTCGTATTTGAGCTTGCCCTCGGCAAGCTCTTCAAGCGCCATCGTCAGGTAGTTGCCCTCGGCGTTGGTCTCGACCATCGGCGGCGGATACTCGCCGAAGCCACCCTCACCAAGGTTGTGGAAGTAGCTGTTGATCTGACGGGCGCGCTTGGCCGAAACGACGACGGCGGCGTAATGCGAGTCGGAGTGCTCCAGAAGCTTGTCTACGCGTGGTTTGATCATCGGCGGCGGAGTGTAGATGATCACCCGGCTGGGGCCCCGCCCAACTCGCCCCGCACGATCCCGACCAGCTGCTCGGTGGCGGTCGCGAGGTCGTCGTTGACGACGCGATAGTCGAAGTCACCACGGGAGGCGAGCTCGATCTCAGCCGTCTCCAGACGTTTGTCGATCGCCTCGGCGGAGTCGGTGCCGCGGCCGGCAAGCCGTTCGCGAAGGACCGCGGGGTCAGGGGGCTCGATGAATATTTGGATCGAATCGGGTTTCGCCTGCCGCACCTGCTGTGCACCTTGAACCTCGATCTCGAGTACGACGGAGTGACCGGCCCCCAGGCGCCGCTCGACCTCCGAGCGCAGCGTGCCGTAGCGGTTGCCGCTGTAGGTCGCGAACTCGAGGAAGTCCTTCTCCTCGACGCGCCGCTCGAACTCATCGGGCGAGAGGAAGTAGTAGTCGACGCGGTCCCTCTCCCCCTCGCGCGGCTGCCGGGTGGTCGCCGAAATCGAGAGCTCGAGGTTGGGACAGCGCGCTAGCAGCTCCCTGATCAGGGTTCCCTTGCCAACCCCAGACGGGCCGGTGATCACGAAGACTTTCGATGCGGACGATGGCGACATTGCGGCGGCGCGACCCTACGCTAGTGGCCGGTCAAGACGCCCCGGCACCCCCACCCCTCCCCCATCCCGTGGTTCCTTTGTCCGCGCTACACGGACAAAGGAACCACGCAATTCCCATGGGGGGAGACTTCACGGCGCGCGGTTCCTTTGTCCGCCATGGCAGGACAAAGGAACCGCGACTCAGGCGGGCGCGATGACGTGGACGGTGCTCGGGGAGGCCGGCGATCGGATCGGGGCCTTGGCGAGGTGGCGACGCGACAGGGCGGACCCGTCTCTCTCGATCAACTACGCGACAGCGGCGTCGGCCGGCGCGAGGCATCCGAGCGACACATCCGAGGATCGCTGCACCGGATTCACCGCGGCGTCTATGTGGTCGGGCATCGTTCGGTGTCGCGGGCGGCGCAGTTGCGGGCTGCGGTGCTGGCCTGTGGGGATGGGGCAGTCGTCTCGCACGGGACGGCGGCGGCGTTCTGGGGACTGTGGGACAACTTGCCGACGCTGATCGACGTCACGGTGCCGTGCGAGACCGGACGCAAGATCGACGGCATTCGCTGCCGGCGCTGCCGCTATCCCGAGGACGAGGAGGTGGTGACCCGGGCGGGGGTCCCCTGCACGACGCCGGCGCGGATCATGGTCGACCTCGCGGGCATGGTCGGCCTGCGCACCCTGGGTCGCACGGTCGAGCGAGCCGCGGTGCTCAAGCTGCTGGATCTCGACGCGCTCGACCGCTCGCTGCACTTCGCGAAGGGGCGGCGCGGGTTGCGGGGGCTGGCCGCCGTCCTCGCGGACTGGCGCACGCCGGACGGGTCACTGCCCGACGTGCGCAGCGAGTTTGAGGCCCTGGTCCTGCCCCGCTTGATCTCGCTCGGGTTGCCCCGCCCCCAGGTCAACGCCACGCTGCACGTCGGCGGTGAGGACCTGATGGTCGACTTCCTTTGGGCGAGGGAGCGAGTCGTCGTCGAAACCGACGGCGCCGCCACCCACCAGACGCCGGTCGCGTTCCAGCGCGATCGCCATCGAGACCAGCTGCTGATCGCCGCCGGCTACCGCGTTCCCCGGGTCACCTGGACGCAGATGAAGCACGAACTGGACGACGTCGTCGCCCGCATCGCCCGGACCCTGCTGCTGAGTGATCGAGGGACTTAGCGGCGGAGGAGCGAGACGAGCTCGGTCCGCTGGCGGTCGGAAAGGCCGCCGATCGTCTTCGACGGCGAGATCCGGCACTGGTTGAGGATCCGATTGGTCTTCACCCGGCCGTACTTGGGAACTGCGAGGAGCATGTCGAAGACCTTGGCGGTGAGGATGTACTCCGGCGGGTCGAGCAGGATCGCGTGAATGCTGGCGCGGCTGGCTTTCAGATCCTTCTTCAGCTTGGCGCGCGCGGTGCGGATGTCGTTGGCCCGCTTCAGTGCCTCCATCCTCTGGTCGAGGGACCGCTCCGGGGCTGCGAGGGAGGTCTTGACTGGAGGGGCTGCCATGTGGGCGGCGAGTATAGCCGCGGCTTGGGCAGGTGCAAGCGCGTGGGCGGCAATTGCCCACAAATTCATCTCAACCTCTAGTCGAGGTCGAGTACTGCCGGTACCTCCAAGTTCCCTGGGAGCGCGGATTCGAGTTCCGCGGCGACCCGGGAACCGGCTCGAGGGTCGCGGAAATTCTCCGTCCCGACCGCCACCAGAGCCGCTCCGGCGGCAAGGAATTCGGCCGCGTCGGCGCCGCTGGAGACGCCGCCCATGCCGATCCGCGGGATCGCGACCGCGGCGCTCACGGTGCGCAGCTGGTGCAGCGCGATCGGCCGCACCGCCGGGCCCGAGAGGCCGCCGTGGCCGGCCGGCAGCGCCGGCTTGCCGCTGAGGGGATCGATCGCGCTGCCCTTCACCGTATTGATCAGCGAGACGGCGTCGGCGCCGCCCTCCTCGGCGGCGACCGCGACCGACGCCGGGTCGGCGACGTTGGGCGTCAGCTTGACGATCAGCGGCTTCTCGGTCAGCGGCCGCAGCGTCCCGGCCAGGGCCTCGACCTCGTCGGGCTGCTCGCCGACGATCAGCCCCGACTCGACGTTCGGGCAGGAGACGTTGAGCTCGATCGCCGCCACCTCCTCGCGCGCGGCGACCGCCTCGACCAGGCGGGCGAACTGCTCGCGGCTGGTCGCCATCACCGAGACGATCAGCGGCACCGGCAGCTCCGCCAGCTGCGGCAGGTCCTCGGCGAGGAAGCCCTCTAGGCCCTTGTTCGGCAGCCCGATCGAGTTCAGCATCCCGGCCGGGGTCTCCCAGATCCGCCGCGGCGGGTTGCCGGTGCGGGGCTCGGGCGTGATCGTCTTCGAGACGAAGGCGGCGAAGGGGAATTCCTCGAGCAGGGCGTCGCCGAAGACGCGCCGGGCGGCGATCGCGTCATAGGTGCCGGAGGCGTTGATCACCGGGTGCGCCAGCTCGAGGCCACAGAGCTCAGGCATACGCGGCGCTCACCTCCTCCACCTCGGAGCCGGCGAGGACCGGGCCGTCGACGCAGAGCCGCAGGTAGCCGCCGCCCGGCTTCGGCACCGCGCAACCGAAGCAGGCGCCGAAGCCGCAGGCCATCGGCGACTCCAGCGCCAGCTGCGAGCAGACGCCGCGCTCGGCGCAGAGGCTGCGGACCGCCTCCAGCATCGCCGGCGGGCCGCAGGAGTAGACGACGGCGGAGGCCGCGTCGTCGCCGGCCAGCATCGTCGCCAGCAGATCGGTGACGTAGCCGCGGTGGCCGGCGTGGCCGTCCTCGCTGGCCAGTCGCACCTCGGGACAGAGGTCGCCGCCGGAGCCGCAGAAGAGGTCGAGGCCGCCGCTGTGGGCGGCGTCGCGGAAGCCGAGCAGGACGCGCAGCGGCACCCCGCGTTCGGAGAGGCCGCGGCGCAGCAGGGCCAGCGGCGCGACGCCGATGCCGCCGCCGACGAGGATCGCGCCGGCCGCCTGCGGCAGCGCCTCGGCGGGGCTCGGGAAGCCGTTGCCGAGCGGGCCCGTCAGCCACACCTCCTCCCCGGCCGCCAGGCGACAGAGCCGCTCGGTGCCGGGCCCGACGCCCTCGACGAGGAAGTCGATGCGGACGCCCTCCCGCGCCGGCCGCGCCTCGGCGACCGAGATCGCCCGCGGCAGGTAGGCGCGGCCGTCCTCCCCGGCCCAGCCGCTGGCGGCGGTGAGCATGTAGAACTGCCCCGCCCGCGGCTCGGGCCCCTCGCGGTCGACCAGCGAGAAGACCCGGTAGCCGCCGGAGGGACGGTTGTCCGCGACCGCGCAGAGCCGCCGGCCGAACGGGGCGCTCATCGCGCCTCCGCCGCCTCCCCGGACGCAGCGCCCGCGTGGATCTCCTGGATCGAGCGCACCTCGACGTCGTCCTGGCGGCCGGCGGCGATCGCCCGCGCGGCGGCGGTCGCCCCGGTCATCGTCGTGATGCAGGGGATCCCCTGGCGGACCGCGGCGCTGCGGATCTCGTAGCCGTCGGCGCGGGCGCCGGAGCCGGTCGGGGTGTTGATCACCAGGTCGCAGCGGCGCTTGCGGATCAAGTCGACGACGTGCGGGGAGCCCTCGTTGATCTTGTTGATCCGGGTCACCGGCACGCCCATCCGCTCGATCGCCTGCGCGGTGCCGCCGGTCGCGATCACCTCGAAGCCGAGGTCGTGGAAGCGCGCCGCCAGCTGCGTCGCCGCCGGCTTGTCGGTGTCGGTGACGGTGATGAAGACCGAGCCCTCTTCGGGCAGGAGCGCTCCCGCCGCCGCCTGCGCTTTGCCGAAGGCGGTCGGGAAGTCGGCGGCGATCCCCATCACCTCGCCGGTGCTCTTCATCTCCGGCCCCAGCACCGAGTCGGCGCCGGCGAAGCGGGCGAAGGGCAGCACCGCCTCCTTGACGCTGACGTGCTCGGGCAGGCCCTGGGGAAGGTCGTGGTCGGCCAGCTTCTCGCCCAGCATCAGGCGGCAGGCCAGCTTCGCCAGCGGCAGCCCGATCGCCTTCGAGACGAAGGGCACGGTGCGCGAGGCGCGCGGGTTGGCCTCGATCACGTAGAGCTCGCCACCGGCGACCCCGTACTGGATGTTGATCAGGCCGATGACGCCAAGCTCGAGCGCGATCCGCTCCGTCGTCGCCCGGATCTCCTCCAGCATCTCCTCGCCGAGGCTGAGCGGCGGGATCACGCAGGCGGAGTCGCCGGAGTGGACGCCGGCCTCCTCGACGTG
>JBEHWY010000081.1:0-16797 GCA_048498975.1 Actinomycetota bacterium | reverse complement strand
CGGCTGCCTATGATGACCGATTGCAGCAGCCCCCGACTCCGCGCACTCGCCGATCGGGCATCCTGCGATTTGCAGGAAGGAAGCTTCGGCGGGCGCCGCCCGCAGGCCGGCGGGCGCCGCCAACGCCCAGGGAAAGTTGACCACTCGGCGGCCCGGTGGCTATGGATGGGACGTCTCCCCATGGAGACGAGCGCCGGGCGAGGAGCCCGGCGCTTCCTCAACTCAAACAGGAAGGAAAGATCCTGATGACACGCAAGCTAAAGGCGCTCGGCATCGCGCTGGTCGCGGTGTTCGCGATGAGCGTAGTCGTTGCCCAGGCGGCGCAAGCGCATGAATTCACTGCCAGTCAGTATCCAGCCGTCGTCACAGGTGGGTTCGCTAATGCCGAAAACCCTGACAAATTTACTTTGGAAGGTCTGGGGATCACGGTAATCTGCAGTTCGGCGGTGTTCGAGGGCACAGCATCCGGTGCTTCTGAAGAACTGACAATCACCCCCACATACGGCAGCACAAGCAGCCCCAGTGGCTGCAAAGAGACGACCTTCAACACCGAAGCGATCGTCCACACCAATCACTGCGCCTACGTGTTCCACGGCGCGACAGACGCCAACGAACACGCTGCGGTCGACGTGGAGTGTGCCGCAGGCAACGCGATCGAAGTCACACTGCCGGGCCTCGGCATCGACCTGAGCATCGGCGCGCAGGCCGGGCTCAAGGGCGTCCACTACACAAACGAAACCATCGGTGGCCACAAAGTGGTTAAGGTCGACACGACAGTCTCGGGCATCACTGTCAGCTGCACGGACACAGCCGAAACCGGCCTCTGCGAATTGATCGGCAACGGCAAAATCCAATACACCGGCACGGAGCTCGTCAAAGGCTACGTGGACACCGGCTCCGCCCAGACCGGTACAGCGAAGACAACACCAGAACTCAGCATGGGCGAACAGATCGACGTCACAGTCGAATAGCCGACCCAGCCTGAGCGCAGGTTGACCCAAGAGAGGGCCGGGAGCGATCCCGGCCCTCTTCTCGGTACGCCGGGCATGCCAGGACACTCGGGGGTGAAAGTCCCCTGTGAAGGAGATGGCACCGACCACAAGCCAAAGGCAACTGCGTCGTCGTGAGATGGGGTGGGAAAGAAGCCGGAGGCGAAACCGCGACCCGAGGGACACAACCGCATCGGAGGCGGGGCGGCCAGGGCGAGCCGGCAGAACACGGCGAAGCCCGTTGCCATCAAGCGGCCGCAACGTAAATGCGGCGGGTGCGCGGGGAAGGTGTCCTGGCTTATCCCGGGAGACCTGTCGGGATGCCGGCCTCGACGCATGTCGCCCGACCCCGGCTCCCGCAAGGGAGCCGGTCACCCTGCGGGAGTCAGCAGAGGCCGTAGTAGCGGCGAGATCGTGCGCCGCGAAGGGCCGAACGTGAAGCCGAGGCAAAGCGCACCCGTGCTCGCGAAAGCCACAGCAGCCAACCCGGCACTCGCCGGGTCTCCGCGCAATGGACGCATAGGGTGAAGCCCGAAGCTCCCCGCGAAGAGCGAAGCGGCTTCCCGGCGCCGGGCGAGGTGTAGCCTCACCCCGCCGCCGAGACAGGCAACCTCTGGGAGCGGTTCCTCTCCGGAGGCAACCTGGCGGCGGCGCTCAGACGTGTTGAGCAAAACGTCCGTGCACCCGGCGTCGATGGCATGAAGACCAAGGAGCTTCGTCCCTGGCTGCATGGCCATTGGCCCGAAGGCAGCCCTCTCGCAGGTGCTGGTGCCCGTGTTCGACCCGACGTTCTCGGAGCGCAGCTTCGGCTTTTGCCCCGAGCGCTCGGCTCATGACGCGATCCGCCGCGCCCAGCGCGACATCGCCGATGGTTCGAGCACGCCGTCATCTGGACCTCGACCGCTTCTTCGATCGGGTAAACCACGATCGGCTGCTCTCGAACGTTTACCTCGACGACCTCGACCGGATGCTGGAGAAGCGAGGGGGCGAGATCAAAGCTCAGGATCGACCCGAAGGCCCGCAAGCGGGCCAAGGATCGCCTGCGCAGGATCACCTCCCGCAGCTGGGGCGTCTCGATGGAGCGGCGGATCGGTGCGATCAACCGCTTCAGCCGGGGCTGGACGGCCTACTTCGCCTTGGCCGACACGCCCTCGGTATTCGAGGAGCTCGATGAGTGGCTGCGCCGCCGGCTGCGACAGGTCAGGTGGAAGGAGTGGAAGAAGATCCGCACCAAACACCGCAACCTGGTCGCAAACGGCATCCCCGACGGCAAGGCCTATGAGTGGGCCAAAAAGCCGCCGGGGCTACTGGCGGATCGCGAGGTCGTGGGTTCTCACCCGCAGCCTCACGAACGCCTACTGGCGCGAGCAGGGACTGCTTGGCTTCACCGATCCCTACCGCCGTCTCCGGGATGCGACGCGAACCGCCGGATGCGGACCCGCACGTCCGGTGGTGTGGGAGGGGCGGGGAGCGATCCCGGCCCTCTCTCTGCGCGCGAGTGGCCGTACCGCCCCAGTCCTTGACAGATACGCCGTCGTTCCGATACCTTCGAGGACATGTGGGAGGGAGGTCCAAGGGGGGCCGCCGTGGTCTTGGCGACGCTTCTCGCGACGGTGGCGCTGCTGGCGACGGCGGCGAGCGCCGGCGCCGACAGCACGCTCTGCTCGCCGGGAGCGGGAGCCGGCCAGTGCTCCAACCCCCAGGGGGTGGCCACCGACTCAGAAACCGGCCGCATCTTCCTCGCCGACCGCAACAACAACCGGATCGACGTCTTCGAAGCAAACGGCACCTTCCTCTTCGCCTTCGGCTGGGGCGTGGCCGACGGCACCACCGCAGCCCTGCAGAAATGCACCGCCACCTGCTTCAAAGGGATCGCCGGCTCGGGCGACGGGCAGTTCAACCTGCCCCGCCGCGTCGCCGTCGACAACGCGCCCGCCAGCGCCTCCCGCCACGACGTCTACGTCCTCGACAGCGAAAACCACCGGGTGCAGAAGTTCAGCCCCGAAGGCGCCTACCTGGGCAAGGTGGGCAAAGCGGGCGAAGGGGCGGGGGAAATCAAAGACGGTCGGGCCCAGCTCGCCACCGGCCCCGGCGGCGCCGTCTACGTCGGCGACACGCTCGGCACCGAAGCGCTCGGCTTCGAACCGCGGATCGAGAAGTTCGACGAATCGCTCGGCTTTCTCGAAGAATGCGACCTGCCGCGCGAGGAACGCATCTTCAACGGCCTGGCGATCGGGCCGTTGGGGGAGATCTACGTCGCCTTCGGCACGACGGGCGTCTACAAGTTCGCCGCCCTGCCGTCCTGCGCCGAAGCCACCAGCCCCTTCCCGCTCGACCCCGGCCTGGAAGTCCGCTCGCTGGCCACCGACGCCGCTGGCGACCTCTACGTCGGGCAGCGGGTCGTTCGTGCCAAGAACACCAGCTCGGTGCGCGTGGTGACGAAATACGGCCCGAGCGGCGAACGCCTACGCCGCTACGGGTTCGGCACCTTGGCCCCCGCCAAACCGGTCCCCGGCATCGCCCCGGCGATCGGCGGCGAAGCCGGCGTCCTCGCCAGCGAAGAAAACGGCTCGCTAAAGCGCCTGGTCGAACCGCCCGCCGGCCCGCTGATCGCCAGCCTCGAGGTGCCGGCCCCGGTCGGCAACGTGCAGAGCACCCTGGAAGCCGAAATCGACCCCGAGGGCAGCCCGACCAGCTACCAGTTCGAATACCTCACCCAGGCCGCCTGGGTGGAAGCGGGGGAAAGCTTCGCGGGGGCGACGCAGACGCCCGAAAAACCGCTCACGGGCAGCGACGACTTCGAAGTGCACCTGGCGACGGCGACGGTCGGCTGTTCTGAACCGCTCTCCGAAGCAGAACACCCCGGCGAAACCGAGATCGAAGCCGGCAAATGCCTGCTGCCGGAAACCGAATACCGCTACCGGGCGATCGCCACGTCGGGAGGAGGCACCGAAAAAGGCAACAGCCCGGTGGAAGGCACCTTCACCACCGAACCGGCGATCGAGCTGATCGAAGGCTTCGCCAGCGAAGTCGGCACCGACTCCGCCCGCCTCACGGCCGAGGTCAACCCGCTGGGCTTCCCGGCCACCGGATGGTTCGAATACGTGACCCAGGCCCACTTCGATGCCGAAGGGTTTGAAAACGCAACGCAGGTGCCGGCGGTGGGCGAAGGCGCAGGGCCGCTTGACTTCGGCACCGGCAAATCGCCGGTGAGCAGGAGCACGGTGGTGGAACTGGCACCCGACACCGCCTACCACCTGCGGGCGCGGGCGATCAACCCGACGATGGAAGCAGCGGTGAAAAGCGAAGAACGGGTCTTTCGCACCTTCGCTCCCGAAGCGGTCGAGCCCTGCCCGGCAAACGAAGCCTTCCGCCGCGGCTTCTCGGCGCTTTTGCCCGACTGCCGCGCCTATGAGCTGGTCAGCCCGCTCGACAAAGAAGGCGGGGACGTCATCGCCCAGCTCGACGGCATCGGCTACCGCGCCGTCCTCGACCAGGCCGCGGCCTCCGGCGAGAAGCTCGCCTACGGCTCCTACCGCGCCTTCGGCGACGCCAAGGCCGCCCCCCGCACCTCCCAATACGTCGCCGAGCGCACCGCCTCGGGCTGGCAGAGCCACTACGCGCTGGGCCCGCGGGGGGTGCTGACCGAAAAAGCCGCCAACGCGACCCCCTCCGAAGCGCGCCTTTACTCCGCCGACCTCTGCCAGGGCTGGGTCAAAACCTACGCCGAACCGCTGCTGGCCCCCCATGCCCTCCCGGGGCAGATGAACCTCTACCGGCGCACCGACTCCGCGACCGACTGCGGCGGCGGGGAAGAATCCTGGGAAGCGATCACCACCGCCCCGCTGCCGGCGGGGATCGAATTCCCGGGGGTCTCCTTTGAACTGCAGGGGGCAACCGAAGACGGCGCGGCGGCGATCTACGCCGAGCAGGCCAACCTGCAGACCGAAGGGGTCCAGCCGCCCGACACCGGAGGGGAGCTGGCGCTCTACTACCAGCCGGCGGGCGAAGGCAAGCCCTACTTCCCCTGCGTGCTGCCGAGCGGGACGGCGATCGCCACCTCCTGCGCGGCGGGGACCTCGAATGAAAGCTTCGGCGGGATCGGGCGCAACTCGCAGCTGAGCGGCGCCCTCTCGGCCGACGGCAGTCGCGTCTTCTGGAGCACCTGGACCTCGCTTGAGCCCGGACCGGGCAAGATCTACGTGCGGGAGAACCCGGCGGCGCCCGAAAGCGCCGCCAAAGACGGCGAAGGGGACTGCGTCCCCGAAGCCGGCAAGGCCTGCACGCTGGCGGTCTCCGCCAAAGGCGAAGCGCTGCAGGGCACCAGCTCCTCGCAGTTCTGGGGCGCGGACCGAGCCGGCGCCAAGGCGATCTACAGCACCGGCGGCACGCTCTATGAGCTCGACGTCGACGGGGGCACGACGACGCCGATCGCCGCCGGCGTGCTCGGGGTCGCGGGGCAGAGCGAGGACCTCTCGCGGATCTACTTCGGCTCGACCGAAGCGCTCAGCGCCGTTCCCAACAGCGAGGGTGCGCTGCCGATCGCCGGCAAGGCCAACCTCTACCTCTACGAAGAAGGGGCGGGGATCGCCTTCGTGACGACGCTGAACGGGGGGAGCGTCAACCGAGCCCTCGGCCCCCAGCCCACCGCCCACACCGCCCGCACCACCCCCGACGGTCTGCACCTCGCCTTCATGTCAGCGGCGGGGCCGGGCTCCGAGGAGGCCGAAGGGGTGCCGGCGCCGACGGGCTATGACAACCGCGACGCCATCAGCGGGGAAGCCGACGCCGAGGTTTACCTCTATGACGCAGGCGCGGAGAAGCTGCGCTGCGCCTCGTGCAACCCGAGCGGGGGGCGGCCGGTGGGGGAGGAACAGGAATTCCTGGCGGCCAAGTACTGGGCCGCCGCCTGGCTGCCGGCCTGGCGCTCGAGCCTGCAGGCGGGCCGGATGCTCGCCGAGGACGGCAGCCGCCTGTACTTCGAAGCCTCCGACTCGCTGGCCCCGCGCGATGCCAACGGCAGCGCCGACGTCTACCAGTGGGAGGAAGCCGGAGGGGTGGGCTGCGATGAAGCCGATCCCTCCTACTCGGCCCAGAACGAAGGCTGCGTCTCGCCGATCTCCTCGGGGCAGGGCTCAGGCGATGCGGAAGTGCTCGACGTCAGCCCCTCGGGCGACGACGTCTTCTTCACCACCGTGCAGAGCCTGCTGGGCGAGGACTACGGGCTGATCGACGCCTATGACGCGCGCGTGGGCGGCGGGCTGCCCGAAGCGCCGGGCCCGGCGCCGGGGTGCGAAGGGGAATCCTGCCAGCACCCGGCGGCCGCGCCGGAATTCCACTCGCCCGCCAGCCTCGGCTACGAAGGCCCCGTCAACGCCGAGCCGAAGGCGAAGAAGTGCGCCAAGGGCAAGGTCCGCCGCCACGGCAGGTGCGTGGGCAAAAAGCAGGCCAAGCACCGGCGCCGCCACGGCCGGGCGGGGCGGGGGAGGGGGTCGCGGTGAGGCGCCTGTTCCTGCTGTCCCTCCTGGCCTGCCTGGCGGCCCTGGCCGCGGCGCCGGCCGCCCAGGCGGCCTTCGGCCTCTCCAGCTTCGACGTCACCTACACGGGGGAGGGCGGCGAAGCGGATCTGGTGGCGGGATCGCACCCCTTCGCGATGACCACCAGCTTCACCGCCAACAGCCACCCGACCAGCGAAGGGACCCGTCCCGACGGGCAGACCAAGGACATCGAACTGTTCCAGATCCCGGGCTTCATCGGCGACCAGGGGGCGGTGCCGCGCTGCTCTAGCACCGACTTCCTGACCGTGGTCTTCGGCACCAACGCGACCGCCTGCTCGGACTCCACGGTGGTCGGGGAGATCAGGGTGCGGGCCAACGAAGGCCACGGGGTGAGCGTCAACCAGTACGCCCCCCTCTACAACCTGGCGCCGGCGCCGGGGACGGCGGCGCGGCTGGGCTTCAAGGTGCTGGCGACGCCGGTGACGCTGGCGGTGAGGACCTCTCCCCAACCGCCCTATGAGCTCGTGGCGCGGGGTCGCAACGTCGCCCAGCAGCTGGAATTCTATGAAGCCGAAGCGACGCTTTGGGGGGTGCCGGCCGACCCCAGCCACGACCCCTTCCGCGGCGAATGCCTGGTGCAGGTGGGGGGCGGCTCCAAATGCGAACACTCAGCCGGGGTGACGCCCCGGCCCTTCCTCACCCTGCCGCGCTCCTGCAGCGGGCCGCTGGCCAGCGAATACGCGACCGACTCCTGGGAAGCGCCGGGCCCCTACCGGCCCGACGGCTTCCCCGACACCAACAGCCCGCTGTGGGTGAGCGGCTTCGCCCTGACCCACGACGACGCCCAGCCGCCCAACCCGCGGGGGATGATCGGCTGCGGCTCCCTGGGCTTCGGGCCGACCACCAGGGCGACCCCGAGCAGCTCCCAGGCGGAGTCCTCGAGCGGGATCGAATTCGAGATCGACACCGAAGACGAAGGGCTGAAGAGCCCCGAAGGCCGCGCCCAGGCCGACATCGAAGCGCTGCAGATCGCCTTCCCGGCCGGGGTCACCGCCAACCCCTCCGCGGCCGAAGGGCTCGGGGTCTGCAGCGAAGCGCAGTATGAAGCCGAGGAACTCGACACCCCCGTCGGCGGCGGCTGCCCGGAGGCCTCGAAGATCGGCACGATCGAAGCCGAAACCCCGATCCTGGCCGAACACCCGCTGCACGGCTCGGTCTACCTCGCCTCCCAATACGAAAACCCCTTCGGCTCGCTGCTGGCCCTCTACGTCCTCGTCGAGGACGAAGAACTCGGCGTCTTCATCAAGCTCGCGGGCGAGATCGAAGTCGACGAAGCCAGCGGCCGGCTGATCGCCAAGATCGAAGGGATCCCGCCCTACCCGCTCTCGCGCGTGATCACCCGCCTGCGCTCGGGCCCGCGGGCACCGCTGATCACCCCGCCGGCCTGCGGCACCTACACCACCGAAGCGCTGCTCTGGCCCTCCTCGGGCGCGGCGCCGCTGGAATCGAGCTCGAGCTTTGAGATCGACCAGGGCTCCGGCGGCAGCGCCTGCCCGAGCACCCTGCCCCTTTCTCCGGGCTTTGAAGCCGGCGCGATCTCAAACGCCGCCGGGCACTACTCGCCCTTCTCGATGCGGATCACGCGCAAAGACGGCGAACAGGACATCACCCGCTTCTCGGCCGTCCTGCCCCAGGGCGAGGTGGCGAGGATCGCCGGGGTGCCGCTCTGCCCCGACGCCGCGATCGAAGCGGCGCGCTCGAAGTCAGGGCGCTCAGAGCTCGCCTCCCCCTCCTGCCCGGCGGACTCGCGCGTGGGCTCGGTCTTGGCCGGCGCCGGCGTGGGCACCGCGCTCACCTACGTCCCCGGCACCCTCTACCTGGCCGGCCCCTACAAAGGCGCCAACCTCTCGGTGGTCTCGATCGTCCCCGCCGTCGCCGGACCCTTTGACGTCGGCACCGTCGTCACCCGCGTGGGCCTGGTGCTGGGCCTTGAAACCGGGGAAGCCGAAGTCGACGGCGCCGCCTCAGACCCGATCCCCCACATCCTCAAGGGCATCCCCCTGAAGCTGCGCGACCTGCGGATCTTCGCCGACCGCCCCGACTTCACGATCAACCCGACCAGCTGCGACGTGCTCGCAACGCGGGCCAAGATCGGCGGCTCGGGCGCCGACCCCTTCCTCTCATCCGACGACACCCTGGCCGAAGCCGCCTCCCGCTACCAGGCCGCAAGCTGCGGCTCGCTGGGGTTCAAGCCCGGCCTGAAGCTCCGCCTCAGCGGCGCCACCCGCCGCGGCGGGCACCCCAGGCTGCACTCGGTCCTCACCTACCCCAAGTCCGGCTCCTACTCCAACGTCGCCAAGGCCCTCGTCACCCTGCCCCACTCGGAGTTCGTCTCCCCCGAAAAGGTCGGCGACGCCTGCACCCGGCCCCAGTTCGCCGCAAGCGAATGCCCCCCGAGCACCCGCCTGGGCTACGCCAGGGCCTTCAGCCCGCTGCTGGACGCCCCCCTGCAGGGCCCCGTCTACTTCCGCTCCAACGGCGGGGTGCGCGAAATCCCCGACGTCGTCGCCGACCTGAACGGCCAGTTTCACTTCGTCTTGGTCGGTGCCGTGGACTCCGTCGACGCCAAGCGCGCGGGCGGCTCCAAGGCCAAGATCCGCACCACCTTCCTGAACGCCCCCGACGTGCCGGTGAGCCGCTTCGAACTGGACCTCAAAGGCGGCCCCGAGGGAGCGCTGGAAAACAGCGCCAACCTCTGCGGGGCAAAGCGCTACGTCAAGGCCGACCTCACCGCCTACAACGGGCTGCGGCGCCAGTTCAGGACGCCGCTTGCGGTGAAGTGCAAGTGGGGGAAGAAGGCGAAGTAGCCCCACCTCCGCGGGTTTGGGTTGGCCAGGGCGGGCTCCGGCCGGCGAGTATGCGAACCTCGTCGGGTGGATGCAGACAACACATCTCGGCTGGCCATCAGGCTATCTGCGAGACTCGGGGATGCAGGTCGACCCACTCGACCGGGGCGTAATCGAGAGCAGGGGAGACCCAGAGGAGCACACGGCCGGCATACGGCTCAGGGGGTCCCGCCGCTACGAGGCGGCTATCGGCGCAGGAACCCGCTCTCGAGGCGGACCAGCGAGTGGGCCCGGAGCTTCCGTCATCCACGGGCTCCAAGATTCGAGTCGCCCGAGCCCGTAGCTCTCCAATTCGTGCCCCAGATCACCTCCCCTCAATCATCGTCTCCGGCACTTCCCCACGGAGACAACGCCCTCCTGACCTGCCCGGTTCGAGGACCTCTCGACGCCTCCGCTCTGGCCGGCGACGGGCTCACTCCCTCCGAGGAGAAGCGGCGGATCGACTTCGTCTACTACCTCCTCGGCCGCGGCTATCCGGCCGAGCACCTCGACATCGAGACTGTCGTGATCAAGCACCTCGGGAATGCGGGGCGAAACCGAGTGCGGGCGGATGTCGTCGTCTATGCCATACCGACCGTGGAGGCGCGGCGGCTCCCAGACGAGGAAAGGTTCAACGAGGCGCTGCTGGTCGCCGAGATCAAGCGCGACTCGGGCAGCAAGCGGACGGGTCTGGCAACCCAGCTCGAACCTGCGGTCCGCCAGCTTCCGCGGCTGGAGGCCCTCGGCGTCTACTGGGACGACGTGAACCGCCTCCTCCTTTTCAAGCGCCTGGTCGACCGCGACGGAACGCAGTTCATAGAGATAGATCAGGACGACCTGGCCAATCTTCCGCGGTTCGGGCGTCCATATCGCGAGAGCCCGATCACCCTCGCCACGCTGACGCCGCCGTCGAACCTTCTCGGAGCCCTTCACCAGTTGGCGAACGTGATGAGGTCTCACGGCGTCAACGACACTCATCTGCGTTACAAGGAGACGGTAAAGCTCCTGCTGGCTCGGTATGTCGACGAGAAGGAGGCCTCGGCGAGGAAAAGCGAGGAGCTTCACCTGCAGGTCTTCAAAGGGCGGGACGATGCCTTTGAGACGCGTGTCTCGAAGCTCTATGCGAAGTCGGCGCGTCGCTATAGCCGAGCGAAGACCCTCTTCACCCCGATAGCCGGGTCGGAGCTCCCGGCCGAGGTCCTCAGAGATGTCGTTCGCGTCATCCAGGGAATGCATCTCTCCGTTGCCTCCAACGAGGCTCTGCAGCAGGTCTTCATGTCCTTCGTCCCGGCGGTCTTCAAGAAGGAGCTGGACCAGTACTTCACTCCGCTCACGCTCGTCGAGACGATGGTTTCGATGACGAATATCGGACCCACCGACAAGGTCGGTGACCCCGGGATGGGGACCGGGGACTTCCTCACCGCGGCGATGGGAGCGCGAGCGGAAGCCGGCGACACCGACATGGGCCAGCGCGTGCTCGGAATCGACAAGGACCCGCAGGCATACGACCTGGCGGTGGTGAACATGATTCTCAACCGTGACGGCCAGGCCAATCTGGTGCAGGCCGATTCGATCGCGGCTGCCGACCGATGGCGAGGTGAGCTGGACGTCGTCCTCTGCAACCCGCCCTTCGGCGCAAACACCGTGGAGACTCGACCGAAAGTCCTCAGGCAATATGCGCTGGGGCATCGCTGGCAGCGTGACCCCGAGAGCGGGCGATGGGAAAACACGAGAGAGGTCCTTGACAGTCAGCAGTTGGGGATTCTCTTCATTGAGCGAAGCATCTCGATGCTGAGCGAGGACGGGCGTCTGTGCATCATCGTTCCCGAGGGGTACCTCTCTACCTCGAGCTACGGCTATGTGCGGCAGTGGCTTCTGGAGAGCGTCAGGCTCCTGTCGTTGGTCGAGCTGCCGAGACGGATGTTCCTGCGTTCGAACGCCGACCTTCGGGCGAACATCCTTCTTGTCCAGAAGGTGTCGAAGGAGGAGCTCAGCCTGGCTCAGGCCTCCGACTATCCGATTCACACCGGCCTCGTCAGGAAGGTTGGCTACAAGCTGGGGAAGGGCTTTCAGCCCACCTTGCTTCGCGACCAGGAGACGGGGCTGCAGGTCATGGGCAAGGACAACACGCCGACGCTGGATACGGACTTCACGCTGGTGCGCGAGAGCTTCGAGCGGTTTGGCGAACGCTCCGCTGCGGACGGATGGGAGGGCGCCCGCTTTTCCGACGTGGCCAGGCACCCCAGCCTGGACATGAAGCCGCGGCGGCTGATGCCGAGAGCGCTGGCGAACATCCGTTACCTCAGGGGGAAGAGCCACGTGAGGCTGGCGGATGTCGCCGAGGTAGCCGTGCCGGAATTCGACGTGCTGGCTGCGCCGTCGCGGCTCCTGCGCCTCGTCGAGGGACAGTGCATCCGAGCCGTGGAGGGGACGATCATGCCGCACGAGCCGGAGCGGGCCTGGGCGATCGCGGAGCGCAAGGCTTCGAAGCGTATGTATGAACTTGCCGACGAAGACATCGTCGTCGGCCTGGTTCGGCCCGAGCGTCGCAACATTGGTTTGTTCCTCCACGACTCGACCGGCGAGGAACCGGCGGTCGTCGCCAGTCCCGACGGTGTTGCTGTCGTCCGCGTGGACCCGGATGCGGCCGACAAGTTCCCGTTGGGATGGATCTTTGCCTCGCTGCGTGCCGAGTCTTGCCGTCTTCAGCTCTGGACCGAGTCCGGGGGGACGAGCTACGGCAAGTTAAACCCCGAACAGATTGGCGGTGTCCTGCTGCCCAAGGGAACGCCGGCGGAGCGGCGCAAGAAGGATGAGGCAGTCCAGGCATGGGCCGAAGAGGTCAGGTCGTCGCTCGCGGCATGGCAGATGATCGGAACCAAAGAGGATCGGGCGCCCATACTCAACTCATCGATTGCCGGCCTCGAGCCGGACTCGGCTTAAGACACCCTTATCGAGGCCCACCCAGTACTGATTTAGCATCGCTTCTATGGGTGGGGGCTCGGCAGACGCGGGGTTTGGTTTGAGGCATCCTCGGTCGACGCTGGGTTTGGCAGTGGCGGTCGTCTTGGTCCTGGCCGTACTCGGGAGTGGGGTCGAGGGGAAGCTGCGGCCGACCTCGCTGTCGGTGCCGGGGACGCCCTCGGCCGAAGGTGAGGAGCTGCTGCGGGAAGAGTTCGGCGACTCGGCGCCGTTCGTGGTTCTGTTGCGCGGGCCGGCGGGGGCGCTCGATCGGCAGGGGCCGGAGCTCGTGCGGGCGTTGCGGCGAGAGCGTGGGGTAACCACCCTCTCTCCATGGGACCGGGGGCATCTGGCGCGGCTGCGGCCGGGGCCGCGGCGGGCACTCGTCCTGATCGACTTCCATGTCGGCACTACCGACGCGGTGCGGGACAGCGCTCCGGAGCTCGACTCGCTGCTCGCAGCACACACGCACTCGCCGGTTCGCGCGACTCAAACCGGGTTCGCCACGCTCTCGCGGGCGATTCGGGACGAATCGGTGCGCTCGACGCGGATCGCGGAGCTGGTGGCGGTGCCGATCCTGCTCGTCGTCCTCCTGCTCGTCTTTCGGTCTCCGGTTGCGGCGCTGATTCCGCTGCTGTTCGGGGCTGTCTCCGTGCTTTCGGTGCGGGGGCTGCTGTCACTTGCTGCCTCCTCGCTCGAGATCGACGGCTTCGCCCTCACCGTGGCGACGATGATGGGGCTGGCGCTCGGGGTCGACTACGCGCTGCTGATGGTCTCCCGCTTCCGCGAGGAGCTCGCGGGCGGTCGGACGCCGCTGCAGGCCGCAGCGCGAACTCGCCGCACCGCCGGGCGCACCACCGCCTTCGCCGGCCTCACCCTGCTGCTCGCGATGGTCGTGATCCTCCTCGTCATGCCGGGAACTCTGTTCCTCTCGCTGGCCGGCACCGCGATCCTCACCACCGCCGTCAGCGTCGTCGTCGCCACCCTGCTCGCGCCGCCGCTGCTTCTTCTGCTCGGGCCCAACGTCGACCGCTGGCGCCTCGGTCGCAGCGACGGCGGCACCCGGCTGATGGCCGCGGTCTCGGCCGCTCTCTCGCGGCCGAAGCTCGCCGTCGGCCTGATCGGCGGCGCCCTCGTCCTCCTCGCCCTGCCGGCCCTCGGCCTCACGACGGGCCCCCCAAGCGCCACGCAGCTGCCCGAGTCAAACCAGGCGCGCCAGGACTCTGAGACCGTCGACGACGCGATCGGCGCCGGCTGGGACGCACCCTTCATCCTCGTCGCCGCCACCGACCACGGTCCGATCACCGGCGCACGCCACCTCGCTGCGCTGCGTCGCACCCAACACCACATAGCGAAGGACCCGGGGGTGCAGGCGGTGGTCGGTCCGGGCCAGATCCAGCGCCAGGTCCGCCCGCTGCAGCGCGGCGGCAACGAACTGCTCGCCGAAGAAGGGAAGGCGAATCCGCAGCGGCTGAACCGCGCCGGCCACCAGCTCGACCGCGCCGCCGGCGGGGTCGGGCTCCTCCGCAACGGCTTCAGCGAAGCGGCCGCCGGCGCCGGCCTGCTCGCCACCGGCTCGCGCCGCGCCGGCGAAGGCGCCGACAAGATCACCGGCGGTCTCGAAGAAGCGGCGGCCGGCGCCGGGAAGGCCGAACAGGCTCTGGAACGAATCGACAACGGCTCCGGCCGCCTCGCCGAAGGTCAGCACCGCGCCGCGACCGGGGCGGCGTCGGTGCGCAACGAAATCGCCGGGCTGCTGCCGATCATCCGCGCCAGCAGCCTGCCTCACGCACGTCGCCTGCGCAGCGAACTGCAGGCCGCCTCCGCCACCGACCCCAGCCTCGAAGGCGCCGTCCAGGAATCCGAATTCCTCGTCGCCCGGCTCGAAGAACTCGAAGGCGAAGCCGAACATGCCCGCAACCGCTCCAAGCAGCTGCACGAAGGCCAGCAGAAGCTCGCCGAAGGGGGCGACGAATTGCACGAAGGCGCCGCCGAACTGTCAGAAAGGTCACACGAACTCTCCGCCGGCCTCGGCGAACTGCGTTCCGGCTCCAGCGAACTCAGCAGCGGCCTGCAGCAGCTCGCCGGCGGCGCCGACGCTCTCTCCGGCCACCTCGCCAGCGGCGCCGAACGCTCCCGTCCGCTGCAGACCCGCCTCGACCGCGCCGGCAGCCGCGCCCGCGTCGAAGCGACCAGCCTCTCGCGCCAGGTCGGGGAACTGCGCAGCTCCTCGCCACACATCTTCGACTCCGGCTCCTTCGTCCTCTCCGCCCTCGAAGGGGCACCGCCGGACGAGCGCCGCCGCGCCGGGCAGGTCGTCTCCCTCGCCCATGGCGGCCAGGGCGCGCAGATCCTCGTCATCCCCCGCTACACCTTCGACACTCCCGGCTCCGAAGCGCTCTACACCCGCCTGCGCACCGACGCCACCGACCTCTCCCAGCGCTCGGGCCTGCGCACCGGCGTCACCGGCGGCCCCGCCCAGCTCGCCGACTACACCGACGCGATCTCCTCGCGCGTCCCCTGGGCGATCCTGGCGATCTCGCTCGCCACCTTCCTCGTCCTCGTCCTCGTCCTTCGCGCCATCCCCCTGGCGGCGATCGCCGTCGCCCTCAACCTGCTCACCGTCGGCGTCGCCTTCGGCGTCCTCACCCTGCTCTTCGACGTCCCCGCTGGCTGGCCGCTCGGCGGTCACACGTATGTGGATGCGATCGGCGCCGCCGGAATTTTCGGAATCATCTTCGGCCTCTCGATCGACTACGCCGTCTTCCTCCTCACCCGCATGCGCGAGAGCCGCGAAGCGGGGGCGAGCAACGAGGAGGCGGTCCGCTTCGGCCTGCGCCGCACGGCTGCGGTCATCACCGGCGCCGCGGCGATCATGGTCGCCGTCTTCGTCGCCTTCGCCGCGGCACCGATCGCCACCGTCAGCCAGCTCGGCACCGGCCTCACCGTCGCCGTCGTCCTCGACGCCACCGTGGTCCGGATCGTCTTGCTGCCGGCGCTGATGCTGCTGATCGGCGAGCGGGTCTGGTGGCTGCCGCGGCCCCTGCGGAGGGTGCTGCCGAAGAGCGGTCTGCACGCCGCCTGAGCGTGTTTGTGAGAACGTAGTCGTACCGAAAGGGAAGGGAGAGTCGCCTGATGTCAAAACCGAGGTGGGGGATGTTCGCGCTGCTGCTAGTCGCGCTTGCGCTCGCTGCGGTCGTGCCGCTGGCCGGCGCCGCCGAAGCGACGCCGACCGGCGAATACCGCGAACGGGCCGAGCCGATCTGCAAGACGAACGTGCTCGCCAACAAGAAGATCTTCAAGGGCGTCAAAGGGCTGGTGAAGGGTGGCAAGCTGAAACAGGCTTCGACCCACTTCAAGCGCGCCGCCGCCGCCTTCGGCAAGACGATCGCCCAGCTGGCAGCGGTCCCGCAGCCGCCCGAATACGAAGTCAAGCTCGGCAAGTGGCTCGACCTGCTGCGCGAAACCAAGGGCGTGATCGGCAAGATCGGCAAGGCCCTCGCCGCTGAAAACAAGCGCAAGGCCGAATCGTATTCCGTCGAACTGAACCGGCTTTCGAGGAAAGCCAACAACACGGTCCTCGACTTCGAATTCAACTACTGCCGCATCGAAGAATCCCGGTTCGGGTGAGGGCGGTGCCGCTCCGCCTCGCCCTCCTCGCCGCCGCGCTGGTGCTGTGCGCGCCGGCGCCGGCGGCGGCGGAGTGGGGGCAGGACCAGGGCGTCCGTGGCAGCCTCGAGGCCAGGCTCAACCCCAGCAGCTTGCCGCGCGAACAGCCGGCCCCGATTGCCGTCCACGTCGGCGGCACCTTCCGCCCGGCGCACGGCGGCCTCGACCAGCTCCCGCAGCTGCGGCGGATCAAGGTCGCGATCAACCGCGAGGGCCGCCTCTTCGACGAAGGCCTGCCCGTCTGCCGGGCCAAGCAGATCCAGCCGGCGAGCGAAGACGCCGCCCGCAGGATCTGCGGCGACGCCATCGTCGGCAGCGGCCACGTCGGCGTCCAGATCCGCATTCCCGACCAGAGGCCGTACGTGCTCCGTTCACACCTGCTCGCCTTCAACGGCCCGCGGCGCAACGGCCACCGCCTGATCATCGCCCAGGCCTACCTCGCCGCCCCGCCCGCGTCGTTCGTGATCACCTTTGAAGTCCACCGCCAGCCGGGAGTGTTCGGGACCGTGCTGACGACGAAGTTGCCACCCGCCGCCCATAAGTGGGCTTGGCTCACCCACTTCGACCTCTCGCTGCACCGCACCTTCGACTACCGCGGCGAACGCCGCTCGTACGTCTCCGCCGCCTGCCCCGTCCCCGACGGCGGCCGCTCGACCTTCTTCCCCTTCGCCCGCGCCGCCTACTCGTTCGCCGGCGGCGCCCAGGTCAAGATCGAGGCCTCGCGCTCCTGCCGGGTCGCCGAATAGGCGAGCTCAGGCGGGCGCGGTGACGACGTCCGCGAACAGCTCCCGCGAG
>JBEHWY010000080.1:0-16849 GCA_048498975.1 Actinomycetota bacterium | reverse complement strand
CTGGCGCTGCTGGCAGGACGGGGTGCCCTACGACCCCGCTCTGCACGGCAACTTTCGAAGGCTTCAAACCGCGGGGGGTTGACACAGGACGTCTCATGCCGCACCCCGGTCGACCAGGTGCCACTCGAGGCGACGCTCGAGGTAGACGAGCGGCCGCGCCTGGCGCTCGATCCAGGCGCCCTCGACGGTGCCGACGACGATCGTATGGTCGTGGTGCGCGAAGCAGCGGTCGACGCGGCAGCGCAGGTAGGCGAGGACGCCGCCGAGCCGCGGCACGCTGCCGTCCCAGCTCCACTCCAGGGCGCCGAACTTGTCGTCGCTCTTGGAGCTGAAGAGGCGGGCGATCGCCGCCTGGTCGTGGGCGAGCAGGTGGACGCCGAGCGCCTCGCTGACGACCAGGTGGTCGTGCGAGCGCGAGCTGACGTCGACGCTGAGCAATACCGACGGAGGCTCGGCGGTGTAGGCCGAGAGCGAGGTGATCGCCAGCCCCAGCGGCACCCTCTCGCCGCCCTCGCCGGCGCGGCTGCAGGTGGCGACGGCGACGCCGGCGCAGTGCGTCGCCATCACGTCGGCGAAGGTCGCCTCGGCCATCTCAGCCACGGTCATCGCTGACGTGTCCCTTGGCCATCACGGGGGTGGTGACGACGATCCGCGGCGGCGCCGCCAGCAGCTCGCCCAGCGCCCCGATCAGCTTCCCGATCGCCTCGCTGGTGCTGTGCGCGCCCCGCGCCTCGGCGTCGGCGTAGACCTCGTAGAAGCGCACCACGTCGGGCTCCTCCGGGCAGACGTGGATCGCGTAGACCTCGGTGCCGGGCTCTGCCTGCGCCGCCGCGAAGGCCTCGCGGGCGGCCGCGAGGACCTCGTCGCGCCGCCCGGGCTGGGCGACGACCTCGGCGAAAACGGCAACTGGCGCTGAAGAATTTGCAGACATCACCTCTCCTCCGACTGGGTGTTGCATAACCATAATTACTATGCGTATGTTTTGCAAGCCCGCGCTGAGGCCGCCGAGCGGAGAGTCGCTCAGCGGCCGGTGGGATCTGCGCTCGAGTCCCCCGCGCTCAGCGCATCGCGCGGGCGATCACGACCCGCTGGATCTCGTTGGTGCCCTCGTAGATCTGGGTGATCTTGGCGTCGCGCATCATCCGCTCGACCGGGTACTCGTTGACGTAGCCGTAGCCGCCGAGCACCTGGATCGCCTCGACCGTCACCTTCATCGCGTTGTCGGAGGCGATCAGCTTCGCCATCGAGGTCCATTTGCCGAGGTCGGCGGGGCGCCGGGGGCGGTCGGCGAGGGAGCAGGCCTTGTAGAGGAGCTCGCGGGCGGCGGCGGTGCCGGCCTCCATGTCGGCGAGCTTGAACTGAATCGCCTGCAGCTCGTTGATCGGCTTGCCGAAGGCGATCCGCTCCTTGGCGTACTCGTTGGCGAAGTCGGTCGCCCCCTGGGCGATGCCGACCGCCTGGGCGGCGGCGCCCAGGCGCGTGCGCTCGAGGGTGCCGAGCGCGACCGAGAGCCCTTTGCCCTCCTCGCCGATCAGGTTCTCGTGGGGGACGCGGACGTCGTTGAAGGAGGGCGAGCCGGTGGGGCTGCCCTTGATCCCGAGCTTGTGCTCGAGCTGGCCGGGGTCGAAGCCCTCGCGCTCTTTCTCGACGACGAAGGCGCTGGTGCGGCGATTCTCGCGGTCGGTCGAGGCGAAGACGACGTAGAAGTCGGCAATGCCGGCGTTGGTGATCCAGCACTTCTGGCCGTTGATCACCCACTCCTCGCCGTCCCTGACGGCGGTGGTCCGCATCGCCGCGGGGTCCGAGCCCGCCTCGGGCTCGCTCAGCGCGAAGGCCGGGCTCCACTCGCCGCTGGCGCACTTGGGCAGGAAGCGCTGTTTCAGCTCCTCGGAGCCGAACAGCTGGATCGGCAGCGTCCCCAGCTCCTGGACCATCAGGATCAGGGCGCAGGAGGCGCAGGCCTTGGCGATCTCCTCGACGCCGATCTGCAGCATCAGCGTGCCGGTCCCGGTGCCGCCGTAGGCCTCGTCGAAGGGCAGGCCGAGGATGTCCTGCTCGGCGAGCAGCTTGCGGACGTCCCAGGGGTATTCGGCTTTGCGGTCGATCTCCCCCGCGCGCGGGGCGATCTTCTCGGTCGCGATCTGGCGGATCGTTTCGCGGAAGTCGACCATCTCCTGCGGGATCTCGTAGAGGCCCGCGCCGAGCTCGCCGCCGCTCATGCCGCCACCTCCGCCCGCACCGCGCCGTACTCGTAGAAGCCGCGATCGGCCTTGCGGCCGATCCGGCCCGAGGCCACCATCCGCTTGAGCAGCGGCGGCGGCGCGTACTCGGGGCGCTTGAACTCTTCGTAGAGGGAGTCGCAGACGCTGTAGAGGACGTCGAGGCCGATGAAGTCGCAAAGCGTCAGCGGGCCCATCGGGTGGCCGCAGCCGAGCTTCATCCCCTCGTCGATCGACTCGCGGGTGGCGAATTCCTCTTCGTACATCCGCACCGCCGCCATCAGGTAGGGGACGAGCAGCATGTTGACGATGAAGCCCGAGCGGTCCTTGGTCACGATCGGAGTCTTGCCGATGCGCTCGGCGAACTCGCTGGCAGCCTCGACGGTCGCCGCGGAGGTGTCGAGGGCGACGACGACCTCGAGCAGCGGCATCACCGGCACCGGGCTGAAGAAATGGAGTCCGAGGACGCGCTCGGGGCGGTGCAGGCCGGCGGCGAGCTGGGCGATCGGGATCGAGGAGGTGTTGGAGGCGATCAGCGCCTGCTCGGAGACGTAGCCGGCGACCTGGGCGAGGATGTTGGCCTTCAGCTCGGCGTTCTCGGGCACCGCCTCGACCACCAGGTCGGCCTCGGAGACGGCCTCGAGGTCGTGGGTGAGCGAGATCCGGCGGCGGACCTCCTCGGCCTCCTCGCCGCTCAGCTTGCCGCCCTCCACGGCGCGGTGCAGCGAGGCGGCGATCCTCGTCGCCGCGCCCGCAACCGCCGCTTCGTCGATGTCGCGGACGGTGACCTCCAGCCCGGCCCGGGCGACCGACTCGGCGATCCCCGAGCCCATCAGCCCGCCGCCGAGAACCGCGACCTTCTCAATCCTCATCCGCTCTCTCCTTGGTCTCGATCAGGCCGGTTTCGCCCCGGCCAGATGACATGCATGGCATACAGACAGTTGGAATGCCTCCTATCCTCCCAGACGGAGCCACGCTCACGCCGTGTACTCCGCCAGGTAGTCGAGGCCGGCGATCGCCCGCGGGCCGTACCAGGAGGTCATCTCGCCGTCGATCAGCGAGACCTCGGCCCCCGGCACTGCGGCCGCAACCTCCTCGACGTGATCTGACTTGAAGTGGAACGGCTCGCTGCTCAGCAGCACCCGGTCGACATCGCCGGCGAAGTCCGCCAGGTCGACCTCCGGGTACCGCTCCCTATGAGAGTCGGCCGCGGGCAGGGTGCGCCAGTTGAACAGGGCCAGGGTCTGGGCGATGTAGGTGTCGGGGGCGACGGTCATCCAGGGGTCGCGCCAGATCAGGTAGAGGACGTCGCGGGGCGGGCGCTCGGCGGCGGCGACGCGGGCGTAGGCGCGCTCGAACTCCTCGCAGAGCCGCTCGGCCTCCTGCTCGCGGCCGAACGTCTCGCCGAGCTGACGGTAGAGGGCGAGGTTGTCGCGCGGGCCCTGCGGGTGGGTGACGACGACCTCGGCGAGCTCGGCCAGCGCCTCGGCGTCCTCGCGCCGGTTCTCCTCGACGTTGACGACGACGTGGGTCGGCGCCAGCTCGCGCACCCGGTCGAGCTTGACGTCCTTGGTGCCGCCGACCTTGGGCACCGTCCGCACCGTCTCCCAGGGATGGATGCAGAAGCCGGTGCGGCCGACCAGCTGCTCGGCCAGCCCCAGCGAGCAGATCAGCTCGGTGATGCTGGGGACGAGACAGACGATGCGCGGCTCCGCGTCCATGCCACGACGCTACATGTTGCGCCGGTACTCGCCGCCCACCTCGTACAGCGCCGCCGAGATCTGGCCGAGCGAGGCGACCTTGACCGCGTCCATCAGCGCCTCGAAGACGTTGCCGCGCTCGCGCGCGACCTCCTGCAGCCGCGCCAGGACGGGCTCGCGGCGCTCGGCGCCGAGAGCCTGGAAGGCCCGCACCGAGGCGATCTGGTCGTCCTTCTCCCCGGCGCTCGAGCGCATCAGGTCCAGGCCGCCGGTCGGCTCGCCGGCCCCCTCCTTCGGCAGGAAGGTGTTGACGCCGATCAGCGGCAGCGTGCCGTCGTGCTTGAGCCGCTCGTAGTAGAGGCTCTCTTCCTGGATCTTGCTGCGCTGGTACATCGTGTCCATCGCGCCGAGCACGCCGCCGCGCTCGGAGATCCGCTCGAACTCCTCGTAGACGGCGGCCTCGACCATGTCGGTGAGGGCGTCGATCGCGAAGCTGCCCTGCCACGGGTTCTCGGTGAAGTTGAGGCCGAGCTCGCGGTTGATGATCAGCTGGATCGCGACCGCGCGACGCACCGACTCCTCGGTCGGCGTCGTGATCGCCTCGTCGTAGGCGTTGGTGTGGAGGCTGTTGCAGTTGTCGAAGATCGCGTAGAGCGCCTGCAGCGTGGTGCGGATGTCGTTGAAGCTGATCTCCTGCGCGTGCAGGCTGCGGCCCGAGGTCTGAACGTGGTACTTGAGCATCTGGCTGCGCGGGCCGGCGCCGTAGCGCTCGCGCATCGCCCGTGCCCAGATCCGCCGCGCGACGCGGCCGATCACCGCGTACTCGGGGTCCATCCCGTTGGAGAAGAAGAAGCTGAGGTTGGGGGCGAAGTCGTCGACGTCCATGCCCCGCGCCAGGTAGTACTCGACGATCGTGAAGCCGTTCGCCAGGGTGAAGGCGAGCTGGGAGATCGGGTTCGCCCCGGCCTCGGCGATGTGGTACCCGCTGATCGAGACGCTGTAGAAGTTCCGCACCGCGTTGGCGATGAAGTACTCCTGGACGTCGCCCATCATCTTCAGCGCGAACTCGGTCGAGAAGATGCAGGTGTTCTGCGCCTGGTCCTCCTTGAGGATGTCGGCCTGGACGGTGCCGCGCACCGTGCGCAAGGTCTCGGCCGCGATCCGGGCGTAGGTCTCGGCGTCGAGCAGGTCGGCGCCGGAGACGCCGAGCAGGCCGAGCCCGAGGCCGTCGTTGCCGGGCGGCAGCTCGCCCTCGTAGCGGGGGCGGGGGCGGTCGCCGAAGAGCTCGTCCAGTCGCGCTTGCGCCTCGGCCCAGCGGCCGCTCTCGCGCAGGTGCTTTTCGACCTGCTGGTCGATCGCCGCGTTCATGTAGAAGGCGAGGACGATCGGCGCCGGCCCGTTGATCGTCATCGAGACCGAGGTGCTCGGCGCGCAGAGGTCGAATCCCGAGTAGAGCTTCTTGGCGTCGTCGAGGGTGGCGATCGAGACGCCCGAGTTGCCGACCTTGCCGTAGATGTCGGGGCGCTCGGCGGGGTCCTCGCCGTAGAGGGTGACCGAGTCGAACGCGGTCGACAGCCGGGCCGCCGGCTGGCCCGCCGAGAGGTAGTGGAAGCGGCGGTTGGTCCGCTCTGGCGTGCCCTCGCCGGCGAACATCCGGGTCGGGTCCTCGCCCTCGCGGCGGTAGGGGAAGACGCCGGCGGTGTAGGGGTAGGAGCCCGGCAGGTTTTCCTTCATCAGGAAGCGCAGGCGGTCGCCCCAGCCGTCGAAGCGCGGCGGTGCGATCTTCGGCACCTGCTGGTGGCTGAGCGTTTCGCGGTAGTTGGCACCGGTGATCTCGCGGCCGCGGACCTCGTAGCTGAAGCGCTCGGCGGTGATCCCCTCGATCCGCGCGTCCCAGCCCTCGAGCAGCTCCACCGCCTCGGGCCCGAGCTCGGCGAGCGTCTGCTCGTAGGCGGCGCGCAGCTCGCTGCCGTCGCCGACGGCCTGCGCCGCCTCGTGCAGGGCCTGGGCGCGCGTGGCGAGCGCCGCCAGCCGCTCGACCTCGGCGTTCAGCGAGCGCCCCTGCTCGGCGATCTCGGCCAGGTAGCGGACCCGCGAGCCCGGGATCAGGGCGTTGCCGCGCGGCTCGTGGGTCGCGGGCGCCAGCTCGGGGTCGAAGCGCTCGCCGGTCTCTCCCGCCCGCTCGACCAGCCGCCGGCAGAGGTTGACGAACATCCAGGTCACGCCCGGGTCGTCGAACTGGCTGGCGATCGTCGGGAAGACCGGGATCTCGTCCTCGGCGACCTCGAAGGCGACGTGGTTGCGGCGCCACTGCTTGCGCACGTCGCGCAGCGCGTCCTCGGCGCCGCGCTTGTCGAACTTGTTGATGACGACGATCTCGGCGAGGTCGAGCATGTCGATCTTCTCCAGCTGGCTGGCGGCGCCGAACTCGCTGGTCATCACGTAGACGGGGACGTCGACCAGGTCGACGATCTCCGAGTCGCTCTGGCCGATGCCGGCGGTCTCGACGATCACCAGGTCGTAGCCGGCCGCGCGCAGGAAGGCGACCGCGTCGCCGAGTACGGCGCTGGTCGAGAGGTTCTGGCGGCGCGTCGCCATCGAGCGCATGTAGATCTGCTCGTGGCGCAGGCTGTTCATCCGGATCCGGTCGCCGAGCAGGGCGCCGCCGGTGCGCCGCCGGGTCGGGTCGACGGCGAGCACGGCGATCCGCAGGCCCGGCAGGTTCTGGACGAAGCGCGAGAGCAGCTCGTCGGTGACCGTGCTCTTGCCGGCGCCGCCGGTGCCGGTGACGCCGACCACGGGGACGCCGGCTCCGGCCGCCGCCCACTCCTCGCGCAGCCGCTCGAGCTCGGCGTCGGGGACGACCTCGTCTTCGAGCGCCGAGATCATCTGCGCGACGGAGAGCTCGTCGGCGGCGCCCGGCGCGGCGGGGATCGTGGTGGCGACGCGCTTGGCGGCGGCCCGCTCGACCAGGTCGTCGATCATCCCGGTGAGGCCCAGGCTCATCCCGTCCTCGGGGTGGTAGATGCGCTCGACGCCGGCCTCCTGCAGGGCGTCGATCTCCTCCGGCGTGATCGTGCCGCCGCCGCCGCCGAAGACGCGGATGTGGCCGGCGCCGTAATCGCGGAGCATCTCGACCGCGTACTTGAAGTACTCGTTGTGGCCGCCCTGGTAGGAGCTGATCGCGATCGCGTCGGCGTCCTCCTGGACGGCGGCGCGGACGACGTCGCGGACGCTGCGGTTGTGGCCGAGGTGGATGACCTCGGCGCCGGAATCCTGGATCAGGCGCCGCATCACGTTGATCGCGGCGTCGTGGCCGTCGAACAGCGAGGCCGCGGTCACGACCCGCAGCGGCACCCGGCCCGAGTCGGTCTCAGGGCGGCGGTCGTCGCTGCCGGTGGTCTCCAGAGTCTGTCGAGATACGCGGCTCACAGATAGTAGGAATACCACCTATCTCCCTTCCGCACAAGGCGCGGCAGTGATTTCGCTCGCTATAGAGGGAAAAGCACTGCCGCGTCAGGGGGCGAAGTCGCCGGCGCCGGTGCGCAGCTTGCGCAGGGTGGCGAAGAGCGCCTCGAGGTCGGCGTCGGCGAGCGGCGGGGTGCCGAAGTCGGCCTCGTGCAGGGCCGCGGTGGCGGCCTCGGCGACGCGGCGGCCCTCGGGCAGGATCTCGGCGAGGATCGCGCGGCGGTCGGACTCGTGCGGGACGCGGCGGACGAGGCCGAGCTTCTCGAGGCCGTCGATCGTGTTGGTGACGGAGGTGCGGTGGACCTGCAGGCGCTCGCCGATCTTGCCCAGCGGCAGCGAGCCGCGGCCGGAGAAGTGGAGGAGCATCAGCGCCTCATAGCGCGGGAAGGTGAGGTCGAAGGGCTCCAGCAGCTCGTTCAGCCGCGCCATCAGGATCTGCTGGGCGCGCATGATCGAGGTCACCGCGACCATCTGGGTGGCGGCGTCCTCGGGCCAGCGCTCGAGCCAGTGGCGGCGCGCCTCCTCGATCGGGTCGAACGGCAGTGGGGGCATGCGTCAGCCGGCGGGAAGGGGTGCGCGCAGGGTCGCCAGCAGCGTGGCGATGTCGATGCCGGCGGCGGCGAGGCGCTTTTCGCGGGCGGCGAGGCGGCCGACCGGGGCGAGGCGGACGGTCTTCACTTCGACCGGGGACGAGGAGGCGGAGGCGGTCGCCACTTCGCCCTGCAGGCCACCCGATTCCTCGTAGGCGATGCAGCCGAGGATCCCTTCGGCGATCAGTTCGGCTCGCCGTTCGGAGCCTTCTTCGGTCGGGTGCAGGTTGTCGGACTGCATCGCCTCCGGGTGGTGGTTGACGAAGTTCGCCCAGTCGGGCGTCTGCGTCCCCGGCCGCGAGGCGGCGAAGCGATGGACCACCGCGTTCTTGCCGTGGTTGTCGGTGCCTTCGACGGTGTAGCCGTGGACCGTCGGCACGACCATGCAGCGGTTGCCGACGGTGGCCGCCACCTTGGCCAGGTTTTCTTCGAGGATCTGGGGATAGTTCGGGTTGTCGTTGGTGCCGCCGTCGAAGACGATCACCTGCTGCGACGGTTCGTAGCTCGCTTCGAAGAGGTCGAGGATTTCGTAGGTGTTGGAGCCGCCGACCGCGTTGACCGTCAGCTTCACCCCGGGCAGGTAGTTCGGCAGATAGGGAGAGGTCAGTTCCTCGAGGCTGTCGCCGACGACGAGCACGCTGGCGCGCGGCGCGGCGCCGGCGGCCGGCGCCAGGGCGAGCGCCGCCAGCACGACCGCGATCCCCACCGCCGCGGACCTCTTCAAGCTCAGCATTAGGAGCTTTTTACAGCACGCGAGGGAGCGTTCCGCGACCCTCAGCCGTATTGGGGGCAGATGGGAGACACGGGCGAAGCGACGATGGAGACCGAGTTGCCGGTCCGCGCCCCTGGGCGGGACCGCTCGAATGCCGAGCTGGTGCGGGCCGTGCGGCGCGGCTCGAAGAGCGCGGCGGAGGACCTGGTCGCTCGCCACTGGGACCGCGCCAGCCGCATCGCCTTCGCGATCCTCGGCGACGCGCACGCCGCCGAAGACGTCACCCAGGAGGCGATGGTCGCCCTGCTCGGCAGCCTGGGACGGTTCGACTCCCGCCGCCCGTTCGAGCCCTGGCTGCACCGGATCGTCGCCAATCGCGCGCTCGACCACGCTCGCGCCCGCTCGAGCCGCGAGGCGGTCGCGCGCCGGGTGGCGCCGCCGGTCGAAGCGAAGGGCACCGACCCCGACCTGGTGGCCGCGCTGGCGACCCTCTCGCCCGATCACCGCGCGGTCGTCGTCCTACGCCACGTCGCCGGCTACGGGACCGGAGAGATCGCGCGCATGCTGGGGCTGAGGCGCGGCACCGTCGGCTCAAGGCTGCGACGCGGCCTCGACCAACTGCGCGAGCGACTGGAGGAAGCCGGTGGATGAGCGAGCCGTCATCGAGCGTCTCGGAGTGCTGCAGGCCCCGCGCCGGGAGGAGTCCCGGCGGCGGGCGATCGAGTCGGTGCCGGCGCGACTCCCGTCGCCGCCGGCGCGGGGCGCCGGGGGCTCCCCGCGGCTGAGCCCACGCCTGGTCGTCGCCGTCGCCGCGCTCCTCCTCGCACTCGTCGCCGCCGCCCGCTACACCGAGCCCGGCCAGGCCTTCACTTCCTGGGTCGGGGATCAGCTCGGCTTCGGCCACCCAGGCGAGCACCCCAGCCTGCAGCGGCTGCGCCACTTCGCGACCAGGGAAAGCAGCGCTGCCGGCCAGCCGGCCTACGTCCTCGTCCGCGGCCGCGCCCCGCACGGGGGTCACTATGAGTTCGTCGGCTACCGAGCGCGCACGGAAGCCGACAAGGAATGGCCGTCGGGCGCACCCTGCTTCGAACTGGAGCTGCCCGAGGCACACAACCTCTCGACGGCCGGCTGCGGGGTGCCATCCGCCCGGCAGCCGGTGCGGCTGGGCGGGTTCGCGGGCAACTCCGACCCCGGCGGCGAATTCATCGACGTCACCGGCCGGATCGGCGCGGCGGTCGCTTCGGTGGAAGTCGGAACCGACGGCCGGCAGGCCCCGGTCACGGTGAGCAAAGCGCCCGCCGCCGTCCTCAGCCGCCTGGGCATCGACCGCCCCTTCCGGATCTTCGTCGCCTTCCCCCCTTTCCCCGCCCATGGCGGGACGGTGACCCTGCGGCTCCGCGACCGGCGGGGGCGGGTGATCACGCAGCGGCACTTCTTCGTCCCCGACCCGCGGCCCATGCGCCGCCGGGCCTGCGCGATGGCACAGAAGCTGGCCGGGGAAGGGAAGCTGAAGCAGAAGGTCGTCCGCGCCGATTGCCGCGGCACCTGACCCCGGCGCGGCGTCGCCGCGGGGAGGGATCTAGCCTTCCGGGAATGCTGAACGCAGGCTGGCGACGGGGTTCCTGGCTCGGGGCTGCATTGACGCTCGTCGCAGCATCAGCGCTGGTCGTCGCCGGCTGCGGCGGGAGTGGCGGGAGCAGCACCGCGGCGGCGCCCGAAACCGCGGCAAAGACCACCTCTGCGAAGCCCACCGGCGAACCGCAGCCAGCCACCGCCGCCACCGCCTGCCGCGAGCAGCTCGGCGGCTTCCTCGACTCGATGGCGCAGCTGCGCGGCACCCTCGTCGCCGGCCTCGACTACCAGGGCTACGTCGACGAAGTGAAGGCGATCGAGGGCACCTACGAGACGATCCCGGTCGACTCGCTCTCGCTCGAATGCCTGCGCGCCGCCGGCACCCCCGGCGAGAAGGCACTCAACCGCTACATCGCCGCCGCCAACGTCTGGACCGAATGCGTCGAAGCGCCGAGCTGCCAGTCGGCCTCGATCGAAACCGACCTGCAGGCGAAGTGGCGCGAGGCCTCCAAGTCCCTCTCCAAAGCCCGCCGCGGCCTGCGCCAGCTCGAATCCGGCTGAGCAGGGATGGGCGGAACCTTTCAAGGTCTTCACATCTTTGTAAGGATTGACTACTAACCTTACAAAGGTATCGTGACTTCTAAAAGATCGAGCAAGAGCTCTCAGGGCGCCCGCGCGTTCGTACCGGACCCGATCGCCGAGCGCGACTTCTCCTTCGGCGGCGAGGCCAGCGCCCTCCTCAACGAGACGACGAAGGAGCTCACCCGCTTCGCCGCGGACCGACCCGTGCGCCGGCAACTGGGGGCCGTCGCGCAGAACCTGCTGCGCTCCGAGAGCGTCGCCTCCTCGCGGATCGAGGGCGTCGCGATCTCGCACAAGCGCCTGGCTCGGGCCCAGTTCGAGGGTGAGGGGCGCCGGGCGGACAGCCGCGCGGTCGAGGTCCTCGGCAACGTCGAAGCGATGAAGCGGGCGATCGAACTTGGCGAGAAGGCCGAGCCGTTGGCGCTCGACGACGTCCTCGAGATTCACCGCACGCTGCTGCGGCACACCGAGGAGCGGGAGATCGCCGGCCGGCTCCGCGAGGCGCAGAACTGGATCGGGGGCAACGACTACAACCCGGCCGGAGCCATCTACGTGCCGCCGCCACCCGAGCACGTTCGCGGGCTGATGGAGGACCTCTGCCGCTTCGCCGACCGCGACGACGTTCCACCCGTCGCCCAGGCCGCGATCCTCCACGCCCAGTTCGAGAACATCCACCCCTTCGCCGACGGCAACGGGCGCACCGGGCGCGCTCTGATCTACACGGTGCTGCGCAGGAGGGGCGAGATCGGCGAGTACGTGCCGCCGATCAGCCTCGTCCTCGGCAGCGAGCCGAAGACCTACGTCGACGGCTTCGGCGCCTACAGCGCAGGTGACGTCAGCGCCTGGTGCGGGACGTTCGCCGAAGCCACGGCGCGGGCGGCGCGGGCGGCCTGGGCCTTCGCCGAGACGATCGCCGAGCGCCAGGGGGAATGGATCGAGCGCCTCGGCAGCCCACGCCGGGACGCCGTCGTCCGCCGCCTCGTCGAGGTCCTCCCCGAACAGCCGGTGATCGACGTCGGCGTCGCCCAGAGGCTCACCGGCAGGTCCCACGTCGCCGTCGGCAACGCGTTCGCCCAGCTCGAGGAGGCCGGGATCCTGGTCCGCCTCAACGAGCGCAAGTGGGGGCGGGTGTGGGAATGCGCGGAGCTGCTCGAACTCGTCGACGAGTTCGAGGCGTCCGTCAGCACGCCCTGAGCGCTGCTAGCTCCACATCTCCTCGTCCTCGAGGTAGTCGTGGATCACCCTGCCGTGCGGGAGGTCGAAGTCGTAGACGCCGAAGTAGCACTCGAGGATCCGCCTGGGGGCGAGCAGGTGCCAGGGGTCGACCGAGGAGACGGTGTCCATCGTCAGCGAGCCGCGGCCGGCCCAGAGCTTGTGGGTGCCGTCCTGGGCCTTGTGCAGGGTGGCGGGGACGTCGAGGCGGACCAGCTCGGCGACCGAGGGTGGCTTGCCCGCCTCGGAGTTGGGGATGACGCGGGTCGAGAGCACCGGCGTGTCCTCGAGCTCGGCCGGGTCGGCGAGGCGGTCGGCGACCATCGTCGCGGTCATGATCCGCTGCCCCTTCGGGCGCTCGACGGTGAACACCATCTGCTCCCCGAACGGGGTGCCGCCGCCGCCCCAGTTGCGCTCGAAGACGGCAAGCTTCTTCGCGTAGCCCCAGATCTCGCGGCCGGCGCCGAGCGGGATCTCGTTGTCGACGAAGATGAACGGCTGGTAGAGGTAGGTCGTCTCGCCGTAGTTGGCGCGGATCATCACGTAGGCCTCGTGGTAGGGGCCGAAGGTCGAGAACGGCACCCAGCGCGCCCAGGCGATGCAGGTCGGCACCTCGTCGGCGATCTCCAGGCCCGGCGGCAGCAGCTCTTCGACCCCGGCCCGGTCGGCCTCGTAGACGATGAAGCAGTCTTCGACCCCTCGGTAGAGGTAGGGCGGCGGCCCGTACATGCTGCCCGTCCCGATCGGCAGCGAGTAGGAGTTGGCGAACGCGGCTTTGTCCATGTCCTCTTCCGTGGTCGAACGGTTGTCGGATTCGACTCTAGGCTCAGGATCAATGTGCCCTCGACCCCGAGGTCCGGGCGCTTGTGGAATCTCAAAGTGGGGGTCCGCACCCGGAGGCCCTCGACGGCCCGCGCTGGTCGGGAATTCCCAGCAGGACGGGCGCCGACGGGCTAATATGGCGAAACCGTCGGCGCGTCCGGCGGACTTTTGTTGGGCCCCCTTATGGGGGCCCTTTTGTTTTCCTGGCGGTTGAGGCGGCCGTTCAGCACCTGGTACCGGCTTGGTATCCTCTCGGCACCGAAGGAAGTTGTCCCTCGGGTTGAGCCTCCATTTGGAGGCTCTCTTGTTTTTCGGGAGGCAGGAATTTGGACCGCAGCGCGATCTTCGTTGATGCCGGCTACGTGCTCGCCGCGGGCGGCAGCCTGATCTGCGGAACCTCGAGCCGACAGGGGTTCACGTGCGACTACTCGGGCCTCGTCCAGAAGCTGGCGGGGTGGGTGGACGAGCACAATCGCGGGCGCTTCAGCTGCCTGCGGACCTATTGGTATGACGGAGCCGTCAACGCGGTCCCGACCGGGGACCATGAGCTGATCGGGAGCCTCCCCTACGTCAAGGTTCGCCTCGGCCGCCTGATCCAGGGCGAACAAAAGGGTGTCGACGCGCTCATCTATCGCGACCTGATGACTCTCGCGCGCGAGCGCGCGATCACCTGCGCCTACCTAGTCTCCGGTGACGAGGATCTGCGCGAGGGGGTCGTCGCCGCCCAGGACATGGGAGTGCAGGTCGTCCTCATCGGCGTGCCAGCCGCAAAGACCAACCAGTCTGCCGCGCTGATCCGCGAGGCCGACGAGCACATCGTCCTTCCCAAAGAGCACTGGGGGGAGCACTTCAACTCCCCCAGCGCCGCCGCGAGAGCGGCTGCCGGCCAAGCGTCGGCGACGCCCGCCGCCGCCCAGACCGCCGGCCGGGCATTCGCGGTCGAATGGGCGAACGCGGCGTCGCCTGACGAGCTGCAGAAGCTGATCAACGTGCATCCGCGGATCCCGCACGAACTCGACATCGAGCTGCTCGTCCACGGCGAAGGGAGTGTCGGGCCGCTGATCGACCGACAGGACCTGAAACACGAACTGCGCGCCGGCTTCTGGACGGCGATCAAGGCGGCGAAGAAGCCGCCGGTCGGGGTCGTGTAGGGCCCTCGCTACTTGGAGTCGAAGCCGCCGTCGACGACGTAGACGGCGCCGTTGACGAAGGAGGCCTCGTCGCTGGCGAGGAAGAGGACGGCGGCGGCGAGCTCCTCGGGCTGGGCCCAGCGGCCGATCGGCGCCGATTCGACCGCCTTCATCACCTCGGCGTCGCCGGAGGCGAAGATCTCGTGGGTCATCCCGGTCTCGACCGCGCCGGGGCAGAGGACGTTGGCGCGGATGCCCTGGCGGGCGTAGTCGAAGCAGAGCTGGCGGGTGAAGCCGATCACGCCGTGCTTGGAGGTCGTGTAGGCGGCACCGCCGTTGCCGCCGTTGAGGCCGGCGGTGGAGGCGACGTTGACGATCGCGCCGCCGCCGTTGACCAGCATCTGCGGGATCAGCGCCCGGCAGGTGAGGAACTGAGCTTTGAGGTTGACGCCCATCACCCGCTCCCAGACCGCGTCCGGGGTCTCGGCGGCGGGCAGGTAGTCGTCGAGGATGCCGGCGTTGTTGACGAGCGCGTCGACGCGGCCGAAGCGCGCCAGCGCCGCGTCGGTCATCGCTTCGACCGCGGCGTTGTCGGCGACGTCGGTGGGGACGGCGAGCGCCTCTCCCCCGTTTGCCTCGATCGCATCGGCCGTCGCCTGCGCCGCCTCGGCGTCGACGTCGACGACCACCACGCGCGCGCCCTCGGCGGCGAAGCGCTCGGCGCTGGCGCGGCCGATCCCCGACCCCGCCCCGGTCACCAGCCCGACCCTGCCCGCCATCCTTCCGCTCATCGTTTCCTCCTCCGCGGCGCTCACAGCGAGGCGCCGCCGTCGGCCGTGATCGTCTGCCCCTGGACCATCTCCAGCTCCGGGTTGGCCAGCATCTCGACCAGCGCCGCGCAGTCCTCGACGGTGACGCCGCGGCCCATCGGGTTGGCCGCCGCCGAGGCCGCCAGCCGCTCTTCCCAGCTGTCGGGGAACATCGCCCGGTAGGCGGCGGTGTCGACCGAGCCCGGCGCCACGGTCAGCACCCGGACACCGTGCGGGGCGCACTCGCGGGCGAGGTAGCGGACGACGTGCTCGCCGAGCGCCTTGGCGGTGCCGAGCGTGCCGTAGCCGGGGATGACGAAGCGGGCGCCGCGGCTGGAGACGTAGAAGACGGTGCTGCCGCGGCCCATGATCGGCAGCGCCTCGCGGACGAGGTCGACGAGGGCGATGCCGTTGACGGCGACCGACTCGCGCAGCAGCTCAGGGTCCTGCTCGAGCAGCGGCCCGGTCTGCGCCAGGGCGGCGGAGTGGACGAGCTGGTCGAGGCGGTCGACCTTCTCGCGCACGGCGGCGATCAGCTCGGCGCAGCCGGCGGCGGTGGCGACGCTGACCTTGACCAGGTGCGGGCGGCCGCCGGCGGCCTGCACCGCGGCCGCGGCCTCCTCGGCCGCCGCGTCGTTCGCGTGGTAGTTGATGAAGACGTCGGTGCCGGTGCGGGCGAAGCGCTCGGCGATGCCGCGCCCGAGCCCGCTCGAACCCCCGGTGATGCAGATCGCCACAGACCGACCCTCGCAGGTCGATCCCGGCGCGGCGGGAGGCCGGCGGGAGGCGGCTGTCGATCCCCACAGAGGCGCGCCGGGGGCCGGCTGGAGCTTGGCCGGGGCGTCGTTAGGTTCGGGTCATGGCCCGTACCGATTCCGACGTGGTCCAGACCGCGGCGGAGGCAGCGGCGCTGGAGCTGGAGCCGCTGCTCGTGCTCGAGCCGCTGCAGGCGTTCCTCGACGCCGCCGGGCTCGGCGCCGGCCCGATCGAGGCGGAGGAGATCGGCGAGGGCCACTCCAACGTCACCTACCTGCTGCGGCGCGGCGGGGAGAAGCTGGTGTTGCGGCGGCCGCCGCGCGGGCCACTGCCCCCCTCCGCCCACGACGTGCTGCGCGAGGCGCGGATCCTCGAGGCGCTGGAGCCGCTCGGCTACCCGGTGCCGGCGGTGCTGGCGCGCTGCGAGGACGAGGGCGTGATCGGCGCGCCGTTCTACGTGATGCCCTTTGTCGAGGGCCACATCCTCGCCGGCGAGCTGCCGCCGGCGCTGGGCGGCGCGGAGGGCGCGCGGCTGATCGGCGAGCAGCTGGTCGACCGCCTCGTCGACCTGCACGCGATCGACTTCGAGGCCGCCGGCCTGGCCGGGCTGGGCCGCCCCGACGGCTACCTCGAACGGCAGCTGAAGCGGTTCGGCGGCCTGCTCGAGGTCAACGCGACGCGGCCGCTGCCGGCGCTGGAGCGCATCGCCGAGTGGCTCGCCGCCAACCTGCCGAGCTCGCCGGGGCCGACGATCGTCCACGGCGACTACCGAATCGGCAACGTCATGTACGCGCCCGCCGAGCCGCGCCTGGTCGCGGTGCTCGACTGGGAGATGGCGACGATCGGCGACCCGCTCGCCGACGTCGGCTACATGACCGCGATGTGGGCCGAGGCGGGCGACCCGCCAAACCCCGTCGGCGACCTCTCCGAGGTGACGCGCCTGCCCGGCTTCCCGACCCGCGCCGAGCTGGTGCGCCGCTACGAGGAGGCGACCGGCCTCTCGCTGGCGGCGCTCGCCTGGTACCAGGTGCTCGCCCTCTGGAAGGCGGCGATCTTCCTCGAGGGCAGCTACCGCCGCTACCAGGCCGGCACCACCGTCGACCCCTACTTCGCCGGCCTCGGCGAGGGAGTCGAGAAGCTCAGCCGCCTGGCGCTCGAGCGGGCCGGGCTCTAGGAAAGTCGCACCCATCCGAGGTGCCCAGGCCCCTGCGAAAGCGGGCGGGCCGACGCACCCACAGGGCAGGTAGGTGCGCCGGCGCCGACGCTGACAAACCTGA
>JBEHWY010000079.1:0-16895 GCA_048498975.1 Actinomycetota bacterium | reverse complement strand
GAGCTGACCAGGCGCGGCGTGGTCTTCGAGCAGTACGACCTGCCCGCCCTCAAGACCGACTCGCGCGGTATCGCCGTGCAGGGGTGCCCATGGAGGGTGGCGAGCACCCTCCCCGCCACGCCCCGGCGCCTACTTCTTCTCCTGCGCGAACTCGCGCCGCGCCTCGGCGAACGCCGCCAGACGCTCCTCGGCGCGGCGATGGATCGTGCCCTCGGGGTAGGTGCCGTCCTCGCTGCGGGCGCCGGCCGGCAGGCCGCTGAGCAGCTCGATTCCCTGGTCGACGTCCTCGATCGCCCAGACGTGGAAGCGGCCGGCCTCGACCGCGTCGACGACCTCGCGGCGCAGCATCAGGTGGCGGCGGTTGGCGGCGGGGATGAGGACGCCCTGCTCGCCGCTGAGGCCGGCCTGCTCGCAGGTGGCGAAGAAGCCCTCGATCTTGGCGTTGACGCCGCCGATCGCCTGCACGCGGCCGTGCTGGTTGACCGAGCCGGTGATGGCGACGCCCTGGCGCAGCGGCGCCTCGGCCAGCGCCGAGAGCAGGGCGAAGAGCTCGGCCGCCGAGGCCGAGTCGCCCTCGACCATGCCGTAGGACTGCTCGAAGACGAGGCTGGCCGAGAGCGCCAGCGGCTTGCCGGCGCCGTAGCGCTCGCGCAGGTAGCCGGAGAGGATGAGGAAGCCCTTGTCGTGGATCGGGCCGCTGAGCTCGGTCTCGCGGTCGATGTTGAGCAGCTCGCCCTCGCCGACCGAGACGGTCGCCGTGATCCGCGCGGGCCGCCCGAACTCGTAGTCGCCGAGGGCGGCGATCGAGAGGCCGTTGACCTGCCCCGGCGCCGAGCCCTCGAGGTCCACCATCACCAGGCCCTCGGCGATCGCCTCGCGCACCTTCTCCTCGACCAGGTTGGAGCGGTAGACCCGCTCGTCGAGCGCCCGCTCGACATGTGCGACGCCGACCAGCTCGGCGCCGTCGGCCGCCGCCCAGTGGCTCGCTTCGGCGACGAGCTCGGCGATCTCGAGGAAGCGGGCCGAGAGCCGGCCCTGGTGCTCGCGCAGGCGGGCGCCGTGCTCGACCACGCGGGCTACCGCCTCGCGGTCGAAGTGGAGCAGGTCGCCGTCGCGGACCTGGCGGGCGACGAAGCCGGCGTACTGCGCCGCCTGCTCCTCCTCCCACGGCATCTCGACGTCGAAGTCGGCGCGCACCTTGAACAGCTTGCGCACGTCCTCGTCGAGCCCGTAGAGCAGCGAGTAGAGCTCGGCCGAGCCGATCAGGACGACCTTGACCTCGAGCGGGATCGCCTCCGGTTCCAGCGTCTCGGTCGGGAACAGGGTGAGCTGGGCGCCGAAGTTCTCGATCGTGATCTCGCGCGAGCGCAGCGTCTCCTTCAGCTTCTGCCAGACGAAGGGCTGGGTCAGGACCTGGGCGACGTCGAGCACCAGGTAGCCGCCGTTGGCGCGGTGCAGGGCGCCGGGACGGATGCGGCGGTGGTCGGTGGTGACCGCGCCCAGCGTCGTCTCGTAGTCGAGGCGGCCGAAGAGGTTGTAGTAGGAGGGGTTGGCCTCGAAGACGACCGGGGCGCCGTCGCCGTCGGGGTGGCCGATCAGCAAGTTGGGCTGGTAGCGGCCGAAGAACTGCTCGGCGGCGCGGCGGGCGGAGGCGGCCATCGGTTCGGGCAGCTGCTGCTCGGCTTCGTAGGCGCGGAAGCGGTCGAGGTTTTCAACCACGTCGTCGGTCAGCCGCCCGAGCCAGGCGACGACCCCGGGTAGCTCGGCGAAGCGGGAGCGGAGGTCGTCGACGAGGTGGCCGATCGCGAACTCCGAGACCTCGCGGTCGAGCTCGGCGAGGCGGCTGCGGCCCTCGCGCTGGATGTCCGCCAGGCGGCTGACCGTCGCCGGCAGCCGTGCCTGCACCTCTTCGGTGTGGGCGACGATCTCGCGCCGCTGCTCGTCGGGCAGGTGCTGGAACTGCTCGGGCGAGACCGGGTGGCCGTGGGTGATCGGGATCGTCGCCAGCCCGGCCGGCGTCAGCTCGACCGCGAGGCCGCGGTCGCGGGCGAACTCGCGCAGCGGCGCCAGCGCCTCTTCGCCGCGCTTGTCGAGCTCTTCGGCGAGCTCGCGGCGGCGCGTCTGGTACTGCTCGCTCTCGAAGGCGTCGGCGATCCGCGAGCGCGCCTCCTCGACGAAGTGCGACATCTCGCGGACCAGCAGCTCGCCCTGGCCGGCCGGCAGCGAGACCGCCTTCGGCCGGTCGGGCGCGGCGAAGTCGAAGAGGTAGACCCAGTCCCCCGGCGCCGGGCGCGCCGCCGCCCGCTCGCGCAGCAGTTTCAGCAGGGTCGAGCGGCGGCCGGTGCCGGCGGCGCCGGTGGCGAAGACGTGGTACCCGGCGGCGCCGATCTCGAGCCCGAACTCGAGCGCCCGCAGCGCCCGCGGCTGGCCGACGGTCGCCTCCAGCGGCTCGACCTCGGCGGTCGTCTCGAAGCCGAGCGAGGCGGGGTCGCAGCGCCTGCGCAGCTGGGCGGTGGTGAGCTCGGCGGCCTCCATCGCCCCTAAGTCTCGCGCCTTCGCGCGTTCAGTCCGATTTTTCTTCGGCCAGCGTCCACAGCCTGACCATGCCCCAGTTGAGCCGTTCGATCGCACCCGGGACGCGGCCGACTCCGGTTTCGATCGCGTTCACGGCAGCGGCGCAGTCGTGTTCGCGCCAGGCGGGGAGCGCGGCGGCCATCTGCGCGGTCGCCGCCTGCACCCGTCCGATCGCGTCGCGGACGCGGTCGACGCCGCTGTTCAGCCGCCCGACCGCCCGCGTGTCGCCCTGCCGCCGCCAGGCCGCCGCGTAGGTGCGGCGCAGGCTTGCGGCCAGCGATTCGGCGCGGGCGAAGGCGCGGTCGACCTTCTCGACCGCCGGCATGTCGACCTGGTCGGCGAGCTGGGAGAGGGTGCTCCAGTTCGCGGCGGCATCGCTGCCGGCGCCGTTCGCCTCGTTCCTTTCCGCCAGCTTGCAGACGACTTCGGAGGAGAGCATGCCTTCGCCGAGGGCGACGGGGGCGTCTTCGATCGCCGTGCGCAGCGCGTTTTCGACTCGCAGCAGGTCGTGGCGGTAGGGGCTGGGCGCCGCCGTCGCGGTGGCGGTCCCGGCGGTCAGGGCCAGCAGGGCGAGGCAGATCGTCGTCGCGGTTCTCAGCATGGCGGGCACGCTAGGGGTGGCCGCGGCCTCGGGGCAGGGGGGCTAGCCGCCGCTCTGGCGTGGGGAACTACCGAGTGCCCCCGGATCACCCCGATCGGGCGATGCGCGACACCAGTACCCGGCCGTACCTTGCTCGCGGTCGCGCTCGGCGAGCCGAGAGGCCCGTTTCCCGACGTACTTGACCCCCGCGTCGGGAGCCCCGCAAGGGGTGAGCGCGACCGTTAGACGGGACCGTCGGCCGCGGCGTCGCCGCCGTCCAGCAACCCTGCCTCGCGCGCCCGGTCGACCGCTTCGCGGCGCGAGGAGACGCCGAGCTTGCGGTAGGCGGCGCGGGCCTGCGTCTTCACCGTGTTGGGCGAGACGACGAGCTCGGCGGCGATCTGCGGGAAGGAGAGATGGGTGGGGAGGAGGCGCAGCACCCGCAGCTCGGCGGGCGTCAGCTCGGCGCCGCCGCCGCTGGCGAGCTGCCGGGTCGCCTCGGCGATGCCGCTGACCCAGCTGTCGAGCAGTGGCGCGTCGGGGACGCGGGCGAGGTGGGCGTGGGCGCGCTCCAGCATCTCGCGGGCGAGCGCCCGATCGCCGAGGGCGACGGCGGTGGCGGCGAGGGTGGCGCAGACCTCGGTCACGTACCAGTCGCCGAAGGCGTCGAGCCCCTCGAGCAGAGCGCGCGCCGCGCGCAGGTCCGCGCCGGCCTCCTCGCTGCGCCGCTCGGCGGCGCGGACGTAGGCCGAGGCGGCGAGCGGCAGCGCCATCGTCGGGTGGCTGCCGAGCGCGGTGCGGTCGATCTGCGCCCGCGCCTGCGAGGTGAGGATGCTCGCCGTCTGCCAGTCCTCCTCGGCGGCGGCGAGCAGCGCCAGCTGGGCGAGCGCCAGCACCTGGATGATCGTCACCCCGCGCGCCGCCGCGCGCCGGGCGGAGTCGGCCAGCAGCTCGCGGGCGCGGTCGAGGTCGCCGCCGAGCTGGGCGCCGGCGCCGGCGATCAGGTTCGCCATCGAGGTCCAGGGGCTGGCGCTGGGCAGCGCCTCGGCGCCGAGCGCGGCCGCCGCTTCCATCTCGATCACGCCGTGGCGGGCCAGGGCGCCGTCGACCATCGCCAGCCCGGCGACGACCGTCGCGTCGACCTCGGCGCCGGCGGCAAGCAGCTCGCGGGTCACGTTCGCCCAGTGCTCGGCGTCGGCGCCCTCGCCGCGCGAGAGGTGGCCGTGGGCCATCGTCAGGCTGAAGTGCGGGTCGGTGAGGACCCGCTCCTCGCCCGCCCTCCCGATCCAGCGCTCGATCGTCGCGTAGCGCCCGGTCGCGTTGTAGGCGGGGACCGAGGCCCAGATCAGCTTGCCGGCGCGCTCCAGGTCGCCCGCCTCCAGCGCGAACCCGACCGCCCGCGCCGGGTCGCCGTGCTCGGCCCACCAGGCCGAGGCGCGGCGGTTCAGCTCCGGCAGCTCCTCGGGCTGGCGCCGACGCAGCTCGCTGCGCAGCATCTCGGCGAAGAGGGAGTGCATCCGGAACCACTCGTCGCGGCGGTCGAGCGGAGTCAGCAGCATGTTGCCGCGGGCCAGATCGGCCAGCTTCGCGGCCGAGCCGTGGCGGCCGAGCACCGCGTCGCAGAGCTCGCCGCAGAAGCGGTCCAGCAGCGAGGCCCGCAGCAGCAGCTCGACGTCCTCGGCCGGCGCCTGGGCGAGGAACTCGTCGCGCATGTAGTCGACGAGGGTGCGCTCGTCGCCGGCGAAGTCCGCGATCCGGTCGGGCTCCTCGCGCTCGCGCAGGGCGAGCGCCGCCAGGTAGAGCCCGGCGGCCCAGCCCTCGGTCTTCTCCATCAGCGTCTCCAGCTCGGCGCCGCTCGCCTCCAGCCCGACCCCCGCCACCAGCTCGCCCGCCTCGCCCGGGGTCATCGTCAGGTCCCCTGCTTCCAGCACGGTCAGCTGGCGCGAGGCAAGCAGCTTGGCGGCGCCCGGCAGGTTGCGCTCGCGACTGGCGAAGGCGACCTGGCAGCCGCCCGTCGTCCCGGTGACGATCGCTTCGAGCAAGCGCCGGCTGCCCGGGGAGGAGACGTGCTCGAGCTCGTCGAGGACGAGAACCGAGTCGGTCTCGCGCGCCGCCAGCGCGATCTGCAGGCGGCGGGCGATCACGTCGAGGTCGGGCTCGGGTGCCTGCAGCGTCGAGGAGATTGCCTCCGGCAGCGGGTCGATCGGCGCCATCGCCTCGATCACCGAATCCAGCAGCACCGCCGGGTCATCGTGAGCGGGGGTGAGCACGACCGAGGCGAACGGGCGCCTGTCGCATGCCGCCCACTGCGCGAGCAGCACGGACTTGCCGTAGCCGGCGGGCGCGTGGAGCAGGATCGCAGGGGTGCCTGCGCCAGTCAGTCGCTCCAGGAGCCGCCGGCGCTCGACCAATGACCCGAGGCCACGGGCGCCGAGCTCACTCATGTCGAGATCCTAATCCGGTATTGCCGAGAGATCCTGCGGATGGACCCAGGCGTCGCCGAGCACCTCGGCGTCGAGCGCCGCCACCGCCTCACGCAGCGGAATCGCCCAGCGGTGCTCGAGCAGCACGATCGCCGCCGTGGTCCCGGCCGGGACGTGGTCGGCCAGGTACCAGCGTTCCTCCTCGCCGTCGATCAGCGCGGTGGCGTCTCCCTCGCCGATTCCCAGCAGCGGCGCCGCCAGTTGGCCGCCCCGCGCTCCACCGTCCGGCTCCACCTCGCGCAGCTCGGTGATCGCGCCGTTGCGGTGGCGGTGGACGAGGAGGAAGTCGAGCAGCTCGACGCCGTCGTGCAGGTGGCGCAGCCGTTCGCTCAGGACCTCGTCGGCGGCGGGCTGCTCGAGGCCGATGACGAGGACCTGGACGGGACCCAGCGGCCGGTTCCCGCTCACCGCGACCTCATTCCGCCAGCAACCGCGCCCGCTCGGCGGCGAACTGCTCGTCGGTGAGGACGCCGCCGTCGCGCAGCGCCGTCAGCTTGCTCAGCGCCTCGACCCGCGCGGTCGCCGAGGCCGGCGGCGCCGACGGGCGCGATGCCGGGGCGCGGGCGCGCCGGGGAGAGGGCAGCGCGCGCGCCCCGTCGCCGAGCATTGCGGCCCTTCGCAGCGGCCTCTTTCTCAGCGCTGGCATCGGAGCTTCGATTGGACCAGAGGGGCGGGCCGCGCACATCACGCCAACGGGGTGAAATCTCCTGCGCGGCGCGAACTTCACCCGATTGTGGTGATGTTTGCCGCCGATCGTGCGCATAGGTTGCGCCCGATGGCCGAGGAGAGCAAGCGCGAGCCGGCGGTGCGCACGCACCCGAAGGTGGTGCTGACGCTGCTGATCGTCGGCGCCCTCGTCACCTTCCTCGCGATCTTCTCGATCTGGGTCAACCGCCAGGCGCTGAACACCGACAACTGGGTCAACACCAGCGACAAGCTGTTGCAGAACGAAGCGGTCCGCCACCAGCTCGCCAACTACCTGACCAACGAGCTGTACGCGACGGTCGACGTCAAGAAGGAACTGGAAGACGCGCTGCCGCCGCGGCTGGCGCCGCTGGCGAGCGCGGCGGCGGGGGGCCTCGAGCAGCTGACCCCGAAGGTCGCCGAACGCGTGCTGGAGAGCTCGCAGTTCCAGGCGCTCTGGGAAGACGCCAACCGCGCCGCCCACGAAGCGCTGCTGAAGATCCTGAACGGCGGCGGCCCGGCGGTCTCGACCCAGGAAGGGACGGTGACGCTGAAGCTCGGCGCTCTGCTGAAACAGGTCGGCTCCCAGCTCGGCGTCGGCGGCAACCTCGCCGAAAAGCTGCCGCCCGATGCGGGCGAACTGACCGTCCTCGAGTCCAACGAACTCTCCGAGGCCCAGGACGCGGCGAAGATCGTCCGCCGCCTGCCTGTCTTCCTCACCCTGCTGGCGGTCGCCCTCTTCGTCCTCGCCGTCTTCCTCGCCGGACCGCGCCGCCGCGAGGCGCTGCGCGGCGTCGGCATCGCCTTCGTCGGCGCCGGCCTGCTGGCGCTGGCGCTGCGCTCGATCGCCGGCCACTACGTGGTCGACGCGCTGGCCTCCTCGGCCACGGTCGAACCCGCCGCGGAAGCCGTCTGGAGCATCGGCACCTCGCTGCTGGTCACCGTCGCCGTCTCGACGCTCAGCTTCGGCATCCTGCTGATCCTCGCCGCCTGGATCGCCGGGCCGACCCGCTACGCCGTCTGGCTGCGCCGGCAGGGTGCGCCCCGCCTGCGCGCGGAACCGGGCCTCTACTACGCCGGTGTCGCCGTGCTCTTCGTCCTGCTCGTCTTCTGGGCGCCGATCGCCGCCCTCGCCAAACCGCTCGGCATCCTCATCCTCGCCCTGCTGCTCGGCTTCGGTGCCTTCCTCCTGCGCCGTCAGGTGCTGGAGGAGTTCCCGGAGGAGGGAACGGCAGGGACGACGACTACTGCGTAGCCGCCGCCCCTGTCGCTACGTCGGAAGCGGGGAGAGCCAGTGATTGCCAATCCCCTCGCCGACCATCGCAGATGGACGGCGAAGAAGGTGAAATACCCGTTTCATTCACTTTCCCAACCTGGACCGATGTACGACCCCTCACCGTTTGGTCGGTTCGAGGCCAATCACGGTGAAGTAGCCGACTAGGTAGAGGCGGCGGCCATCGGAGACGACCGGCGTGTAGCCGGCCTGGTGGAGGCGGAAGGTGCGGCGGTGGCTGAGCACGTCGATGCCGGTCGTCTCGTCGGTCTTGAAGCTCGAGGTGTAGACGGTGTGACCGATCACGGTCGCGGTGCCGGGGATCGGGCCGCCGACGTCGTAGTGCCAGCGCTCCCTGCCGGTGCGGGCGTCGAGCGCGTAGAGGATCCCGTTTTCGGCGCCGATGTAGACGGTCGGCGGCGTGCCGGGGACGTGGGCGATCGCCGGCGAGCCGTAGACGGCGGCGCCGGTCGGGAAGCTCCAGGCGACCTTGCCGCTGCGCTCGTCGAAGGCGTAGACGACGCCGTCGTCGCGGGCGGCGTAGACGCGGCCGAAGCCGACGGCGGGGGAGGAGAAGAAGCCGCCCTTGCCGTAGGGCGGGACGCGGCTGGTGTTGGTGCGCCAGACCGGCTTGCCGGTCTTCGCGTCGAGCGCGAACATCGAGCTCTCGTAGTCGGCGACGAAGATGCGGCCGCGGTCATAGCTCGGGCTCGCTTTGATCGCGGCGGGGGAGTTGTAGGCCCACAGCCGCTTGCCGTCGGCCGCGCGCAGGCAGATCACGTCGGTCGTGTCGGTGCCGAAGTAGAGCCGGCCGCCGACCGCCAGCGGCGAGGATTCGAGATGCGCGTGCAGCTTGTCGACCCACAATTCGGCGCCGCTCGCCGCGTCCCCGGCTGCGACGTAGCCGTCGATGAAGGTGCCGAAGACGCGCCCTTCGGCATAGGCGGGCCCGGTCACGTCGAGCTGCTTGCCCTTGTCGCTCGGCCGCAGGTTCAGTTCCCACAGCACCTTCCGGTCCCGCAGCCGCACCGCTTTCCCGTTGCCGTACTTGTTGATCACGTAGGCGACCCCGCCCGCGATCGCCGGCGGGAACTCGATCAGCCCATGCGTGTTGATCGACCAGGTCTGCTTCAGCGGCGGGTCCAGCACCCGTCCCCCCGCCGGCAGGTAGTGCGTCCGCTGCGGCACCCGCCCGAAGTAGGGCCAGTCGAGGTAGCCGCCCGGCCCCGGCCCGCTCTCGCCTTCGGCGCCGGTCGAGGCGGAGCCGCCCGAGGCCGAGGAGCCCGAGGACCCGCAGCCAACGAGCAGCGCCGCGCCCAGCGCGCAGACGAGCAGAAAGAGAAGAGCGGATCGAAGTCGAGCCATCGCCAGCAGCAATCGGTACCCGGCCAGCCGGTCTTTAAGCCGGCCGCTAAGCGGCGGACGAGAATCGAACTCGCATCAACAGCTTGGAAGGCTGTGGCTCTACCATTGAGCTACCGCCGCCTGCACGGGGGAGCCTAGCCGTCGCCTCCCCAATTCGTCAGAATGTCGGAACTCCAACGGGGAGTGGCGCAGTCTGGTAGCGCACTCGGCTGGGGGCCGAGCGGTCGCAGGTTCAAATCCTGTCTCCCCGATCCGCAGACAAAAGCATCCGGCTGCTTTGGCATCCTTCGCCCATCGGCTTGCCCTTCATTGGGCGGGCTGGGACACTGAAAGGGATGAAGATGCTGGTTGTAGACATCACCGCAGCCGATGCCGGAAACCGGCTCGGTCGCTACAAGGTCTCGGAGCGACGCCGGGATGGTTCCTTGGTGCTCGTTCCCGAGACCGTCGAGGAGGTAATCGCGGAGACGGCCGACCGGCCGCTCAACAGCGATGAGTTCCTCGATGCGCTCGATCGTCTCAGCGCGGCGTCTTCTCAGCAGCCCGATTGATGAGCCCGACCTTCGAGGTTCGGGCGGGCTTCGCCCGCGAGTTTGCACGTCTGTCGCGCGAGCAGGATCGAGCATTCCGGCAGGCGGTCGGGAAGCTCGTTGATGCACTGGGGACGGGCAGCGAGCCGCCACGCTCTCTGCGCATCAAGCGAGTGCAGGGCACGAGGGACATCTGGGAGATGTCTTACTCGGGCGACGGCCGCGCCACCTTTCGCTACGGCGCCGAGGTCAAGTCGGGCGAGACGCATGTTGAATGGCTCCGCGTCGGTGGCCACGAGATCCTTTCGCGGCCGGAGTAGCGCCCGCCAGGCGGTAAAAATCCGCCCGGTTAAGGCGATGTAGACAATAAGTTCCGGCCGGTTTGCCATGATGGGCTTATGCCCGACTCGGCAGGGGATAAGGCTGGATTGCAGGTCGTCGTGGCGCCAGCAATCGAAAAGCGGATCTTCGTGATTCGCGAACGGCAAGTGATGCTCGACGAAGACCTGGCCGATCTCTACGGCGTCGAGACCCGAGTCCTGGTTCAGCAGGTCAAGCGGAATGCGAAGCGATTCCCTTCAGACTTCATGTTCCAGCTGACGCAAACCGAGGCTGGGGCTTTGAGATCACAATTTGTGACCTCAAACGAGGGTCGAGGCGGACGCCGCTATGCGCCGTACGTCTTCACGGAGCAGGGAGTGGCGATGCTCTCTGGCGTCCTTCGCAGCGATCGGGCCATCGCGGTCAACATCGAGATCATGCGGGCATTCGTCGAGCTGCGCCGCGCTGCCGGCACTTTCGAGGGGCTCCAGAAGCGACTCGATCAGATGGAATTGGACATTGGCGCTCGCCTTAGCGAGCACGACGAGCAACTGCGGCAGATCTTCGAAGCCCTGCGGCAGCTGATTTCACCTCCCACTCCACCGAAGCGAGAGGTGGGGTTCAGGATCCGCGACGGGAAGGACTAGCGAGATTCTCTCGATTGTTCCGTCTGGCGAAGGGGGAATAATTTCTCGGCTATGTCTGAGCAGCTCAAGCACTATCTACGCGTCGCGCTCGAGTCTTGTGTGGAATATTTTGCGCCTCGCTTGGTGCTTCTAGCCGTGATCCTGCTGGTCATCGTCGTGGCATTGGTTCCGCCGGTATTTCTGGCTTTGGGACTGGGCTCAGGCCTCGCATTTGCGCTCCTCCCAATAAAAAAAAATCTAAGGTCGGCGACTCTTCCGTCCTGAGCGTTTGGTAGGGCAGCGGTCTTAAGAGCGTCGTATCAGTGGTACCCAGACTCGTCGGACAGAGTTTGTCGCCGGCAATACGTCTCGGATGCGTTCAGGCCAAACCGCGAAGCCGGAACAATCGGTTCAAATACCGTCCGGTTAAGGCGATCTCCGAAAGCCCGCTTGGGAAGCTGGGTCGCAGCGATTTTCCGTTGACCATGACCGTCGTCAGGCACTGTAGTACGAGGTTGATAGCACTAGATGATCAGGGCGTCGTCGTCGTGGCGCTCCATTGTGCTGATCGTGACTCAATAGGCGAACCGCACCTCTAGCCTAAGAGCAGAAGCGGCCCCTCGCCGCCCAACGGCGGCTGTGCAGCGTCGACTCGCTGGCTACTTGCGCTTACCGAGGGAGAGCCCGCGCGTCTCGGGCTGCATCGGGCTGGGCCGTTTGGGCTCGGGCGGTGGAGTGGGCGAGGCAGGCTGAGCCATGGATCGATTCTACGCAGTGGATGCGATGGCCAAGATCCATAGGGTGACCTCGAAGGTCAGTAGAGCGCTGGCTACTTGAAAGAAGACGGAGAGCTGCTCCAGGCCCTTCCGATTCTCCAGGTAGCTGTTGTGCATGTGGAGGGAGAGGTCTCGATGAAGTTCCTCGATCGGAGCAGGCTCCTCGGACTCGATGTAGGTCTGGATCACGTCTCTGGGACTGGCCGTGAACTCCCATCTCCGTGGCCAGAGGATCCCCAGGGAGGTAACGGCGACGGAGACGAAGACCGCCAAGGCCAGCCACGCGACCGCGTTTGAATGACCGCCGGCCAATGCCTGTGCTCCCAGAAACGACGTGGTGATTGCGGCGGCAGAAAGCAGGAGGCCGGCTCTGCTGCGAAAGCTTTCGATGGCGCCCTGCTGCTCGGCGAGCGCCCGCACCGCCTCGTCATAGGCGACTCTGTAAAGAATGTCTTTGTCTGCATCCTGCACAGCTGGAACTGTTGCATCTAGAGAGGTCAGACGGCACGGCTGCAGCGGAAGGACTTCCACGGGAGTCCGGTAGGGGGCGTATTCGGTCAATGCTCATCCTCCCCCGGGGCGGCATGGGACACTGAAGGGGATGAGGATGCTGGTTGTAGACATCCCCGCAGCCGATGCCGGAAACCGGCTGACCGGGCGCTAACCGGCGATGATTTCCTTGACGCTCTTGATCGTCTCGGCGCGGCATCTTCTCGGCAGGCCGATTGATGAGCCGGGCGAGGCGCACGTCGAATGGCTCCGCGTCGGCGGCCGCGAGATCCTTTCGCGGCCGGAGTAGCGCTCGCCAGGCCGGCCGGTTGGCTCAACTCTTGAGCGCGGCGCCGGTGAACCGCAGGAGCTTGTGGCTGAGGGCGATGCCCTCGGCCAGGTTCACGCTGAGTGGGCGCTGTGCGTCTTCACGCAGGCGTTTGACCCGCAGGGCCTCAGCGTTTGCCGCGGCGGATGGGCCGTTGTTGTCGCTCCGCTCCACGGGAGCGATGCTAGCGCCGGACTGGCGGTTAGACGCATCCAGTCAAGTCGAGCCGCAGACAAAGCATCCGAGGCCTTCGAGTCTGGGACCGACTACTGGATCTCGCGCCCAGCATCTCGCGCTCCCGCGCTAGCACCCCGCGACCCTGTAGGTGACGCCGTCGAGGCCGAAGGTCCTTTCTTCGGACGATCCGTAGAGTCCGACCCGGACCGAGCCATTGGCGAGGAGTTCGAGGTAGCCGGCGCCGGTTCCGGTCGGAACCGAGGCGAAGATATCGCCCGGGGGGCGGAACCCTTCGGGGAGGACGAAGGCGATTTTTCCCGAGGCGCCGACGATCGATCCCTGCAGGTGCACCTCGCACTGACGGTCGAGGTAGTAGCCGGCTTTCTCCAGACCTTCGCCGCTGTTGCGGAACCCGTGTTCGAATTCGGTGATGAGACGCACCGCTTCGGGTGCCGCCAGAGAGCCCGCCGAGTCGGCGTGGGCGGCGCTGGGGACCTGACCGAGGCTCTTCAGGTTGATCTTTGCCCCGCTCACTGCCCCCTTCTTGATTTTCGCCGTCGTGATCGCGTTCTTCTTGATCTGCTTGGAGCCGACCGAGTTCTTCGGCAGTTGGGTCGCGGCGTAGCTGGCGCCGCCGAGGGCGATGAAGACAGCGATCGTCGCCATCACGTTGGCGTAGGTGAGGCGCTGGCGAAGGTGCTTCACGGGACGCTCCCCTCATAGGTGTGGGCGGGACTCGCTGAAGCCTCTCACGAGTCGGCCTCGCCCGGGCGGCCGCAAAGGGTGGCTGCTCGAAGTACCCGACCCTGCCCGGGGCGTGGGGTAGGTTCGTGCTCCAACCCAGGCCAAGCCGAAGGAGAGTCATGAGCGAGCAGAGCATCGAAGTGGTGAAGCGTGCCTATGCTGCTTTCGCGGAGGGCGATGTGCCCGCCGTTCTTGGGGCGTTTGCGGACGACATCGAGTGGCACGAGGCCGACGGGATGCCGTATGGGGGTGTGTATCGCGGCGGCGAGGCGGTGGTGCAAAACGTCTTCGGCCCTCTCTCCCAGGACGTCGAGGGCTTTGCGCTGGCGCCGGAGGAATTCATGGCGGCCGGTGACACCGTCGCCGCGGTCGTCGTCTACACCGGGACCGGGAAGGTCACCGGCAAGCCGCTGAGCCTCCCGGTCGTGCACGTCTGGGATATCGAGGACGGCAAGATCGTGCGCTTCCGCCAATTCGCCGACACCGTCAAGTTCGCCGAGGTCGTGCCCGCCGCCGATTCCGTCGCCGGGTAGGGAGGGTCGCGGCCGCGCTCGACTCAGCTCGCGAGCAGCATCGTCAGCGGGTCGCCGGGGAGCAGCGTCTGGAACTGGGGACCATCGTCGGTCGGGTATGACACGACGATCGTCGCGCCCGGCGCGCCCTGGACGGTCAGGGTTGCGGATTCCGTCCCTTCGAGTTCGATCGTGGCGTTGAGCATGAAGTCGAAGGGCGAGCCTTCCGGAGTCGTTTCGACGACGATCGCCTCGGAGCTGGCACGGAGCGCGGTCAGCGGGATCACGGCACCGCCGGTGAACTGGAGGCCCCCGACCCCACCCGAGGACTGCCGGATGGCCCAACCGGCTCGCCCGCCGACGGGAGCGACCAGCAGCTGGAACGTCTGACCGGGGGTGGCGTTCTGGACCTGGACGGTGATCTCGGCGTAGCCGATCTGCTCGGCGCCGTCGTCGACGAAGAGCGAGGCCGAGCCGAAGTCGCCCGCCCGCACCGGGTCGGCGCGCTTGGCGAAGGCGGCGAGGGCGTCGGAGCCCTTCCCGTGCAGTGGCTTGACCCGGTAGGTGAGGACCCCGTGGCGGCGGTCGTAGCGGGGATGGCTGAGGGTCACCAGCGCGACGTCGCGCGAGCGCGGCCCGCGGTCGAGGACGAGGGCGGCGTTCGGCGGGTCGGCGGCGAAACCCGCCTTGCCCCAGCCGCTGACGAAGTCGCGCAGGCGCTGACTGCCGGCTTGGCGGTGGGGCCGGTCGGTGAAGGTGGAGACCCGCGGCGAGACACCGGTCAGTTCCAGCTCGAAGCCGCCGGAGCGCAGGTGCCGGAGCGACCCTCCTTCAGTCTGCTGAACGTAGAGGAGCGAGCCCGCGCCCGAGGGCTTGCCGCTCGCCGCCGTCGCGGCTGGCGCGAGCGAGGCGAGGGCCAGAAGGGCACATAGCGGCAGCAGGATCCGGATCGACCGCGGCTTCATCTGCCTTTTCTCGGCATCTGGGCCGCCGGGCGTTAGCTCTGAGCGTGGCGGTACGCAGGGAGCTTTGAAATCTCAAGCGCTTCCAGACTCGAGGCGGAGGCTTTGAGGTCACAAATTGCAACCTCAGACGAGGGTCGGGGTAGCCGCCGCCGCTTGTCGCCGGCGGGCTCCGGCGCGTATAACAACCTCATGGCACCCGAGGGGATCGACCCGGTCGAGTTCCGCGCGGCGCAGCACCGGAACTGGGACTCCGCTGCGGTGGGATGGAAGGAGTGGAGCGAGTTCAACGACGGCGCGGACCGGCACATCAGCGAGCGGCTGGTGGATCTGGCCGGCGTGCGGGCGGGAAGCCGGGTCCTCGACGTCGCCGCCGGCTATGGCGAGCCGGCCCTGACCGCCGCGCGCAAGGCCGGCTCGGAGGGACGCGTCGTGGCCACGGACATCTCCGCCGAGATGCTCGCCTTCGGGCGTGAGCGCGCGGCCGCGGCCGGCCTGGGCAACGTCGAGTTCGTCGAGTCGGACGCCTCCAGTCTCGATTTCCCGCCGGGGAGCTTCGACGCCGCCGTCTCGCGCTGGGGGATCATCTTCGAGCCCGACGCGGAGGCCGCCGCGGGGCGCATCCGGAGCTTCCTCGAGCCGGGCGCGCGGATCGCGATCGCCTCCTGGGGGGAGCCCGACGAGGTTCCCTTCCTCTCGATTCCGATGCGGACGACGAGGGAGCGGCTGGGCCTGCCCGCGCCCCCCGCCGGAACGCCCGGGCCCCTCTCCCGGCCAACTCCCGCCGCGATCGGCGGGTTGCTCGAGGGTGGTGGGTTCAGGCAGGTCGCCGTGGAGCGGAGCGAGGTCACCTTCGAGTTCGACTCCCCGGCGCACTTCACCGCCTACGTCAGGGCGATCGCCGCCCCGATCCGGGCAATGATCGCGCAGCACGCGGGCGAGGCCCAGGAGGAGGCCTGGGATGCGATCACGCAGGCCGCGGCGGAGGCGGGAGGTGGCTGGAAGCCGCTGAGCCTCTCGAACGAAGTGCTGCTCGCCTCGGGATCCGCTTAGTGCCCTAAAGCGTGGAGCAGGCTTGCGGCGGAGCCGATTTCGATCTCTTGAGGTTCGCCGCTGAAGTCGTGCTCGGAGCGGAGCTCGTAGAAGGCGCGCAGCTCGGTTGACTCGATCACCTCGCTGATCCGGTCGTGGCGCTCGCTCTCCTGCTCGGCGACCGCGCGGGCGCCCGCCTCGAGATCGGCCGGATCGAGGTCGACGAAACCGACGCTGAGGATCTCGGCGGGATCCGAGAGCGAGACCGCGTTGAAGACCCGGGCTGGGACCCCGAACCCGCGCTCGGCCTCCCAGGCTCGCTCGAAGTCCTCGAAGGTCCGTCCTGGCTTCAACCGACGGCGAAAGACGGCGACGATCATCGATTCACCTTGCGCTCTGCCCGCGGACTGAACTTCTGGGCGAGGTTCGGGTCTCCGTTGGGGTCCTGGATCAGGTTGGCGGCGATCGTCACCCCGGTGAGCTTCGCGCCGCGCGGGGCCTTGGGCAGGCAGAGGTCGTGCATGTTGTCGGCGTTGAAGGAGGATTCGTGGTCGTGGAGGTCGGCGACTTCGAGCGGGGCGATCGCGACGGCCTTGCGGTTGGGGAGCTTGTAGAGGGCGCGGTATGAGGCGGTCACCGGGGCGCCGACCTCTTCGCCGGTGGGGTAGGCGGTGAGCCCGTTGGACCACATCACGCGCACGAAGGTCCGGCCGACCAGGCAGCGATTGCGGTCGCCGCGGTAGATCGACGCCGTCAGCGTCCACGCATCGACGATGTAAGGGCCGCCGGACAGGGGGTCCACGCTGACCTTCGGCAAGTGGGTGATCTGCCGCCACCTGCGCGCGCCCGGGGCCTTGCCCTGCAGGGCGCCGACGACGCGGATCGCAACCGGCGTCGGGCCGTTCGCCGCGTCGCCGAAGTCGCCGATCAGGTTCACCGTCTGCGCCTCGTCGGACTTGTTCGGCGGGAACTGCAGGGCGCAGGTGGGGGTCGCGAGGCTGCCGTCGCTGCGGACGATGCGGAAGTCGGCGGGCTGGATCGAAGGCCGGCGGATGAACCAGTTGAAGGTGACCGGGATGTTGTCGAGCCCCTGTGCGCCGTTGGGACAGCCGACCGCGTTGTCGGTACCCCACGAGGCGCTGAGGATCCCCGGCTCGGGCCGGACGAGCGCTCCGCTTCCGGCGGCCGTTGAGGGGAGGGCCGAGACGACGAGGACCGCTCCGAGCGTCGCCAGGGCAACGCGGCTGCGGCGGCACATCGGGGAGCGCCCAGAGGCTGGCATCCGGTGAGCGTATCCGCCAGTCCCCCCGCGTACGCGCAACGCAGCGCCGACCTTGAAGCTGTCCGAGATGCCCAGCCCGAGTCCTCGGCCCAGGGGGGGGGGAGGGGGGAGGGGGGGGGGGGGGGGGGGGGGGGGGGGGGGGGGGGTGTGTTTGGGA
>JBEHWY010000078.1:0-17007 GCA_048498975.1 Actinomycetota bacterium | reverse complement strand
CACGCTCGCACCAGACGCTCCATGCACCCACGCCGCCGCTTGCGACTTTGTACCCCCGAGAGGGAGCACAAAGTCGACAACGCCGACGACCCAAGCCGTCCCTCCCGAAAACGTCCCGAACTCAGGCCTGACCCGCACCCCTACCAGCCCTGTGGGGGTGCGGGTCAGGCCCCCACCTCAACGTCCCCAGCCCTTACGCCGCCGCTCGCGCCTCCCGCTCCGCTTCAACCCTGCGCAGCGCCATCAGGTGCCCGCGCTCGCGGGCGTACTCCGCCGCTTCGCCCAGCGCTTCCTCGACCCCCTCGCGCCCCAACGCGGCACGCGCCTGGGCCAGGGCCAGCAGCGCGGGCGGGATCTGCCAGCCCATCTCCTTGCGCCGAGAAACGGCGACCGCCGCTTCGGCCTCGGCCAGCGCCTGCTCGCGCCGCCCGACCGCGAGCAGCGCCCGGGCTCGCAGGGCGGAGCGCCAGGCCTCGGTCTCGCCGCCGCCGCGCATCGCCTCGCGGTAGATCCGGTCGGCGAGCTCGACCGAGCGCAGCGCCTCCTCGTTCTCGCCGGCGGCGAGCAGGACGTAGGCGGCGCCGGTCAGCGCCGTGCTGTGGGAGAAGACGTCGCCGAGGCGTTCGGTCAGGTCGAGGTTGCGCCGCATCAGTCCCAGCGCCGCCTCGGTCTCGCCGCGGTCGGCGAGCAGCAGCGACTTCGTCCCCAGCCCCCAGCTCTCGGTCTCGGGGTCGTCCTGGGCGCGGGCGACCTCCAGCGAGGAGTCGAGCAGCTCCTCGCACTCTTCGTCGCGGTCGCGCTCGCGCAGCGCCATCGCCTTCGCCATCCGCCCCCAGGCCAGCGGGCAGCCGACGACGATGCCGGCGCCGAGCGTCGGGTCCTCGCCGATCAGCTCCAGCATCTCGTCGACGACCGCTTCCAGGGCGTCGAGGTCGCCGGCGCAGATCTCGGCGTAGGCGGCGGCGCTGCGGACCGCGATCCGCAGCCCGGGCTCGCCGGTGCTGTCGGCCAGCTCGATCGCTTCGCGCGCCGCGGCGACCCATTCGGCGGCGGAGTCCGCAACCCCCGGCCGCGCTCCGATCAGCAGTTTCAGCAGGGCGAGGGAGGCGACGTCGCCGCGGCGCTCGGCGATCGCCGTCGCCTCCGCCGCCAGCCGCTCCGCCTCGGCCGGCTCCATCCCCAGCCGCCAGGCGTATTCGAGCTGCAGCATCCGCGACAGCAGGCCGAGCGCGACCGACTCCTCGCTTTCCTCGAGCTCGTCGCTGAGCTCGGTCACCCGCCGCCACAGCCGCAGCGCGTCGCGCGGCTGGCTGTGGCCGGCCCAGTGGGCTGCCCGCGCGAACCAGCGCGCCGCTTCCAGTGTCTCGCCGCCCTCGGCGAGGTGGTGGCCGACGAGCCCGGCCAGCTCGTCCAGGCGCGGGCCTTCGAGCGCGATCATCGCCCGTGCCGCGGCGGCGTGGGTCTCGCGGCGGTGTTCGGCGAGCTGGGTGCCGTAGGCGACCTCGCGGGTCAGCGGGTGGCGGAAGGCGAGCACCCGCTGCGGGTAGAGCTCGGCCTCGTAGAGGAAGCCGCCGTCGATCAGGTCGCGCAGCGCCAGCTCGATCTCCTCGGGGCCGAGCCCGGCGGTCATCCCCAGCGCCCGGGCGCTGACTTCCTTGCCGACCACCGAGGCGGCCTGCAGCAGCTGCTTGGACGCGGGCGCGAGGCGGTCGATGCGGGCGGCGAGGATCGCCTGCACGGTGACCGGCACGCCGGCGTCCTCGATCGGCGCCACCAGCCGGTAATCGCCCCGCCTGCCCTCGAGATAGCCGGACTCGGCCAGCTCGCGGACGATCTCCTCGACGAAGAAGGGGTTGCCCTGGGTGCGCTCGTGGATCAGCTCCTCGAGCCCGTCGAGCGAGGGATCGGCGCCGGCCAGGTCGCGCAGCAGCTCGGCGGTGTCGGCCCGTCCCAGCGGCGCCAGCGCCAGCTCGACGAAGCGCTCCGGCGTTCCCCACGACGCTTCGTACTCGGGCCGGTAGTTGACCAGGGCCAGGGTTCGCGTGCCGGCGATCGAGTCGATCAGCCCGGCCAGCATCGCCTCGCTCGCCTCGTCGATCCAGTGCAGGTCCTCGATCACCAGCACCAGCGTCTTGCGCCGGATCGGGGCGTTGATCAGGCGGCAGACGACGTCGCCCAGCGCCCGCTGCCGGGCCTCGGCGCTCATCTGCGGCAGCGGCCGGTCGGGGTCGGGGACGCCGAGGAAGTCGAAGATCAGCGGCAGGTCCTCGGCGAAGCTCGGGTCGAGCAGCAGCGCCCGGCCGGCGATCCGCTCGCGCGCGGTCTGCTCGGGTTCGTCGTCGGCGATGCCGAAGAAGGCGCGCAGCAGCTGCAGGACCGGCATCAGCGGGATCGACTGGCCGTGCGCCTGCGCCTGCGCCTCGAAGACCTCGACCCCCTCGGCGCGGCAGCGCTGGACGAACTCGTGGCTGAGCCGGCTCTTGCCGACCCCCGGTTCGGCGACCAGGGCGAGGGCGCAACCTTCGCCCTCGTGGGCGCGGGCCAGTGCCGCCTCCAGCTGCTCCATCTCGCCGGCGCGGCCGACGAAGCGGGAGAAGCCGCGTTCGCGGGCGAGGTCCAGCCGCGAGCGCGCCGCGCCGACTCCGGCCAGCTCGAAGACCCGCACCGGCTGGCTGACTCCCTTGATCTCGAAATGGCCGAGGTCCTCGAGGTCGAGGAAGCCGGCGGCCAGCGCCGCCGTGTTCTCGGTCAGGTAGGCGCGGCCGGGCTCGGCCAGCGCCTCCATCCGCTGCGCGAGGCCGACCGTATGGCCGATCGCCGTGTAATCGCGCTCCTCGCCGGCGCCGATCGCGCCGGCGACGACCTCACCGGAGTTGATCCCGATCCTGGTCGAGAAGTTGAGGCCCGGCCCGCGCCGCAGCTCGGCCGCGTACTCGGCGACGTCGTCGAGCATCTGCAGGGCCGCGTAGCAGGCGCGCCGTGCGTGGTCCTCGTGCGCGATCGGGGCGCCGAAGACGGCCATGATCCCGTCGCCGGTGAACTTGTCGACCGTGCCCTCGAAGCGGGTCACCGCGTCGGCCAGGATCGAGAAGAAGCGCTGCATGATCTTGCGCCACTCCTCCGGGTCCTGCTGCTCGGCCAGGTCCATCGAACCGCTGACGTCGGCGAACAGCACCGTGACCTGCTTGCGCTCCCCATCGTCACTGTGGAGTTCGTTCACGGCATACCAAGGGTAGCCTGGTGCTCGTGAGATCCGTACTGGTGACGGGGGCGTCGACCGGGATCGGGCGCGCCAGCGCGCTGCGCCTCGACGCCGCCGGCTGGCGGGTGTTCGCCGGCGTGCGCCGCGACGAGGACGCCGCGGCGCTGCGCGAGGCCGCCTCCTCGCGGCTGATCCCGGTTCATCTCGACGTCACCGACGCCGAGCAGATCGCCGCCGCGGCGCGGCTGGTCGAGGCCGAGGCCGGCGGCCTTGCCGGGCTCGTCAACAACGCCGGCGTCGCGGTCCCCAGCCCGCTGGAGACGATCCCGATCGAGGACTTCCGGCGCCAGATCGAGGTCAACCTGACCGGCCAGGTCGCGGTCACCCAGGCGCTGCTCGACCAGATTCGACGCGCCCGCGGCCGCGTCGTCTTCATCAGCTCGATCGGTGGGCGCATCGCCTTCCCCCTGACCGGCGCCTACCACGCTGCCAAGTTCGGGATCGAGGCGGTCGGCGACGTCTTTCGCCAGGAGCTGGCGCCGTGGGGCCTGCGGGTCTCGATCGTCGAGCCGGGCTCGATCGACACGCCGATCTGGGATCGGGGCGAGCGCACCGCCGACGAAATCGGGACCCCGCGCCGGGAAGCCCTCTACGGCCGCGCGATCGAGCGCTACCGCGAGGTCGTGCAGCAGACCGCGGAGCGGGGAATACGGCCGGAGAAGGTGGCGAAGGTCGTCGAGCACGCGCTCAGCGCCGCCCGCCCCCGCACGCGTTACCTGGTCGGCATCGACGCCAAGGTCCAGGCGCGGCTGCGGCCGCTGATCCCCACTCCGGTCTGGGATCGCATAGTCGCCAAAGCGATGGGCCTCTGAGGCCGCGCGGGCGGCGCATATCGGCGTCCTCGGTCGCTCGCGTGCAGAGCACGCCACGCTTCCTGCGTCCTTGATCTGCTTGCCCGCGCGGCCTCAGAGGGACTCTTATACTGCTTTGACTGACTGGTCAATCAAAGGTCGAAAAGCATGCGGGCAGCAGCGGTTCAACTGAATTCTACGGGCGATAAGGCGCGCAACCTGGCGGCGGCCGAGGGGCTGGTGCGCGAGGCTGCGGCCGACGGCGCCGAGTTGATCGCGCTGCCGGAGAAGTGGAACCTGCTGGCCGGCGGTGAGGAGCTGGCGGCGGGCGCCGAGGCGCTCGACGGACCGAGCCTGACCGCCGCCCGCGGCTGGGCGCGCGAGCTCGGCGTCCACCTGCTGGCCGGCAGCATCAGCGAGCGCGGCGAGGAGAAGGCTTCGAACACCTCGGTCCTGATCGGGCCCGACGGGGAGGACCTCGCCGTCTACCGCAAGATCCACATGTTCGACGTCGACGCCGGCGGCGTCTCCTACCGCGAGTCCGAGCACGAGCGCCCCGGCGAGGAGATCGTCACCGCCACGGTCGGCGACACCGTCCTCGGCCTCGCCGTCTGTTACGACCTGCGCTTCCCGGAGCTCTTCCGCGTGCTCGCGCTCGAGGGCGCCCGCGTCGTCGCCCTGCCCTCGGCCTTCACCACCGCCACCGGCCGCGACCACTGGGAGGTGCTGCTGCGAGCGCGGGCGATCGAGGACCAGGTCTTCGTCGTCGCCCCCAACCAGGTCGGCACCGCGCCGCCGCACTACGACTCCTACGGCCACTCGGCGATCGTCGACCCCTGGGGCCGCCTGCTCGCCGTCGCCGGTGAGGGCGAGTGCTTCGTCGCCGCCGAGCTCGACTTCGCCGAGCAGGACCGCGTCCGCGAGTCGCTGCCCTCGCTCGCCAACCGCCGCCCGGAGACCTACGCGCATGGCCTCTAAAGCCGCCGCGGTCGACAAGCGCCGCCAGATCCTCGACGCCGCCGTCCGCGTCTTCGCCCGCCAAGGATTCCACGCCACCCGCGTCTCCGACATCGCCGACGAGGCTGGCGTCGCCTACGGGCTCGTCTACCACTACTTCCGCTCCAAGGACGAGGTCCTCAACGAACTCTTCGTCGAGCGCTGGTCGCTGCTGCTGGCGGCGATCGAGGAGGCCGACCGCGCCGGCGGCAGCCACCGCGAGCGGCTCGCCGCGGTCGCCGGCTTCATCGTCGAGTCCTACCGCCACGACCCGGAGCTGATGAAGGTGATCATCGTCGAGGTCACCCGCGCCGCCAACTCCTTCGGCCGCACCCACCTGCCGGAGATTCGCCGCGCCTATGAGTCGATCGCGAAGATCGTCGCCGACGGTCAGGAGGCCGGCGAGTTCCGCCTCGACGTCACCCCGCTGTTCGCCTCGATGGCCTTCTACGGCGCGATCGAGCAGCTGCTCTCGGGCTGGATCTTCGAAGTGATCCCCGCCTCCGACACCAACTTCGCCGATGCAAAGGATCTGCTGGTGACGACGATTTGCGACGGTCTGGAGCCCCGATAGGTATGGTCGGGCCGCGTGGATAACGAGATCGTCCGCAGATTGATCTGGAGCGGGTTGCTAGCCGCAACCGGCGCCGTCGCCAGCATCGTCGCCGCCCGCGCGGCCGCGTTCATCTACCGGCGGATGTTTGACGAAGACCCGCCGGAGTAAGTAGGGAGCTATGACCGAGCCGATTCAGACGCCGCCCGAGCCCGAGCCCGAGCACAAGACCGTCGCCGAGCTCGTCTTCGACGTCTCCGAACGCGCCTCGACCCTCGTCCGCGAGGAGATCGAACTTGCCAAGACCGAGGTCTCCGAGAAAGTCGGCAAGCTGCTGCGCGGCTCGGCGGTCGGGGTCGCGGCCGGCACCTTCGCCTTCCTGGCGCTGATCCTGGCGATGGAGGGCATCGCCTGGCTGCTCGCCGAAGAGGTCTTCGACAACACCGCCTGGGCCGGCTTCCTGGTCGAGTCCGCCGTCTTCCTGCTGATCGCCGCGCTCGCCGGCTTGATCGCCTACAAAGCCGTCAAGGCCGGCTCGCCGCCGGTTCCCGAGCAGGCGATCGAAGAGGCGAAGCTGACCAAGGAGATGCTGGCCGGCGACGGTGGCGAGGCCCAGGCCCCGACCGCCCCGACCGCCCAGGCCACCGCAGCCGCGAAGGAGGCGCAGAAATGAGCACCGACCCCAACCAGGTGCGACCCTCCACGGCCGGAGCGCCGGGGCGCTCGTCGGCCGAGATCCGTCGTGACATCGACCTCCAGCGCCAGGAGCTCGGCAGCTCGGTCGAACAGCTGCGCGGCCGCGTCACCGAACTGACCGACTGGCGCAAACAGGTCGAGGACCACAAGCGCGAGCTGATCATCGCCGCCGCAGCGGTGGGCTTCGGGGTCGGCGTTCGCCTGATGTTCCGCCGCCGCCGCTGACGCGTCAGACGGAGATGAGGCGGGAGGGGACGCCGCCGACGCCAAGTAGGCCGGGGCCGACGTGGGCGCCGAGGACGGCGCCGATTTCCGAGGTGAAGGCCGGCTCGCAGCCGTAGATTTCGCGGCAGTCGTCGGCCAGCGCGTCGGCCGTCTCCTGGTCCTGGATGTGCTGGACGACCCAGCCGTCGGCGCCGTCGGCGTGGCGCTGGCGGGCGTAGTCGCGCAGCCGCTCCAGGGAGCGGGCGCGGGTCCGCACCCGCTCGATCGGGGTGATCTCCTCTTCCAGGGTGAGGATCGGCTTGATCTTCAGCGCGCTGCCGATCCAGGCGCGGGCGCCGCCGATGCGGCCGCCGCGGCGCAGGTACTCGAGGGTGTCGATCGCGAACCACATTTTCAGCGCCTGGCGCACCTCCTCGGCCCGGGCCACCGCCGCGGCGGAATCTCCGCCCTGCAGCGCCGCCGCCGAGGCGCCGAGCGCGCAGAGGCCCATGCCTCCGGCCGCCGAGCGCGAGTCCATGACCCGGATCCGCTCACCGCCCTTGCCTTCGTCGACCAGCCGCTCGCGCGCCTGGTTGGCGGCCTCGAAGGTGCCGGAGATGCCGGCCGAGATGTGGACCGAGACGATCTCCTTGCCTTCGTCGAGCAGTGGCTCGTAGACGGAGAGGAAGTCCCCGATCGAGGGCTGCGAGGTCGTCGCCCCGCTTTCGGAGGCCCGCAGACGCTCGAAGAAGGCGCCGTAGTCCTCGATGTCGACCTCGCGCTCCTGCTCGCCGTCAACGGATACGTAGAGACTGATCACCTTGATCCCCCGCTCCTCGATCATCGAGGTGGGGAGGTAGCAGGTGCTGTCGCAGACGACGGCAGTCTCGGCGTTCGCGTTCAACGTGGCGATTCTATGCGGAGCGGGACGCGCCGAGGAACCCGCCGGGAGACGAGGCCCTCGTTACCGCTGGGTTGCGGCCTTCTCCTGTCGCTTGCGTCGCTCCTGCCAATAGTAGGAACCGGAGAAGGCCAGCAGGATCGCGCCGGCTACGCTAAACAAGATCCTGTTCAACGTGCTGGAGATCGGAGCGTAATCCGCAAAGAGCATCAGTCCCACTGCGACAAGCGGAAGCAATCTCCAAACGTTCGGGTGCCTGCTGACCATTCCGAGGTAAAAGCCTAGCCGTCAACGCCGCCCGGAATCAAAGTGACCCACTACCGAGGTGCGCGCTCGCTACACTTTGTGAAGTGACTGAGACGCCCCAAGCCGCAATCACCCTGACCGACAAGGCCGCCGCCAAGATTGGCGAGCTGCTCGGTGGGCAGGATGACGCCGCCGGCCAGGCCCTCCGGGTCGCCGTGCGCGGCGGTGGTTGCTCGGGCTTTCAGTACGCGCTTGCTTTCGATAAGCCGAAGGATGACGACAACGTGTTCGAGGTCGACGGCGTCGCCGTCGTCGTCGACAAAGTCAGCATGCAGTTCGTCTTCGGCTCGGAGGTCGACTACGTCGAAGGCCTCCAGGGCGCCGGGTTCCAGGTCAACAACCCGAACGTCGTCGCCGCATGCGGCTGCGGCTCCTCTTTTCAAGTCAAAGAGGACGCCGCAGCATCAGCAGCCGCCGTCTGACCGGCGCATATCGGCGTCCTCGGTCGCTCGCGTGCAGAGCACGCCACGCTCCCTGCGTCCTTGATCTGCTTGGTCAGCCAGCGGCTGCCGGCAATGACTATTCGATCTGCAGGGGCGGCGATTGGGCGGGCGCGGAGGTCTGCGGCACGGTGGCGGTCTCGGGCTGCTCGACGCCGAGGGCCTCGGCCAGCTCGCCGGACTCGAACATCTCCTCGATGATGTCGCAGCCGCCGAGCAGCTCGCCGTTGACGTAGAGCTGGGGGAAGGTCTGCCAGTCGGCGATCTCGGTCGTCACCTCGCGCAGCGGCTGCAGCGCCGGCAGCACGTCGATCGCGCCGTACTCGACGTCGACCTGGTCGAGCACCTGCACGACCCGCATCGAGAAGCCGCAGCGCGGCATGTCGGGCGTGCCTTTCATGAACAGCAGCACCCGGTTGTTGGCGATCAACTCTTCGACTTGTGACTTCAGCTCTTGGTCGGCCATGCGGCCATTGTAGGGAGGCCGGCTCGCCGGCCCGTCAGAGCTTGGTGACGATCAGCGTCGCGAGCCCGACGAAGCCGGTCATCATGCCGACCATCATCGCGATGAAGCCGTTGACCAGCGTGTGCTGGAGGCCGTCGACCCTCCGGCTCACGTCGCTGACCCGTTCGTTCAGGTCGTCGAGGCGGGAATCGGTCCAAGTCGAGCGCACGCGTCTCATGCCTCCAGCGTAGAGAGAAGAGTCCTACGAGTGGCGCGCAGAAGTGTAACTTTTTGTCTGCGCCAAGGCTTGCGCCTGGCGCGGCTCAGTCGGGCAGGCTGGTCTTGACCGACAGCGCGTGGATCGTGCCGTCGTCGAAGCGCGTCTTGACCGCGGCCTTGACCAGGCGGTGCTGGTCGATGCGAGAGAGGCCCTCGAACTGGGGGGCGGAGACGACGGCCAGCAGGTGCTGGCCGTGGCCGTCTTCGTCGGAGACCTCGACGCTGGCGCCGGGCAGCGCCGCCTCGATCATCTGCTGCAGCTCGCTGAGGTCGACCGCCATCGCTCAGCCCGGCAGCGTCTCGCCGAGGGTGCCGAGCATCTCCTCGACCTTGACGAACTTGACCCGGGGGCGGCCGTGGGGCTCGCCGCGGCCGACCTCGGCCTGGTCGATCGCCTGCCAGTCCTCGAAGCTGACGTAGCGGATGCCGCGCTCACGCAGCAGATCCTCGACCGCCGCCGGATCGGGGTTCTCCGGCGCCAGCAGGGTCTCGGACTCGACGTCGGCGAAGAGGTGCTGGACGGTCTCCAGGGCATCTTTCTTGTTGGTGCCGATCACGCCCGAGGGGCCGCGCTTGATCCAGCCGGCGGTGTAATGGCCGACCTTGTGCCCGGAGTCGTGGGAGTCGAGCACCCGGCCGCCCTCGTTGAGGATCAGGCCCCGCTTCTCGTCGAAGGGGACGCCCTCGATCGGGATACCGGTGTAGCCGACCGAGCGCAGGATCAGCCCGCACTCGAGCTCTTCGCGCTCGCCGGTGTCCTTGGCGCGCAGGGTGCCGCCCTCTTCGACCAGCTCGTTGCGGCCGATCACGATCGATTCGACCTTGCCGTCGCCCTTGATCTCGATCGGCGAGGCGAGGAAGCGCAGGACGATCCGCTGGTGCTTGCCCGCCGGCGTCCGCTGCGAGAACTCCTTCAGCGTCTCGACGTTGACCCGGGTCGTCTTGTCGGCCTCGTCGGACTCGAGGAAGGCGGCGCTGGCCGGGTCGAGCTCCATCTCGGCCGGGTCGACGATGACGTCGGCGTCCTCCATCTCGCCGAGCTCCTTGATCTCGGGGTTGGTGAAGGCGGCCTGCGCCGGGCCGCGGCGGCCGAGGACGACGATCTCGCGCACGCCCTTGGCGTCGAGCGCCTCGATCGCGTGGTCGGCGGTGTCGGTCTGGCGCAGCTCGTGGTCGGTCAGTGCCAGCATCCGTGCGACGTCCATGGCGACGTTGCCGTTGCCGATCACCACGGCGCGCTGCACCGAGAGGTCGAAGTCCTCGTCGGCGTAGTCGGGGTGGGCGTTGTACCAGCCGACGAAGGAGGTGGCGGCATGGCTGCCCGGCAGGTCCTCGCCGGGGATGCCGAGGCTCCGGTCGGTCTCGCAGCCGACCGTGAAGACGATCGCGTGGTAGAGCCGTTCGAGGTCCTCGACCTCGACGTCGTGGCCGATCTTGACGTTGCCGAAGAAGCGGAAGCCGTCGCGGGCGGCGGTTTTTTCGTAGACGCGGGTGACCGACTTGATCTTCGGGTGATCCGGAGCGACGCCGCCGCGGACGAGGCCGAAGGGCGTCGGCAGGCGGTCGAAGAGGTCTACCTGCGCGTGCAGGTCGCCGTCCTTGAGGATGTGCTCCGCGGCGTAGAAGCCGGACGGGCCGGCGCCGACGATCGCGACTCTAAGTGGTTTCTGTTCAGTCCCTACCTTGCTCATTGGACGCGGAAGGATAGGGAATGAGCGGCTCTGCCTACGCGCTGATTAGCGGTCAAGCAACGGCGGCGACGGCGCTGGGGGTGCCGTCGAGGGCGTCCAGCGCCTTGGCCACCGACATCGCGACGCAGGTGAAGATCGGCGTCTCCAGCTCGGTGTACTCGCTCGACTCGGTCGGCCGCAGCTCGTTGACGAGGTCGAGGAACATGCCCGGGTCGTCGCCCTCGAAGCCGACCACGAACTCCTGGTCGTCGAGGCCGTAGGAGTAGGTCGTGTTGATCGTGATCTCGGGGTAGCGGCGGCCGACCTCGATGTGGCTTTTCATGATCCGGCCCCGCTCCTCGGGAGGCAGGCCGTACCAGCGGCGCTGCTTGACCATCGGGTAGAGGAAGAGGTACTTGCGTTCGGAGGTGCAGATCTCCGGTCGCGCCTGCTCGTCGGAGTAGGGCGAGGGCTTCGTCATCGAGAGGAACGAGTGGGGCGTCTCCATCCACTTGGCCAGGCCGCTCTGGCCGAGGACGACGTGGAAGGTGTGGATGTCGGCCAGGTTGGGGCTCTGGCTGAGCAGGACCAGGTCGACGTCGCCCCGCGTTCCTATGGTTGAGTAGGCGCGCAGCGAGCGGTCGACGGCGAAGTCCTCGCAGGCGGCGAGGAACTCCTGCTTGTCGGCGGCCCGCAGCTCGACGTCGCGACGGCGCCAGGCGGGATCAACCTTGAAGAAGCTGAACTTGGCGAAAGTGCGGTCGGCCACGGGAATCACGATAGCGCTGCTCGTCGCGCTGATCGCTCCCGCATCGAGCGCTGCCGCCGTTCGCCTGGACCCGCAGTTCGTGACGGTCGCCTGGCTGCCGCCGGGAACGACGGTGCGCCAGCTCGCCGACGCCGGCTTCTCGCCGGGGCTGATGAGCGCGGGGTTGGGGAAGGTGCCGGCCCAGCAGACGTATCTCGACGTCGGGCAGGGCAATCGCGTCTTCGACTCGCTCTACGACGAGCCGCTGCCACCCGGGCCTCAGCGCGGCTGCGAACCATGGCTCCGAGAAGTGACCGCGCGGGCGCAATCGGCGCCGGCCGAAATCGAACCGGCCCTGTTGACGAGCACCCTGCGCGGGCACGGGACCGTGATCCTGGCCTCTGGCTCCGCCTCCTGCGCCTTCGGCCTCCCCCCGGCGACCGGGGACGGAGCGGTCGGCTCTCACGCCTTCGAGGTCACCGATTCGACCCTGGTCCAGGCAGAGCGGATTCTCGGCACCCTGCGGCCCGACGAGCTGCTGATCGCGATCGCCCGTCCCACCGGGCGCAGCGACGACCCGCTGCCGATCGGGGTCGCCGGGCGCGGCTTCCGCGGCGATCTCACCTCCGACAGCACGCGGACCGACGGCTACGTGCTTTCCACCGATGTCGCGCCGACCGTGCTCGACCGGCTCGGAATTGACGTTCCCTCGCAGATGTCCGGGCAGCCGATCCGCTCCGAGGGCTCGGTCGACGTGGCGGCGATCGAATCCCTGGGGGCGCGGATGGCGGTGATCTCCCACCGGCGGGGGCCGGTGATCGGCTACAGCCTGCTGGCCTGGCTGGCGTTGCTCGCCCTCGCCACCCTGATCGGCCGGGCTGCCGTCGCCCGCCGCGGTGTCCGCCTCGTCGGCCTCGCGGTCGTCTACATGCCGCTGCTGCTGCTGGCGGGGGCGGCCCTGGAACCGGGGGAGGGGGCGGAAGTGGCGCTGGTCGCGATCGGGGCGCCGGCGCTGGGCGCCGCGACCCTGGCTGCGCTGCGTGGCTATCGGGCGCTTGCCGTGGCGGCGGCGCTGACGGTGCTCGCCTATGCCGTAGACGTCGTCGCCGGCTCGCCCCTGACCTCGCTCTCGCTGCTCGGCCCCAACCCGGGCCTCGGGGTGCGCTTCTACGGGATCGGCAACGAGCTCGAGGCGCTGCTCGCCGTGTTGGTCGTCGCCGGCACCGGCGCCGGGCTCGCCGGCTTTGCCCCCGACCTCGCGCCTCGGCGCTGCGGCATCGCCTTCCTCCTCATCGGGCTGCTCTGCGCCTTCGTCTTCGCCGCCGGCCGCTTCGGCGCCGACGTCGGCGCCGCGATCGTCTTCCCGGTCGGCGCCGCCGTGGCCGCGGCGACGATCGCCGTCCGCGGCCGCCGCGGCCTGCTGCTGGTGATCGCGATGCCGGTCGCGGTGCTGGCGCTGTTGGCGCTGGTCGACCTCGTTTCCGGCGCCAACGCCCACCTGACCCGCTCGGTCCTCGACGCCGGTGGCCTCGGCAGCCTCGCCGACGTCGCCCAGCGCCGGCTACAGCTCTCGACGCACAGCTTTGCGCGCCCGGTGCTGCTCTACTTCCTGCCCGTCGTAGTCGCCCTCGTCGCGCTGGCGATTTGGCAGCGTCGGCGCCTGCGCGAATGGCTGGCGCCATGGCCGGCGCTGCGCGCGGGACTGCTCGGGGCGGCGGCTGCGACCGCGATCGGCACCCTCGCCAACGACTCCGGCGCCCTGCTGCTGGAGATCGGCGCCGCTTACCTCCTCGTCTTCACGAGCTATGCGTGGTCCTGCCATCGTGCGGGAGGTCACTAACTAGGGCCGATCGATGCCTTACCCTGTAGGGCTCGTGCGAATCGGTCTCGTCTCGCCATATTCCTGGTCTTATCGAGGCGGCGTCAACCAGCACGTCGAGGCCTTGGCCGAGGAGTTCCTCGGTCGCGGTCACGACGTTCGGGTGCTGGCTCCGTACGACCCGCCAGGGCGGGTCAGTCGCCTCCTGCATCGGGCCGGCGCCGAACCGCGCGAGCTTGCCGACTATGTCACCCCTCTGGGGCGCACCGCGGCCTTTGGCGCCAACGGCGCGGTCTCCAACCTGGCGCCCTTCCCGGCCGGCGGCGTCCTCGCGCCACGGCGCGAGGTCCGCGAGGGCGACTTCGACGTGATCCACGTCCACGAGCCGCTGGTGCCACTGGTCGGCTGGAACGCGACGCTGGGGGCGAAGGGCACGCCGGTCGTCGGCACCTTCCACACCTACTCGACCAAGCCGGCCCCCAACTACATCGCCACCGGGCTCGGCGCCCGCCGCCTCTTCAACCGCCTCTCGGCGAGGATCGCGGTCTCGCAGGCCGCCGCCTGGACCGGGCGTCGCTGGTTCGGCGGCGACTACACGATCATCCCCAACGGCGTCGACGTCGATGCGCCGCCGAGAGCGCCGAAAACCCCGGGCGAGCGGCTTGAGATCCTCTTCGTCGGCCGGCCGGAGGAGCGTAAGGGGCTGCCGATCCTGCTGACCGCCTTCGGCGCGCTGGTCGAGCACGTGCCGAGTCGGCTGACGGTGATCGGCGCCGAGCGCGAGGACGTCCTCCGCTACCTCGCCGATCCCGAGCTGATCGAGTCGATCGACATTCGCGGCCGCGTCGCCGGCAGCGAGCTCTGGAGCGCCCTGCACGGGGCGGACGTCCTCTGCGCGCCATCGCTCTCGGGCGAGAGCTTCGGCATGGTGCTGACCGAGGCGTTTGCCGCCGGGACCCCGGTGATCGCCTCCGAAATCGCCGGCTACAGCGACGTCGTCACAGACGGCGTCGACGGGATCCTGGTTCCGCCGGGAGACCCGCAGCGGCTTGCCGAGGAGCTGCAACGGGCCCACCTGGAGCCGCAGCGGTTGGTCGAGATGGGCGCGGCCGCCCGTCGCAGCGCTCAGCGCTACGCCTGGCCGCGGGTCGCCGACGAAGTGTCGGAGGTCTACGAGCGAGCGATCGCGGTGCCCAGGCCGGTCGGCGCCAGCCAGCACTTCGCCCACTGGGCGGGGCTGCGGCCGGCCGACGGCAAACCCCGCCAGGCGGCGCAGAAGCTGCCCTCGCTCGACCCGCCGCTGGCCCGTGACGGTAAACGCGGGCGCCGTGTCGCCCGCCGCATCGGCCTCGGCGTCGCCGGCGCGCTCGGCATCGGGCTGACGGTGTTGGCGGCGCAGAAGATCGGCGTCGACAACGTCGTCGAAAGCATCGTCCGCTCGAACCTCACCCTGGTCCTCGTCGCCTGCGCGCTGATGGCGACCTCGCTCTTCTTCCGCGCCGCCTCCTGGTACTGGATCGCGCGCGCGGCGCTGCCCAACCGCCCCGTGCGTCGCCGCGACGTCACCTCGGCGACGATGGTCGGGGTGCTGATGTCGGCGACCCTGCCCGCCCGCCTCGGTGAGCCGGCGAGGGCGCTGACCTTGGCGCGGCGCACCGGCAGGATGCGGGAAACCTTCCCGGTCCTGCTCGGGACGCTCGTCTCGCAGACGATGCTGAACCTCGTCGCCCTCGTCCTCTTGGGCGTGATCATCGTCTCGACGACGCCGCTCTTCCACTCCGGGACGAAGCAGATCTTCGCCTTCAGCCTGGTGCCGCTGCTGATCCTGCTGGTTGTCCTCGTCGCACCGCTGGTGATGCGGCGCAACGGCGACGGCCGCCTCGCCCGGATCGGCGCCGCCGTTCATCGGGCGCTGGTCCAGGTCCGCGCCGGCCTCGCGGTCTTCCGCCACCCGCGCCAGGGCATCCTTGCCGCCTCCGCCCAGCTGCTCGCCTGGGCGATCCAGCTCGCCGCCTGCTGGGCGCTGCTCTACGCGCTCGGGCTCGACGGCCGGGCGGGGATCGGCGCCGCTGCCGCGGTTCTCTTCGCGGTCAACGTCACCGCGGTCGTGCCGGCGACGCCGTCGAACATCGGCGTCTTCCAGCTCGCGGTGATCAGCGTGCTGCATACCGGCTTCGGCATCAGCGCTCAGGACGCGCTCGCCTACGGCGTCATCCTGCAGGCGGTGGAGATCGCGACCGCGGTCGCGCTCGGCCTGCCGGCGCTGGTCCGCGAGGGTCTCACCTGGAGTGACCTGCGGGTGCAGGCGCTGTCGACGGCGCCGGTTCGGCTCGAGCCCAAGCCACGTGCGCGGAGCGGCGAACCTAGCCGCGAACGCGTGGTTTAAATTAAAAAGTCATTGAGTTATAAGAAACCTCCGTGTATTGATCTAGGATTGACACTAGGCGTGCCGCCACCATTCCCAGGCCGGCACTCCTGGCTAGAGGAGGAAAGGGGCCGGCGCTGATTCCATCCAGCCGGCGCCGGCCCGCCTTCTCCCGTCTTTGCGGAGTTTTCCCCAGAGCGGAAACGCTCTTGGCAATAATCAGCGACTTCTCTAGAGTGGGTAAGGAAGAGTTTCTGTTTGAGACGATTGCTGCCTGGGGCGGGAGAAATTGGACTTCGACTCGGCTGAGCTGGAGCGGGTTACGCAGCGGTTCCGGCGCGAAATGTGGGCCTCGGTGGTGCCGGAAGCGGTCACCGAATCAGGTGTCGAAGTCGCGCGCTTCGGGCCGGTTCAGGCGACCTCCTTTGGCGACCTGCCCGAGGTGACGACGCTGAACCAGGTCCAGGGCGCGGCCGAGCCCGGGGCAATCGAGGAAGGGCACCTGGCTGCCGCGATCGAATGGATGCGCCAGCGCGAACTCCAGTACACAGTCCCGGTCGCCGAGGGGCGCCCGGGAGCTTCCGCCGCTCACGCGTGGCTCGGTGCGCGCGGGTTCGAGCAGGGAGCCGGCTGGGTCAAGTTCATCCGCGACCTCTCGCCGCCGAGGTTCGAGGTCGACCCGATGATCACGATCTACCAACTCGGCTATGACGAGATCGACGGCGAAGCGCTGAGCGCGATCGTCGCCGAGGCGCTGAAGCTGCCGGCGCCGGCGGGCACGCTGTTCTTCTCGTTGCCGGAACGCCCGAACTGGTGCTGCTACACCGCGGCGCTGGAGCCGGGCGAGCTGGTCGTCGCCACGGCCTCGATGATGATCGACGGTGAGATCGCCCAGTTCGGTCCGGGCAACACGGTCGAGTACGCGCGCGGACGGGGTTGCAACAGGGCGCTGTTGAAGCGGCGCCTGATCGACGCTGCCGCTCGTGGCTGCACGACCGCCGTGGTCGAGCTCTGGGACTGCGAGGTCGACAATCCCTCGGTCGCCGGTCGCAACCTGCTGCGTGCCGGCTTTGAGATCGCCTATGTCGGCCGCACCTGGCAGCGCCCGGCGCTGCATCCCGCGGTGCGCTGAAGTCGGTTCAGCCGCTCTGGCCGGCGGCGGCTTGCTCGGGCTCCCCGGCCTCGTCGTCGGGCTCGACCTCGGGCGGCACGTCGCCGCCGCGCTCGGTACCGGCGATCAGCTCGTCGGGGGCGCCTTCGGCGGGGATGAAGCCGGACTTCATGCCGAAGTAGACCGCCTGCGGGTGGTGGGCGACGATCGCCACCGTCGACTGCTCGGGCATCACCGCGAAGCCGTCGGAGAGGGTCATCCCGATCTGCTCCAGGTCGAGCAGGCGCCAGACCTTGGTGTGCTCGGACTGGTCGGGACAGGCCGGGTAGCCCCAGGAGTAGCGCCGGCCCTGGTCGAGGGAGATCCCAAGCGAGCGCCGTACCTGCGAGTGCAGCCACTCGGCCAGGCCCTCGGCAGCCTG
>JBEHWY010000077.1:0-17017 GCA_048498975.1 Actinomycetota bacterium | reverse complement strand
AAAACAGGAGAGCGTGGTTGAGCTTTTAGGTCCTATAGACCCAAAAGCTCAACCACACGACCCGCGCGTCCCGCCTTCGGGGAGGGGGAGGGTGCTCGCCGCCCTACCTGCCCATGGAGGGTGGCGAGCACCCTCCCCGCGCACGCCTGGTCCTAAATTCGTCATTCGCCCCGGAGAGACCCGCCGCGCCAGGCCTTAGCCTGGGTGGTCTTGACTATCGACGCCGGAAAACGGGCTGACGACCTTCTGCAGAGCTCGGGCTACGCCGATTGGCGGCCCGGTCAGCGGGAGGCGGTCGTGGCTGCGCTGGAGGGGCGGGATTCGCTGATCGTGATGCCGACGGGGGGCGGCAAGAGCCTCTGCTATCAGCTGCCCGGACTGGCGACGCAGGACCTGACGATCGTGGTCAGCCCGTTGATCGCGCTGATGCGGGACCAGTGGGAAGGGCTGACGGCGCGCGGGCACGCGGTGGCGATGGTGACTTCGAACATGGGGCCCGAGGAAGTCGACGAGGCGCTGTGGCAGGTGCGCAGCGGGGCGGCGCGGATCGTCTACTGCGCGCCGGAGCGGTTTGCCTCCGGCGTTTTCCTCGATGCGATCGGCGCGCGGGAGATCGACCTGCTGGCGGTCGACGAGGCGCACTGCGTCAGTGAGTGGGGGCACGACTTCCGGCCCGACTACCTGCGGCTGCCGGAGATCGCCGAGCGGCTCGGGCGGCCGACGGTGATGGCCTGCACGGCGACGGCGACGGTGCCGGTCGCGGCCGAGATCGCCTCCCGCTTCGGGATGCGCGAGCCGCTCCAGGTGCGCTCCGGCTTCGACCGGCCGAACCTCTCCTTCGACGTCGTCGCGCTCGAGGGCAAGGGCTCCAAGGCGCGCCGCCAGGCCCTGCTCGAGGCCGGCCTCGGCGACCCCGCCAACCGGCCGGCGATCGTCTACTGCGGCACCCGGAAGGAGACCGAGGAGGTGGCGACCGAGCTGCGCGAGGCCGGGATCGCCGCCGCCCCCTACCACGCCGGCCTCGGCCCCGAGCAGCGGACCGCGATCCAGACCCGCTTCATGGCGACCGACACCGGCGTGATCTGCGCCACCAACGCCTTCGGCATGGGCGTCGACAAGCCCGACGTGCGCTCGGTCTGGCACGTGACGATCCCGACCAGCGTCGAGGCCTACTACCAGGAGGCCGGCCGCGCCGGGCGCGACGGGCTGCCCTCGCGGGCGGTGATGCTGGCGATGAAGTCCGACCTCGGCCGCCTCGTCCGCTTCAACGAACAGCGCGCGGGGGACCCCGAGCTGGCGATCGCCCACGAGCGCGGCTGGCGTGCCTACCACGCGATCAAGGCCTTCATCTACGGCACCGAGTGCCGCCGCCGCGCCCTGCTCGACCACTTCTCCGACCGCACCGCCGGCGCGCCGCTGGAGCGCTGCTGCGACGTCTGCGACATGCTCGACTGGCTGCCCGACCCCGACACGGTCGAGGTCCGCCGCCCGGCCAGGGCCGCCCGCGCCAAGGCGCCGCCCGCCCCCGACCTCTCCCCCGCCGACGAGCCGCTGTTCGAGGCGCTGAAGGCCTGGCGCCTGGACGCCGCCGAGGGCAAGCCCGCCTACACGGTCGCCCACAACAAGACGCTGAGCGCGATCGCCGCCACCCGCCCGGCCAGCGCCGAGCAGCTGCTGGCGATCAGCGGCATCGGCCCCAGCTTCGTCGAGAAGCACGCCGACGCGGTCCTCGCCCTCGTCGCCGAGTACGCCGCCCCGCTGGCGGCATAAGAGACCTCACATCCGCCGGTCACCAACTGGCCACATCCGCCGGCTCCAACGGTCCTAGGTTGCCAGCGACCTACTGACTATCGATGAAAAGGACCGAAATGAAGCGCTTCTTCGTAGCGATCGCGGCGCTGGCCGCGACGGCTCTGCTCGTGGCCGGCGTGGCCATCGCCCATGACCGTCACCGCAGTGATCACCACGGCGACGGGCACGACCACGGCCCCCGCCCCGTCACCTACGCGGTGATCGGCGACACGCCCTACGGCTCCGCCCAGATCGCCAACTTCCCCAACGACGTCGCCGAGATCAACGCCGACCCGCAGGTCAGCCTGGTCATGCACCTCGGCGACATCAAGAGCGGCTCGAGCGAATGCACGACGCCGTACTTCGAAGCGGTCCGCGCCGCCTTCGACCAGTTCTCCGACCCGCTCGTCTACACGCCGGGCGACAACGAGTGGACCGACTGCCACCGCGCCAACAACGGCGCCTACTGGCCGGCCGGCCCCGTCCTCAACGGCGACCCACGGCCCGCCCGCCTCGCCGAGCTGCACCGCATCTTCTTCGACCACCCGGGCTGGACGCTGGGCCACAACGCCCGCCGCGTCGCCAGCCAGGGCGGCAACTACGCCGAGAACGTGCTCTGGGAAGAAGCCGACGTCGAGTTCGGCACCCTCAACGTCCCCGGCTCCAACAACGACTGGCAGCCGTGGTTCGGGCAGGCCCTCACCAGCTCCCAGATCGACGAGGTCACCAACCGGACCAAGGCCGACGTCGCCTGGCTGCGGCGGATCTTCGACCGGGCCCGCGACGAGCGCGCCAAGGCGGTCGCGATCGGGATCCAGGCGGACATGTGGGACCCGGCGATCGTCGGCGACCCGACCCAGTACGACCACTTCACCCCGATCGTGCAGGCGCTCGCCAAGGAGGCCTCCCGCTTCCGCGGCCAGGTGCTGCTGCTCAACGGCGACTCCCACGAGTTCGTCGACGACCACCCCCTGGCCGACCCGAGCCGCCCGCAGAACAAGTCGATCTACGGGATCGGCGCCGACGTGCCGAACCTGCGCCGGATCACCGTCAACGGCAGCACCACCCCCTGCCACGAGTGGCTGAAGCTCAGCATCGACCCCCGCACGGCCTCGGTGTTCAGCTACCAGCGAATGGAATTCGCCAACCAGCCCGGCTTCGACCCGACCATCTGCCCGGGCCACTAGCCCACCCCCAGGGCCGACGGGACGATTTCGGGCGACTATCGCCCGAAATCGGCCCGTCGGCCCCCCGTCGGCCGCAAGGGGTGTTGCAGGGGCTGAGGCGCACGCCGGGTTCAGGCGGGGTGCGCAAGCCTTTCGGGCTCTCGCTGTGTTGGGAGGGCAGAGGACCTCCCTGGTTTTGAAGAAAGCACCGATCGTCTCCCGGCTGACACCCCGCGCCGCGCTTGCGGCCCTGCTCGCCGCCACGCTGCTGGCGGCGCTGGCGCTTGCGCTGAGCGCCGCCGGCCCCGCCCGCGCCGGCCTGCTCGAACCGCGCGGCAAGCACGTCTGGTTCGGCGTCTCGGACACCGGCGACCCCGCCTCCTTCGGCCAGTTCAGCACCGCCGTCCGCCACCACCCGGCGGTGATCGAGTCCTTCCGCACCTGGGGCAGCGACTTCCCCGACTCGATCCGCCGCTGGCAGATCGCGCGGGCGCGGCCGCTGATCCACATCTCCACCGCCGACAACAACGACGGCCACGAGCTGATCTCGCCGCAGGGGATCGCCGAAGGCGGCGGCGACGGCTACCTGGTGCGCCTCAACAAGCTCTTCTACGCCAAGCACATGCGCTCCTACGTGCGGCCGCTCGGCGAGCCCAACCGCTGCCTCAACGTCTGGGCCGCCTATGACTGCGAAGGCAACCTGCGCGACGACGCGCACCGGCCGCGCTGGTACAAGCTCGCCTTCCGCCGCATCTACGTGATCGTCCACGGCGGCGGCCGCAAGGGCAAGATCAACCAGCGCCTGGCCGAAGCCGGGCTGCCGCCGCTGACCGTGCCGGTGCGCGGCCTGCCGAAAGCGCCGGTGGCGCTGGTCTGGAGCCCGCTGCCGGCCGGCTCGCCGACCACCCCGCGCAACCGTCCGCGCAACTTCTGGCCGGGCTCACGCTGGGTCGACTGGGCCGGCACCGACTTCTACGCCGGCTACCCCGAATGGAAGGCGCTGACCGGCCTCTACAAACGCTTCACCGCAACCGGCAAGCCGTTCGCGATCACCGAGTGGGGAGTCGAAAGCGGCGACGACCCGAGCTTCGTCAACCGCCTCTTCGCCTGGGTGAGCCGCCACGAGCGCTGCCGGATGCTCGTCTACTACCAGGACTTCGGCTCCTCCAGCAGCTACCGGATCCAGAACTACTCGGCCAGCCTCGGCGCCCTCACTGCCCGCCTTCATTCGCCGCTTTTCCCCTCGTTTGCGCCGGGCTTCCCCCACCTGCCGCCGCCTCCGCCCGGCGGTGTGACCGCCTCGCGCTAGCCCGCCGCTGCGCCCGCTCGCGCGCCCGGACCCGGGCTTTGCGCCGCGCCAGTCGCCGCGCCTGCCGCGCTTTGCGGATTTCGGCGCGGGTGACCGGCTGCAGGGCGGTGATGCTCGAGTAGCCGGTGAGGAAGATGCGGTGGCCGTCGGAGATCACCGGCGTGTAGGTGCCCTTCGGGTAGCGCCAGACGCGGCGGCCGCTGCGCATCATGAAGCCGGTCGTCGTTTTGTGGGTGAACTCGGAGACGTAGACGATGTCGCCGACGGCGGTCAGCGAGCCGACCACCTGGCCGCCGGCGCCGCGCTCCCAGCGCAGGCTGCCGTCCTTGGCGTTGAGCGCGTAGACGTTGCCGTCGAAGGAGCCGATGTAGACGGTCGGGGCGCTGTGGCGGGTGTTGGCGACGGCCGGCGCCGAGTAGACGTAGCCGCCGGTCGAGTAGGACCAGGCGAGCTCGCCGTTGCCGCTGTCGTAGCTATAGACGCGGCCGTCGGTGTTGCCCGCGTAGACGCGGCCGTAGGCGACCGCGGGGGTCGAGTAGAACTGGCCCGAGGCGCCGAGGCCGGGGCCGAGCGAGCCGCTCTGCCAGACGATCTTGCCGGTGTCGGCGTCGACCGCGTTCATGTGCCCGCCGTAGTCGCCGACGAACAGCTTGCCGCCGTAGTAGGCGGGCGCCGCCTTGATCCCGCCGCCGAGCGCGGTGACCCAGCGGGTGTGGCCGTTGCGGGCGCTGAGCGCGAAGAGGTCGCCGTTTTCGCAGCCGAAGTAGACGGTGCCGTCGAGGACCAGCGGCGAGGACTCCGAGCGGCCCGGCAGGCTGCGTTTCCAGATCACCCGCCCGGTCTTGGCGTCGAGCTTGACGATGTGGCCGGGGGCGAGGTTGACGATGTAGAGCCGGTGTTTGTAATAAGCGGGGGAGGAGGCGTTGAGCCGCCCGACCCGCCGCTCCCACAGCACTTTGCCGGTGTCGGCGTCGAGGGCGAAGGCGTTGGCGTTGTTGTTGACCCCGTAGAGGACGCCGCCGACGTAGATCGGCGGGAACTCGAGCAGCGGCCGCTGCGTGTAGCGCCAGAGCTTGCGGTACGGCGGCGCCACGCCGCGCGCCGGCAGGTAGCGGTCGCGGGCGGGGTTGAGGCCGTAGATCGGCCAGTTGACCGTGCGCAGCTGGCGCGGCGTTTTCGGTTGCTGCGGTTCGAAGCGTTCGATCGCCTGCTGGTTGTGGACGTCGCCGGGCCGCTTCAGCAGCTCGTAGCCGACCAGCGCGGCGCTGACGATCAGGCCGAAGGCGAGCAGCCCGATCGCCACTCCCCGGTTGCGGTGCAGGAGCTCGGCCGAGCGCTTAACGAGCATCCGCTGACGCGCGGCGCTCCGACTCGGCCGCGACGCCCTTGATCAGCGTCTTGATCGCCTGGCGGAAGAGCCCAACGACGGCGGCGCCGAGGATCGGCACCTTGGGGAAGGTGCGCACCGCGTAGACCATCCGCGTGCCGTCGCCGTCGGGGCTGAGTTCGACGGTGCCGACGTGGTCGCGCACCGGCGCCCCGGAGATCAGCGTGTAGGAGAAGCGCCTGGGGGGCTCGTAGCTGAGCACTTCCTCGCGGATCGCCGGTCCGACCGAGTGCAGGACGCGGATCGCGCCGACCCCGTTCGGTGCCGGATCGCCCTCGCGCTCGAGCACCACCTTGCGCATCGGCGTGAAGTCCGAATAGCGCTCATGGTCGGTGAGGACGTCGAAGACGGTCTGTGGTGGCGCCGCGACGTGGCGCACGTAGGTGAAGCTGGCCATCCCGGAAGGCTACGTCACCGGGCAGTCAGCGCCCAGCGCTGCGGGTCGCTGCCGGCGACTGCGGTCGCCTCGCCGGCCAGCGCCATGTGGTCGAGGACGGAGAGGACGATCTGCAGGACCCAGGCGCTGACCGGGCCGCTGGCGTTCTCGGGGCCGACGATCTCGGCGACGACGTCGAAGGCGGTCCTCTCTCCCTGCTCGAGGCAGGCGCGGACGCGGCCGTGCAGCTCCTCGACCTGGCGCCGGGCCTCGGCGATCTTGGTGTCGACGTCGCGGAAGGGGCGGCCGTGGCCGGGCAGGCAGAGGTCGACCTCGAGCGGCTCGACCTCGTCGAGGCTGGCGAGGAATTCGCCGACCGGGTCGGGGCTGTGGCCGTGGTCGAAGAAGAGGACGGTGCGCCCGAGCAGGTGGTCGCCGGAGATCATCAGCTTGTGCTCGGGCTGGTGCAGGACGACGTGCGAGGGGGCGTGGCCGGGGGTCTCGTACACCTGCCAGGGGCCCTGGTCGGTCTCGACCTCGACCCCGGGGACGAGCTCGCGGTCGGGCTCCTTGATGCCGGCGACCAGCTCTTCGTCGCTGCCCTTGCGCGCCTCGCGGTAGCGCTCCAGCGCCGCCGGCGGCACGCCGCTCTGGCGGGCGACCTCGAGCCGCTGCTCGAGCGCCGCCGCCGGGTCGTCGACCATCGGCCGGACGTGGCCCCAGCGCGGGTGGATCCAGAGCTCACAGCCGGCGCGCTCGGTGATCGGCGCCGCCAGCCCGTAGTGGTCGGCGTGGGAGTGGGTGCAGACGAGCAGCTTGACGTCCTCGAAGCCGAACCCGGCCTGGCCGAGGGCGAGGTCGAGCTGGCGCAGCCGCCCCTTGCCGCCAACCCCGGTGTCGACGAGGACGACGCCGTCGCCGGCGCTCAGCACCCAGGCGTTGCCGTGTGGCACGCCGGGCCAGGGCAACGGCAGGCGCAGGCGCCAGATGCCGGGGAGGACCCGCTCGGTGCGGGGCGCGCTCGCCCTCTTCTCGCCTGCCATCTCCCCCATCCTCTCAGCTACTCCTTCGCCGGGCGCTCGAACTCCTGCATGACGCCGGCGAGGGCGAAGCAGACGGCGCCGCCGAAGGTGCCCCAGTTGGCGATCGTCTCGGAGACGACCTCGCCGTCGTGGTGGACGAAGGAGGCGACGGCCGAGACCATGAAGAGGACCGAGCCGAGCTGGTTGGCGACGACGATGTCCCAGCCCAGCTCGCGCGGCCAGCGGCGCGGCAGCCAGGTGCCGGTCAGCTCGACCATCGCGAAGTGGCCGGAGACGAGGAAGAGGGCGCAGCCGACCATGTCCGGCGACCAGATCAGGCGGTCCTGCTGGGCCGGGGTCAGGTTCGAGATGAACGAGTCGACGAGCAGGATGGCGAAGACGAGGGTGCCGGCGAACAGCGACGCCGCGCTCAGCCACTCGAGCCGTTCGCGTTCGAACCGCCACCAGCGCCAGGGGGCAGCGACGAAGCTGCCGTCGGCCTGCTCGCGGGGCCCGTTGACGACCTGCAGGACGGTGACGTAGCCGCCGGTGCTGAAGAAGACGCCGCCGCAGAGGTAGACGCTGGCCGGCAGCAGCGGCCCGCCGACGTCGGCCTGGGCGAGGACGGCGCCGATCGCGAACAGCGAACCGCCGACGACGAAGGCGGTGGCGGCGACGGCGTTGACCAGCCACAGGCGGCGCAGCGTCGCCGCATCGGCCCGCGCCCGCGCCGCCGAGACGTCCTCCCCCAGCGCCCGCAGGACGCCACGCTTGCGCATCGCTCGCCGGTCGACCACGAGCGGCGAGCCTATGTCAAGCGGGGGCGCTCAGGCGACGCTGAAGGTGGCGGGGTCGGGCCCGATCCGCTCGCCGCGGTCGAGGCGGGCGATCGCCGCCAGGTCGTCTTCGCTGAGCTCGAAGTCGAAGACCTCGAAGTTCTCGCGGATCCGCTCCGGCGTCACCGACTTGGGGATGACGACGTTGCCGAGCTGCAGGTGCCAGCGCAGCACCACCTGCGCCGGGGTGCGGTCGTGGTGGGCGGCGATCGTCAGGATCGTGTCGTCTTCGAGCGCCGCCGCCTGCGCCAGCGGGCTCCAGGCCTCGGTCGCGACCGCGTGCTCGCGGTGCCAGGCGCGCAGCTCGGGCTGCTGCAACTGCGGGTGCAGCTCGATCTGGTTCACGGTCGGCAGCGTCTCCGCCTCGCGGCGCAGGCGTTCGAGGTCCTCGATGCGGAAGTTGGAGACGCCGATCGAGCGCGCCTTGCCGGCGGCCTGCAGCTCTTCGAAGGCACGCCAGGTCTCGAGGTAGAGGTCCTTGGCCGGCAGCGGCCAGTGGATCAGGTAGAGGTCGACGCGCTCGACGCCGAGCTTCTCGAGGCTGCGCTCGCAGGCGGCGAGGGCCGAGTCGTGCCCCTGCTGGCTGTTCCACAGCTTGGTGGTGAGGAAGACCTCCTCGCGGGGCAGCCCGGAGGCGGCGATCGCGGCACCGACGCCGGCCTCGTTGCGGTAGGCGGCGGCGGTGTCGATGTGGCGGTAGCCGGCCTCCAGCGCGGACTCGACCGCGCGTTGGGTCTCCTCGGGCGGCACCTGGAAGACGCCGAAGCCGAGCTGGGGGATCTCGACGCCGTCGTGCAGGGTGACGGTCGGGATCGAAGTCGTATGGGTCATCAATGCGCTCCTCGGTCGGGGAGGGGTTCGCCTGACGGCTACCCCCGCTGGCCTCGGAGTATGCGGACCGCCCCCGGGGCCGACGGGACGAAAAGTCCATCCACGGAGGACAAATCGTCCCGTCGGCCACGGAGCCCGGGCGCGGTTGCGACTCGCCGTGGAGGAGAGGGGCTAGCTGTTGGCGAGGCCGATCGCCAGCAGCGGGAAGGCGATCATGATCCCGAGGTAGGCGCCGATTGCGGCGCCGGTGCCGAGGCTGGCGGTGCGCGAGCGCGCACCGGAGATGGCGCCGATCAGGAAGACGGCGACGGCAACTCCGAGTCCGATCCAGAAGATGTCCGGCATCGCGGCGAAACCCTACCGGACCGCGGCCCAGAACTAAGGCTCGGCAGGAATCCGCCGATACGGGTCAAACGCTTCTCCTACAAAAGGTCCAGCAGGGCGAACTCACGGGCGAGGAATGAACGAAAACACGGGCAAGAACAGCAAGCTGATCCTGGCGGCGATGATCTTCGCGGTCGCGATGATGTTCATCGACCAGACGATCGTCGCGATCGCGGTCCCGAGCATCCAGGAAGACCTCTCCCTGACCACCACCGGGGTGCAGTGGATCATCAACGGCTACCTGCTGGCGCTCTCGGCGCTGTTCGCCTTCGGCGGCCGCATCGCCGACGTCGCCGGCCACCGCAAGATGGTCGTGATCGGCGTCATCGTCTTCGCCACCGCCTCGGCGTTGTGCGGTGCCACCCCGACCGGCTCGCTCGACGAGGCCTGGCTGATCTTCTTCCGCCTGATCCAGGGAGCCGGCGCGGCGCTGATGTTCCCGGCGGCGCTGGCGATCGTCCTCGGCGCCTTCCCGATCCGCGAGCGCGGCCGGGCGATGGCGATCTTCTTCGCGATCACCGGCGGCCTCACCTCGATCGGCCCGATCGCCGGCGGCTTCCTCACCGAATGGACCTGGCGGGCGATCTTCTGGGTCAACATCCCGGTGGCGCTGATCGCCCTGTTCCTGATCTGGCGCTCGAAACCCGCCAACGAGAAGCACCCGGCGCCGATCGACTTCCGCGGCACCGTCCTGATCACCGGCGGCATGGGCCTGCTGGTGCTGGGCCTGCAGCAGTCCGCGGTCTGGACCTGGAGCAGCATCTCGACCTGGGGCTGCATCGCCGCCGGCCTGCTGCTACTGGTCGGCTTCGTCGCCTACGAGCGCCGCGTCGAGAACCCGCTGCTGCGGCTCGAGGTCTTCCGCGACCGCGCCTTCACGGTCGACAACGTCGTCCTCTTCCTGCTGATGATCCCCTTCGTCCCGCTCTTCTTCTTCGCCAGCATGTACGCCCAGATCTCGCTCGGCGAAAGCGCCTCCGAAACCGGGCTCTACCTGCTGATCTTCTTCGCCGGCTTCGCCGTCGCCTCGCAGTGGGGCGGCAAAATCCTCGACAAGGTCGGCGCCCGGCCCTCGGTCGTCGTCGGCTGCGCGGTGGCCGCCGTCGGCTTCTACCTCTGGGGCAACCACCTCACCGACCTCTCGGTCAACGACCAGTGGCCATACATCGTGATCGCCGGCGCCGGCGTCGGCCTCGTCCTCTCCCCCGCCAACACCGACGCCCTCAACCGGGTGCCGAAAGAGCGCTACGGCGAGGCGACCGGGATCACCCAGACGGTGCGCAACTTCGGCTCCAGCCTCGGCCTCGCCGTGCTCGGCTCGGTCCTGATCGTGCAGAACCGGACCCACCTCGAGGACAGCCTGACCGGCAAGGGCTTCTCCAGCGACCAGGCCCACGAAGTTGCCGACTGCGTCAGCGGCGGCGGCGAATCGGCCTGCACCGAAGTCGCCCACGCCGCCGGCAGCAAGGCGGGCGAGCTGTTCTCCACCGTCCCCCACGACTTCGCCCTGGCGACGCAGACGGTCTTCTACGCCTTCGCCGGCGTGATGGCGGTCGCCTTCGTCGTCGCCCTGCTGAAAATGCCGCGCGGCAAAGTCGAAGAAGCGGTCAGCGAAGAACCCGCCTGACGCTGGTACGTTGCTGCGGGAGATGAGCCGCGCAACGCTCGCCCCGCTCCTCGCCCTTTTCCTGCTCTGCCTCTCCCCCGCCGCGGCCGGCGCCGCGGCGGGCCCGGCCGAAACCGGCGCCGCCGAACGGGCCGCCGCGCAGCGGCTGGCCGAACGCTTCGCGCCGATCACGATGGTGCGCGAAGAGAAGGACCCGCCCTGCGAAACCTCGGCCGAGCAGTACCAGCCGACCAGCGTCGAGGCGGTGCTCGGCAACCCCGACGTCGAGCTCGCCGCCTACATCCCCGGCCGCGGCCTCCTCGACGTCAAGCGAGCGCCGACCGCGGCCGACATCGCCGGCCTCAGCGGCGCCTACTACCTCGACCTGCGGGGCAAGGCGCTCGGCGACACCTGCGTCTACTCGCGCGACTTCCGCCGGCGCTTCCAGGCGGGCAAGGCGCCGCTCGTCACCTACGCCCACATCGCCCGCGAGAAGGGGCACCCCGGCTTCGCCCTGCAGTACTGGTTCTTCTGGTACTTCAACCAGTTCAACGACCTGCACGAGGGCGACTGGGAGGGGATGCAGGTCAGCTTCGAATCGGCGGACCCGCAGCGGGCGCTGGACAGCGGCGAGGAACCGAGCAAGATCATCCTCTTCCAGCACGCCGGCGGCGAGCGCGCCGACTGGGAAGACGGCAAGGTGCAGAAGGAGGGCACGCACCCGGTCGTCTACCCGGCCGCCGGCTCGCACGCGACCTTCTACGACTCCGCCGTCTACGTCGAGAACGGCCAGAACGGCTCCGGCCTGGGCTGCGACAACACCTCGGCGCCGGTGCGCGAACTGCGGCCGCGGCCGGTGCTGCTGCCCAACCGGGTGCCGCGCGAGGGCGAGTTCGAGTGGCTCTCCTACTACGGCCGCTGGGGCGAACGCGAAAAGGGCTACAACAACGGCCCGCAGGGGCCGCAGACGAAGACGGTCTGGCGCGAACCGTTCACCTGGATGGAAAAGCAGCGCTCGACCAGCCCGCGGCTGCCCGGCGGCACCGCGCCGGTGCTCGGCCCGTCGGTCGCCGGCGCCTTCTGCACCGCGGTCGCCACCGCCTCCGAGCTGGTCAACCTCGACGCCAAGTCGCACTCGGCGCTGATCGTCACCCTGGTCGTCGCGGCGCTGCTGATCGTCCTCTTCGTCGGCCTCACCCGCTGGAGCCCGGTCGACCTCGACCAGCTGGCGAAACGGCGCTCGTTCGGGCAGATGGCCCGCGCCGCGCGCCAGCTCTACGGCCGCCACTGGCGGGTGCTGCTGCCGGTCGCCGCGGTCGCGGTGCCGATCGTCGGCGCCGTCCAGTACCTCGCCGGGCTGCTCGGCGAACTGCACGCGCTCAACGACACCGACGGCTCGGGGATCGACTTCGCCGCCGCCGACCTGCTCGAAAGCCTCGGCCGGCCGGCGGCGATGGCGGTCGTCGCGGCGATCGTCGTCGTCCTCGTGCGGCTGCTGGTCGAAGGCGAGACCCGGCCCGGGTTCAGCACCGCCTGGCATGGCATGCGGCGCCGCTTCTGGAGCGTGGTCGGCGCCCAGATGCTCTACATCCTGGCGCTCTACGGGCTGGCGCTGACGATCGTCGGCATCCCCTTCGCGGTCCATCGCTTCGTCGCCTGGAGCTTCGTCAAGCAGGAGATCCTGTTCGAGGGCCGCGGCATCCGCGACTCCTTCCACGGCAGCGCCGACCTCGTCCGCGGCCGCTGGTGGCACACGATCCGCTTCACGCTCTTCCTCTTCCTGATCACCGTCCTCACCGGCCCGCTCGCCACCTTCGCGCTGATCTTCACCACCCTGCCGCTGGTCTGGATCAACCTGATCGGCTCCGCAGTCTTCGCCCTGCTGATCCCCTACGTGGCGCTCGGCGAGACGCTGCTCTACCTCGACCTGCGGGCGCGGGCGGAGACCGAGGGAGTCAAACCGGCCCGCTCCTGGCGGCCCTGGCGGCCGCGCCAGTTCGGCCGGGTCAGGCGGCCCGCCGCCGGCGCCAGCGGCGCCGCCCCCGCCTGAGCGCGGCTTCGACCCCGACCCAGACGAGGCCGAGCAGCAGCAGCGGCAGGGCGAAGAAGGCGACGACGCCGAGCCCGGCGGCCAGCGCCAGCGCGGCCGCGGCCAGCAGCGCCGCCAGGCCGAGGTCGACCAGCAGCGTGCGGCGGGCGCGGGCGGCGGGCGAGACCTGGCGCGGCGGCCAGCTCATCTCCCGGCCCCTTTGCCTTCGTGCCCTGCGCCGGAGCCCTGGCGCTTGTAGACGGCGAAGAAGTCGCGTTCGTCGGGAGTCAAATACCGTTCCGGCGGCCGGAACATTTCCGGCAGCAGGTTCGACGGTTGCGCCGCGCCGGGATGGCGGTAGGTGATGAAGCTGGTCCAGTCTTCGTTGATGTCGAGCTCCATCGCCCGCACCGCCCCGGCCCGCTTCAGGATTTCCGCCAGCGAGCCGACCGTCTGGTAGTTGGCGGCGGCGTAGAGCAGGTTGCCGTGGGCGTCGATGCCGAGGCCCGAGCGCCAGACGCGGACCGCGTTGTTGACCGTCGCGCCCCATTCGGGCCCGTCGGAGAGGTCGGGGTTGAGCTTGCCTTCCTCGATGATCGGCGGCAGGTTCTGCTTGGCGAACCAGACGTGGCGGCTGGGGTCTTCGCCGTGGTGCCAGTCGACGATGTCGAGCCGGCCGTCGCGGTACTCGACCAGGGTGGCGACGCCGTCGACCATCGTCGCGATCGTGTCGCCGCGGTAGACGAGGCCGGCGAACGAGGTTTCCAGTGGGAAGCCGCCGTTGAAGGTGGCGACCAGCCGCTGGCGCTTGGCCGGCGGCACCTCGCCCGTCCCACGGTCTTCGATTTCGGGCGGCTCGACCAGGCCGGGGACGTATTCGAGATGGGTGACCGCGTGGTCGATCCAGGCGACCCCGGCGACGAACTGGGGGTATTCGGGGTCGCTGCGGAAGGTCGTCAGCAGCACCGGCGGGCGCGGTCCGGCGTGCGCTTCGGCGGCGTGCCACCTGCCCTCTCCCTTCAGCGCCGGGTGGATCAGCGGCTTGATCGGCTGCGGCCGGTAGACGTGGGGCGCCGGAGCGACTTCGGCTTCGGCGTCGGCGACGCCGACCTGGGGCAGCTTCTTCAGTGCCGGCCCGCCCTTCGAGGGGGCGGTCAGCGTGTAGTAGGCGTTCTCGACTTCGGAGACGATCGGGTTGCCGCCGTGGGAGCGGACCCACTCGACGGTGGCGACGTCGATGCCGACGTTGCGGTGGCCGCTCATCGCGCCGAGCCAGGAGACGGCGGCGGGGACGAGGCAGATCGCGGCGGCGAGCAGGACGACGCGGCGGGCGCGGCGCCAGGCGGGCAGGGGCGAGCCGACGGTGACGGTGGCGCTGCGGGATGCCACGTCCTCAGGCTCCACCCGCAAAGTAAAGCCCCGTCAAGGAACTGCTGAGTAAGTTCTCACCCTTTCGGGGTGAGCGGGGACGCTGGCGCGGGATGTAGGTTTGGGGCCGTGAAGCTGCTCGCCTTCAGCGACCTGCACCGCGACCTCGAACAGGCGGCGGCCCTGACCGAGATGGCGGCGGAGGCCGACGTCGTGATCGGCGCCGGCGACTTCGCCTCGGTGCACGAGGGCCTCGACGAAACGATCCAGGCGCTGAGTGGGATCGAGACGCCGACCGTGCTGGTGCCCGGCAACAACGAGACCGCCGACGCGCTGCGCGCCGCCGCCGGCGTCTGGGCGGCGGCGACCGTCCTGCACGGCGAGGGCACGACGATCGACGGGGTCGAGTTCTTCGGCCTCGGCGCCGGCGTCCCGGTCACCCCCTGGGACTGGAGCTTCGACCTCGACGACGAGGCGGCGGCGGCGCTGCTCGCACCCTGCCCGCAGGGCGCGGTGCTCGTCCTCCACTCGCCGCCCAGGGGTCACTGCGACGGCGGCTTCGGCAGCGCGGCGCTGCTGGCGGCGGTCGAGGAGAAGCAGCCGCGACTGGTCGTCTTCGGCCACATCCACGAGCACTGGGGCTGCGCGAGCACGGTCGGCGAGACGCCGCTGCGCAACCTCGGCCCGAAGGGGACCTGGCTCGAGGTCTGAGCCTCTCGCTGCGGTGGAAACGAGCGCCCCCAAGCGCGCCGGCCTCGTCCTCGGGACGCTGATCCTCGTCGCCGGGGTCGCCAACCTCAACCTCTCGGTCGCCAACGTCGCCCTGCCGGACATCGGCAAGGACTTCGACGCCAGCCAGGTCTCGATGGACCTGATCGCGGTCGGCTATTCGCTCGGCCTCGCCGCCTCGGTGCTCTACCTGGGCGCGATCGGCGACCGCTACGGGCGCAAGAGGCTGCTGGTGCTGGGCATGGCGCTCTCGGTCCCGGCCTCGATCATCGCCGCCTTCGCGCCCTCGGCGACGGTGCTCTTCCTCGCCCGCGTCTTCGGCGGCGTCGCCGCCGGCATGGCCTACCCGACGACGCTGGCGCTGATCACCGCGCTGTGGTCGGGGCCGGAACGGACCCGCTCGATCGCGCTCTGGTCGGCGCTCGGCGGCGGCCTCTCGGCGCTGGGGCCGCTGCTCGCCGGCGGCCTGCTCGAAGTCTGGGACTGGTGGTCGGTCTTCCTCGTCACCGCGCCGCTGGCGGTGTTCGCGCTGATCATGGCCTGGAAGCTGGTGCCGGCGCACGTCAACGAGACGACCGAGCCGGTCGACCACCCCGGCGGGCTGATCTCGATCGCGATGGTGGCGGCGCTGGTGCTGGCGATCAACCTCGCCCCCGAACCGGGCGAGGGCCAGACCGCGATCATCCTCGGCATCGTCGCCGTCGCCGCGATCGGCGCCTTCTTCCTGCGCGAGCGCCGCGCCGGCAACCCGCTGTATGACCTGAAGATCGCCGCCCGCCCCACCTTCTGGGTCGCCGCCTGCGCCGGGATCATCGTCTTCGGCTCGCTGATGGGGGCGATGTTCATCGGCCAGCAGTTCGTCCAGAACGTGCTCGGCTACACGACGCTGGGGGCGGGGGCGGCGATCCTGCCCGGGGCGATCGGGATGGTGCTGGTGGCGCCGCGCTCGGCGAAGCTGGTCGAGAGCCACGGCTCGCGCTTCGTCCTCCTGCTCGGCTTCGCCTTCTGCCTGCTCGCCTTCCTCGTCATGTTCGCGCTCTGGGAAGAGGACTCGGCCTACTGGGAAGTCGGGCTCGGCTACCTGCTGGTCGGGATCGGCGTCGGCTTCGCCGGCACCCCGGCCTCGCGCTCGCTGACCGGCTCGGTGCCGGTCAAGCGCGCCGGCATGGCCTCGGGCACCGCCGACCTGCAGCGCGACCTCGGCGGCGCGATCATGCAGTCGATCTTCGGCGCCCTGCTGACCGCCGGCTACGCCGCCAGCTTCAGCAGCCAGATCGCCGAATCGCCCAACGCCCAGAACGTCAGCGAAAACGTCCAGAACGAACTCACCAAGTCCTTCGCCGGCGCCGTCAACATCGCCGAGAAGTACCCCGAATACGCGCAGCCGATCGTCGGCGCCGCCCGCCAGTCGTTCCTCGACGGCGGCGACTGGACCTACGCGGCGGGGATGATCGCGATCGCCCTCGGCATGGCCGTCGTCTTCTTCCTCTACCCCCGCCACCAGCGGGAAATCGAGCTGCTGAAGGACTACCGCGAAGAGGAAGCGGCTTCGAGCCCGGCGACGATCGCTTCCAGCTGAGGCCGCTTCTCGGCCTGGACGTGACGAAGCCGACGAAGGGCGGTACGCACTCATCTCCCCGGGGCCAGCCAGAGGCCTGAGTCGAAGGGGCGATAATCCGTGGCGATGGCGTACCGCTTCCTCCCCGCCGCCGACGCCTTCTGGCGCCGCTCGAACCAGATGCAGGTCTTCAACACCGACCTCGGCAAGCAGCTCGAGGCGAGCACCATGGGCGCGCGGCTGTGGCGGCTGGAACCGGGCCAGGCCTCGACCAGGCACCGCCACTTCAGCCAGGAGGAGCTCTACGTCCTGCTCGAGGGCACCGGCCGGATCCGGGTCGGCGACGACGTCCTCACCCTCGCCCCCCTCGACGCCCTCCTGGTCGAGCCCGACACCCCCCGCCAGCCCTTCAACGACACCGAAGCCGACGCCCTCTGGCTGGTGGTGGGCGCGCCGCCGGAGGCCGCCAACACGTTGGAGATGACGGAGGAGCAGCTCCGGCAGCTTTATCCGGATGGGCCGAAGGCGATGCCGCCGGAGCTGGGCGGCTGAACGGTCGATTCCCCGAGCGGTGCTGGGGAGGGTGCTCGCCACCCTCCGTGGGCAGGTAGGGCGGCGAGCACCC